>NZ_JAFNMX010000009.1:0-104670 GCF_026537015.1 Gilliamella sp. B2887 | reverse complement strand
TGCGATAGCCAAACCGGATGAAAGGATAATAAGTGTTTGCCCCAATTGTTTTAGAGGGCGCTGGGCTTATTTTTTTTATGTTTTGCCGCGTACTATTATTATGTGGTTACTTTCACTATTAGTGATGACAGGTCTACATGTATATTATTATAGTCTTGATGAAGTATTATCCTTAAGTAAGGATTATATAGATAATATATCTATGTCTGCATTAACTTATGGTCTTTTTGCACTTGCCGGTTTGATTATTGCCATAAAAGACAGTTTTAAAACCAAAGTGAAAATTGCTGAACAAATTTTTAACGCCTTAAATCTGCCAAAAATATCCAGAATAGATTTAAGAAAGTACACCAATAGAAAATGTTGGAAATTAAAATTTCAAGGTAAATGTACAGCAAATAATCAAAAACCAAGGCTCAGTTATAACATGAAAGCTGATGATAATAATCTTTTTTATTATTAACAAGAACAAAACCAAGATTATCAAGATATGAGTCTAAAAAATTTTTATAAAATTCAGAAGCAAATCATCGATCGCTCCTGGCGACATCCCCCCAAACCACCGGTTCTACCGTGTTTGGGGGATGAATTTACCAAGATTTGTGGAACGATAGAACGCATTGATATCGAGCAACAACAACAAGCGTTTGAAGTGGAATCGTATGAAAACATGAAAGAAATAATGGAAAGAACCGAGAGAGCTGCCAAGATAGGGGCCATCATTGGTGCCTTACGAGGGCAAGTTGGTTTGACCGGAATGGCAGATAATCAACCTATTTTACGAGATGCCAATTTTGTTAATGTGCAAATTGAAAATAAGATTTATTGTGGTTGGTTAGGTGATTGCCCATTTCGGGAAGGGGATAACGTTGAAGTGGTGGTGGAGTGGCAAAAGGATCATTACGAACTGTATGCGATAGCCAAACCGGATGAAAGGATAATAAGTGTTTGCCCCAATTGCTTTAGAGGGCGCTGGGCTTATTTTTTTTATGTTTTGTCGCGTACCATAATAATAGTATTGTTTGTATTATTGTTTTTTACATGTCTTGATGTCTATTCTTTTGGGCTCAATGAAGTATTATCATTAAGTAAAAGCTATTTAGATGACATAAGTGCCGTTGCAATGGCTTTTGGTAGTTTTGCATTTGTCGGATTAATTATTGCCATAAAAGACAGTTTTAAAACCAAAGTGAAAATTGCTGAACAAATTTTTAACGCCTTAAACCTGCCAAAAATATCCAGAATAGATTTAAGAAAGTACACCAATAGAAAATGTTGGAAATTAAAATTTCAAGGTAAATATACTGCAAATAATAATAAACCTAAAATTAACTATAGAATTAAAGTTTGTGATAATAATCTTTTTTATTATTAACAAGAACAAAACCAAGATTGCTAAGATATGAGTCTAAAAAATTTTTATAAAATTCAGAAGCAAATCATTGATCGCTCCTGGCGACATCCCCCCAAACCACCGGTTTTACCGTGTTTGGGGAATGAATTTACCAAGATTTGTGGAACGATAGAACGCATTGATATCGAGCAACAACAAGCGTTCGAGTTTAAAAACAGAAAATGCATTTTTTGATGAGAAATTTTGTGAAACACACGCATACTTTGATAGCTACCGCATAAATGGTCACGCAATAAAATCTGAAACTTTTTGCTCAATATGATCGGTGACACTCATTAATCACAATTGAGTCGTTCTTTTTGTCAAAAAGTTTCAGGTTAACACTACGTTTGAGTATGAAAATAGAAAATCTATCCCTTAATTTGAAACTTTGGCTAAGCTACCTTCACCTTGATAACAATAATTCTTGGTGTTATAGGCGATGAAGGCGGATTCACCTTTAGTCAGTGTTATAATTTCAAATTTAGAAGTTAAGGTAATATTGCCTTCAAGACAAAATAGTATTTGCGCACTAGTGACCTTTTCATTTCTTGCTTGATTATCACTGTCAATTATTTCAAATTTAAAATCATCAACCGGAACCGGAAAATCAATTTTATTTTGTCGAATAATAGGTGCAATGATTAACGCATCCAAACTAAGGCTATTAAAACTGGTATTTTTTAACAATTCATCGATATCCAAATGTTTATTGGTTAAACCTGCCCGCAATACATTATCCGAGCTTGCCATCACTTCAAGTCCAGTACCACACAAATAAGCATGGGGTGTTTGGGCAGATAAAAACATGGCTTGTGATGGTTGCAATTGAATTACATTTAAGATTAATGGCATGAATATCCCAATATCATTTGGGTAATCGTTGGCAAGGGTTTTTATTGTTAAATAGGGCTCGTTTGTAAACGGTTTTATACAATTTAACAATTGGTTTATCGCTTGATGTTTTCTTTCGGGTGATAATGTCAGCAATGCTTGGAAAAAGCATTTTAATTGTTGTTCATTGGCATGAATATGCAATTGCTCAAGTTCATTGCTTAATGTTGGAACGTTAACTTGGCTAAACAATGCCAAAATTTCTGTAATAGCGCGAAAAGAGCACATGGCTTTAAATGGCGTGAGAGCATAGATCAGCTCTGGTTTGTGGTTGGGATCTTTATAATTGCGTTTCGGATCATTTAAAGCAATGCCTAATTGATTCTCTTTTGCAAAACCTTGCTCGGCATTAAACTTGGTTGGGTGTACTTGTATTGATAATGCTTTATTCGCTGATAGCACTTTAAATAAATAGGGAAGATCGGAATATTTTTGAAAAGTTTTGGCACCTAACGTTGCTAACGGATGATTTTTGATAAGGTTATCAAGTCTGATTTTTTTATGCATTTTATCAATCGCTAATGAACAACCCTTTGGATGATCGCCCATCCAGATTTCAGCAATGAGTTTTTTTGTTGGATTGTCGATAGCAAACATTTTAGGAATATTATCAATACTTCCCCAATCGTAGTTTTTAACACTATTTTCAAGTTTCCATATAGTTTGGCGCATATATTTAATCCTCCAGTTTGTTCAGCACTGCCCAGAGTGTTTATACTTGGCGTAGGTTATAATACTCTTGATAATTGCAAATACATTTCGTAAAAACAAACCAATATATTGCAATAAACTGGTTTGTTTTAAAAGACGAAATAGGTTCGCTATGTCACACTTACGATGAATTAATAGAAATATTTAAATCTTACGCGCGCACCATATCGATCATCGCTATTGTCACCATGAGATTTATTTCGATCTAATAATGACCAATATGCACCTAAATAGATATTAAAATTATCCATATCCAATACATTATCAATTAAATAAGAAGCATTAACTGTGTGAATTTTATATTTACCCTTGTTATTGATATGCCCATCTTTAATTTTATTGTCTGAATTAAATTTCTTAATATTATTGTGAGCATAATAGTAGCCCAGCCCGACTTTCTCCCAGATGATATCTGAACCGATGGTCATATCATTTTCATCTTTGGCGTTCAGGTAAGCGAAGCTGGTATTGATTTTAAGTCCTTTGTTTTCTGCTCCCCAGTCCCCTTCACTGTTCCAAGAAAAGGTTACGCCGTAACCAGTTCGTTGAGATTGATCGCGAAATTTACCATTATTATCGTAATAACCATAAGCATTTTTTACAACATTGGTTTCAGCTGCAATGCCGGTTGAGAAATGATCATTTTTCCATGATAAAACTGGACGGACATAAACGACGTTTTTCTTTTTCTCAATATCATAACCGTGATAGGTCGATTTATTAAACATTTTTTCGCCGTTACTGACTAAGGCATTAACTTCTAAATTGAAATTATTGAAAAATGGCTTATTTAATTGAATACTTCCGCCATTTTTACTGCGACCTCGACCTTCTTTCATCATATAGATGTAGCCAAAACCATCTTCATAGATATCATTAGCTGTATTACCTGAATATTCAATAAAAGTATCTTGACCAAGAGGAAACATATCATAGGCCTCATAACGTCCGACTTTAATGCTCCATTCTTGTTTTTGTCCAAAATAAAAAGCCGCATCGTCCAAATTCATATCACCACCTAAATCAGCCAGTGGCTGTACTACAAAACCAGCAAAATTGTGATCCTTTATTTCGTGATAACCTTCTAACCCTATCAAAATTCGACCATTAATATCCCAGCGATCTTTATCAGCAGGTTTATTTTTTTTCTCGGCGCTTTCTTTTAAGGAGCTAAGTTGTTGTTTGCTGCTTGCGGCATCAACATTAATTTCAACATCACCATAGAGTTTAAGTTTTCCTTGTGGTGTATCCCACTCAATTGCAGCGTTAGCCATTGAACTCAACCCTATTAAAATGAATATCACGATTTTTTTCATAAAACTCTCCTCTCACCTATTTTGTATTATTTCATTGTGTTGTATGGTGTATGCGATACCGCTATGTTTGGTAATAATGGCAATAATTATTGGAATAAATATTGAAAAGATCATAAATGATATCGTTTACATTCATGATGTTATATGTTGATTGTCGTTTTTTAAACTTCCAGGATGTATTTATGTGACAGGGGTAACATTTTTAGGATGAATTTATCGTCAATTTCATTTTTTTGAGGCGATCGAAAATGTTCAAGTAAGATGAAGATGAGTCGAAGCTATATTTTACTAGTGATTAAGTATATAATGATGACCATATTCAATTAATTTAAGTTTAAGTTACATATTTATGAAATCTTCAATTATCAATAAGTTAGAAACATTGCAAGAACGTTATGAAGAAGTTCAAGCATTATTATCTGACCCTTCGGTAATCGCCGATCAAAATCGCTTTCGCACACTTTCTAAAGAATATGCACAATTAAATGATGTCGTGAAGTGTTTTACGAGCTGGAAGCAAACTCAAGAAAATATCGAAACGGCTAAAATGATGCTTTCCGATCCGGAAATGAGTGAAATGGCTCAAGAAGAATTGAATGAAGCATTAGGACAAGTCGAAGAACAAGAAAGGCAGTTGCAGGTGTTATTATTACCTAAAGATCCTAATGATGATTATAACTGTTTTGTTGAAGTACGTGCCGGAACCGGTGGGGATGAGGCGGCAATTTTTGCCGGTGACTTAGCCAGAATGTATACCCGCTATGCTGAATCACGCCGTTGGCGAGTTGAAATCATGAGTTCTAATGAAGGCGAACATGGTGGTTATAAAGAAGTGATCATGCTCATAAGTGGCGATGGTGTATACGGTAACTTAAAATTTGAATCAGGTGGTCATCGCGTTCAACGGGTTCCGGAAACAGAGTCTCAAGGTCGTATTCATACTTCCGCTTGTACTGTTGCTGTTTTACCTGAAATCCCTGAGGCAGAAATGCCTGAAATCAATCCAGCGGATTTAAAAATCGATACGTATCGTTCATCGGGTGCGGGCGGGCAACACGTTAATACTACCGATTCTGCTATCCGTATTACTCACATTCCAACCGGCATTGTTGTTGAGTGTCAAGACGAACGTTCACAACATAAAAACAAAGCTAAAGCCATGTCAGTATTGGCGGCGCGCATTCAGGATGCTGAAATACGTAAACGTCAGCAAGAAGAAGCGTCAACTCGACGTAATCTTTTAGGTTCAGGCGATCGCTCAGATAGAATCCGAACCTATAACTATCCACAAGGTCGAGTGACCGATCACCGAATCAACCTGACCATTTATCGCTTAGATGAAGTCATGGAAGGTAAACTAGAAATGTTAATCGATCCAATTGTACAAGAATATCAAGCAGACCAACTTGCAGCTTTATCGGAACAAGATGAATGACCTATTTAGAATGGCTTAAGGGCGCTTCCCAAACGCTGACTGATAGTGAAAGCCCTAAGCGTGATGCCGAAATTTTATTAAGTTTTGTCACACATAAAACACGCACATTTTTGATGGCATTTAGCGAAACCGAATTAACTGAAGATGAGCTCATTGCTTTAGAGAGAAATTTAAAACGTCGTCAAACGGGCGAGCCAATCGCTTATATCACGGGTGAAAAAGAATTTTGGTCTTTGAAGTTTAATGTGTCTAACGCAACATTAATTCCGCGACCGGATACTGAAAAATTAGTTGAACTCAGTTTAGACTATTTACCTAAAGTACCGTGTGAAGTTTTAGATCTCGGTACCGGTACGGGGGCGATAGCGATTGCTATGGCAACCGAACGCCCTGATTGCTTATTTACAGGCGTTGAAAAAAATAATGACGCTTTAATTTTGGCTCAAAAAAATGCTGACCAAATTGGGGTTAACAATGTCTATTTTTTAAAAGGTGATTGGTATAAACCGATAAAAAGCCGTAAATTTTCAATGATAACCAGTAATCCACCTTATATTGAACCCACAGATATTCATTTATCGCAAGGGGATGTTCGATTCGAACCCAAAAGTGCTTTGGTTTCTGAAGATGACGGTTTAGCTGACATTAGATTGATTGTTCAAGGTGCCACAAAACATTTAATTCAATACGGCTGGCTACTTATCGAACATGGTTGGAAACAAGGTGAAGCGGTACAGACCATTTTCAAACAACACGGATTTCAATTAGTTGAAACCTTTACCGACTATAGTGGCAATGATAGGGTCACGATCGGTCGCTGGTTTAAACCTTAACAAGGATAATTTTATGATGAATCAAAAAAAAGTAAATGTCGGTGATATTACCGTAGCCAATGATCTACCGTTTGTATTATTTGGTGGTATGAACGTACTTGAATCACGTGATTTGGCTATGAAGATTTGTGAACATTATGTCACTGTAACTGATAAACTCAATATTCCTTATATTTTCAAAGCATCTTTTGATAAAGCCAATCGCTCATCAATCCATTCTTATCGTGGACCTGGTTTAGAAGAAGGCCTAAAAATCTTCCAGGAGCTTAAACAGCAGTTTGGCATCAAAATCATTACCGATGTCCATACTCAAGAGCAGTGTCAACCAGTCGCTGATGTGGTCGATGTGATTCAGTTACCAGCCTTTTTAGCCAGACAAACTGATTTGGTTGTTGCAATGGCAAAAACAGGTGCGGTAATTAATGTTAAAAAACCGCAATTTGTTAGCCCTGGTCAAATGGGTAATATTGTTGAAAAATTTGAAGAAGCGGGTAACAATAAAGTGATTCTTTGTGACCGAGGTAGTTGTTTTGGCTATGATAATTTGGTCGTTGATATGTTAGGTTTTAATATTATGAAAAAAGCCAGCAAAGGATCCCCAGTAATTTTTGATGTTACTCACGCTCTTCAATGTCGTGACCCTATGGGGGCTGCATCCGGTGGACGCCGAGGTCAAGTCACTGAACTTGCTCGTTCAGGCATGGCAGTCGGTATAGCGGGATTATTTTTAGAATCCCACCCAGATCCAAGTCACGCAAAATGTGACGGTCCGTCAGCATTACCATTAGCGAAATTGGAACCTTTCTTAAAACAGATGAAAGCGATTGATGAGTTAGTAAAAAGTTTTGAAGAAATTGATACTGAAAATTAGTTTAACGCTGTATTGAAATTCAATATTAATGATAAGAGAAATGCTGGGCATTTCTCTTTTTTTAGCCTCTATACTGACTTGTCATAACCAAAATGATACTGCTAATTTAGCTCAGCATAATAAAAGCAATGATTTACATAACCTCTTTTATCTTTTCTATTTTATTATTTTTTTAAATAAAAAAAGTAAACATTTCCCCAAATGAAATCATTCAAAGTGAAATCTTTTTAGTGACTAGGATCACGAATTTAAATTATTTAATTTGCTAACTAAAATATGTTTATGCATTATAAAAAATAGCTGTTTAGCCTCTTTTTTGGTTTTACTGAGTTTTTCAAGGTGTTAATAAAAGTTTTTAAAATGAAAACGGATTTTATTTTGTGCTTAATAACGAGGTGGTCTAATGAAGAACGGCTGTTTAAATTACACAGTATTGATTTAAGGAAATAAATTATGAATAACTATAATGCATTAAACATTCCTCGTTCGCTGAGTTATTTGACAAAACTCATACTTTCTTTAACCGTGTTAACCAGCATTACACCGCTTTATGCTACTTATGCAAATAATTTTGTTGATGATTCGTCACTTACAGGTAATGTATTTTTCTGGAATCGTGATCGTGAAAGAAAAAATGTCGATGAACATAAATATGAAAAAAATCTTAGACATTCCTCTTTTAACACAAATTTGGATTTTAAATCGGGGTATATGGCTGATCGATTTGCAATTGAGTTAGGTGGTTACGGTGCTTGGGAAGTCAGTAACGGTGGCAATGGACATCCTAATGAAATCGGTTTTAGTGGCGCCAATACCCGATGGGATGAGGATTGGAAGAAAGATGTCAGTGGGCTGAGTTTTTATAAAGCGTTAGTGAATTTTAAAATCGACGACAAATTTTGGCTTAGAGCAGGGTATATTCAACCTTCAGGTCAAACATTACTGGCGCCACACTGGAGTTTATTACCCGGTACTTATCGAGGTGTGGAATTTGGTACTTTGCTTGATTTCGATGAAGCCGGTGTTTTATCCATGTCGTATATGTGGACTGATAAATACAAAGCGCCTTGGTATAAGCGACTTTATGAATTTAAACAATGGGGAAAAGGGAAAAAAATTGATTACCTCCATTCTGCTGGTTTGAAGTATGACTTTAAAAACCATTTAGTGGTAGAAAGTGCTTTTGGTCAAGCACAAAATTATATGAACCAATTTTTTGGTAAAGCCTCATATAAAACCGATATATTCAATAATCCACTTACGATGAGTTATCAATTTTATGGCGCTAAAGATCAGTCACATAAAGGAAAAAATGTTTATGATGGCTTGGCGTGGTTACAAGCAGCTACTTTAGGTTATCAAATGGGGCCGGTTGGTCTACGACTTGAAGGTGTGGTTGTTAAAGCTGAAGGTGAACAAGGGTTCTTTCTACAGCGAATGACACCGGATTATGCTTCTTCAAATGGTCGATTAGATGTGTGGTGGAATTCACGTTCTGACTTTAATGCCAATGGTGAGAAGGCGATATTTGCTGAAGTCACTTATGATTTAGGCGATCTATCCAATTCTTTAACTGGTTGGAAAACAGGCGTTTCTTATGCTTATGGTTGGGATGCGAAACCGAGCACAGACAAACAATTTAATCAGAAGAAACGTTTAATTGAATCAGCTTACAATTTTGATTTAGGTTATACCGTACAAAATGGTTGGATAAAAGATACGTCTTTACAACTTCATTATACCAAATATAACAATCATACCAATATCCCAAGCTGGGGGGGCGGATATGGCAATATCTTCCAAGACGAACACGATATCAAATTTATTGTTACTGTCCCTTTCACCATTTTCAATGCTAAACAAAAATAGGTAATTGTCATGATAAAATTTAAATCAGCTATTATTGCTACATCGATAGCATCATTATTCAGTATGGGAGCTGCACAATCAGTTAGCGCTTCACAAAAAATTGTGGATACCATGAGTTCACAATTGCGACTAAATTATCATATAGTTGATAATAATGCTGTCAATCATGGTGTAGATTGTGCTGCATTGGGGGCAGATTGGGCATCTTGTAACAAAGTAACTTTAACGCTTAAAAATACGGGTTCTGCGATAACTGACAAAGATTGGGCAATCTATTTTCACAATATTCGCATGATATTAGCCGTCAATCATGATCAATTTAAAATTACCCATATAACAGGTGATTTGCATAAGCTTGAACCTACTAAAAAATTCAAAGGAATTCCCGAGAAAGCTATTGTGAAAATACCCATCATTGGGGAATATTGGCAAATCAGTGAAAGTGATGTGATGCCTAGATGGTATGTCACCTCATCAAATGCTGAACCCAAAATGATTGTTAATACGGATACCGATTCCGATAATCTATCGGCATTTGTTGAACCTTTAGGCAAACAATGGAAAATATCCCCCAATGATCATAATATTTTAATGACGCCTGAAAATCGTTATCAACATAACAAAGAGATGCAACTTATTAATGCCGACTTGTTAAAAGGGCAGATTTTGCCGACCCCATCCAAACTTACTGTTGGTAAGGAAATGGTTACACTCAATGAAAATGGCGTTAATTTAGTTCTTAATGGCTTAGCAAAAGAGAGCGAAGCGGTATTAAATGAACATTTTAAAATATTAAACATCCCTGTTAGTCCTAAAGGCTTTAACATTAAGGCTTCAATTGATAAAAATGCATTTGAAAAAGGCGTAAAAGGGAGTTATAAGTTAGATATCACTCCTGAAGGGGCCACCATTTTAGCTTTTGACCAAAGTGGCATTTTTTATGGCGTAGAATCGATATTATCTGTATTACATGCCGATAATCCTCATGTTATTCCTGTACTTTCAGCTGAAGATGCCCCGCGTTTTGAATATCGAGGAATGATGTTAGATACCGGTCGAAATTTCAAAAGTAAAGAAGCGGTATTACAGCTACTTGATACGATGTCAAAATATAAAATGAATAAATTTCATTTCCATTTGAGTGATGATGAAGGTTGGCGAATTGAAATTCCAGGTTTACCTGAACTCACCAATTTTGGTAGTAAACGCTGTCATGATTTGAGTGAGAAAAAGTGCTTATTGCCACAACTTGGATCGGGTCCAAATAGCAATAATAGCGGCAGTGGATACTTTACTCGAGCTGATTATATTGAGATAGTAAAATACGCAAAAGCTCGATTTATTGAAGTCATCCCAGAAATCGATATGCCCGCTCATGCTAGAGCCGCTATTAAATCGATGGAAGTGAGATATCAACACCTAATGGATAAAGGACAAGAACAACAAGCTAACGAATATCGATTAATTGATCCAACCGATACATCCAATACAACAACGGTACAATTTTATAATCGACAAAGTTATCTCAACCCATGTTTGGAGTCTTCAAAAAAATTTGTTAATAAAGTCATTAGTGAAATCGCTAAAATGCATGTTGAAGCTGAACAACCTATTACAACCTGGCATTTTGGTGGTGATGAAGCAAAAAACATTCATTTCGGTAATGGCTACCAAGATATCAACGCCGCTCAAAAAGAGGATGGTAAAGGGTTAATCGATCAAAGTGTTGAAGATCACCCATGGGCAAAATCACAAGCTTGCCAAACCTTTGTCAAAACTGGCGTAGTTGAGAATTTTGAACATTTACCAAGCTATTTTGCCGTCGAAGTAAGTAAAATCATTAAAAAAAATGGGATTAATCGCATGCAAGTTTGGCAAGATGGTGTAAAATTTGCTACCGATGCCAACGCTTTTGCCACTGATGAAGTGATTGTCAATTTCTGGGATAACTTATATTGGGGCGGGTATGATTCAGTGAATGAATTTGCCAATAAGGGCTATAAAGTTATTGTGTCTAATCCTGATTATGTCTATTTAGATATGCCTTACGAAGTTAATCCAAAAGAAAGCGGTTATTATTGGGCTGCTCGATTTAATGACGAACGCAAAATCTTCAGTTTTGCGCCAGATAACTTGCCACAGAATGCTGAAACTTCTTTTGATCGTAACGGGGATGCTTTTGCAGCGAAAGGTACAATGGATTGGCCAGGTGCATATGGATTATCAGCTCAAATATGGACTGAAAATATTCGTACAGATGAGAAAATGGCGTATATGACCTATCCTCGATTACTCAGTGTTGCAGAACGCGCATGGCATAAAGCCGATTGGGAAACAAATTATCAAAAAGATCGCCAATTCCAACTAGGTGAAACCCATTATGTTGATCAGCAGAAACTTTTTGATGATTGGAACCAATTTGCCAATTTATTAGGACAACGAGAATTAGCTAAATTAGATGCGGCTTTGGTTGATTATCGTCTACCTATCCCTGGAGCAAAAATTGAAAATGGTAAATTGATGGCAAATATTGTTTTCCCTGGTTTAAGTATTGAATATTCAATTGATAAAGGCGATCAATGGTTACGTTATCGAGGTCCCACTTCCATTAAGAAAGGGGAAAGTGTCTTTATTCGTAGTGTATCGCCAAATCAACAAAGGACAAGTCGCATTGAAATTGTGAAATAAATTCCTATCACTCACTATTCTTATCCGTCATTTAGCGGATAAGAATAAAAGTGAAAAGAAGAAAAGTCCAAAAGAGGTAAATAGCTTCGAAACAATAAATAGGTTAAATAATATCATTAATCGTATTAATGAAGCGTTTCGAGATTATCATCTTCATGAAAATCATCGCTGCCATCTTCAAAATAAGTTCCCCAACCATCATAGTTGACACCGAATTGATATGTTAATGTGATTATTTCTGCTATTTGGGCATTAATTGATTCTGCATTAAGTGGACTTTCAGCAACAATATCAAAACCGATAACAACGTTGCCCACCTCGTCTACGTCTTCGTCAGGATCGGTAGCTTCATAACCTAATTTATAGGCTTCTACAGCGACTTTTTCAAGCTGATCAAAATTTTGGGATGAAATATGATGTTCAATAATATAAAGCGCATGAGGATCGCTACCATCTTCTAACAGTTCTTCAATAATCGCGTTGGTATCTTGTTGGGCAAGCATAATTTGATCTTTCATAATTTACCTTTTAGTGGTCATGCAATTTGTGTGGTATATTACACGTTTAAAAATAATTTTCGAGAAAAAAAGTGATCGTTGATTTACATTCGCATACAACTGCGTCAGACGGCACATTGACACCCAGTGAACTGGTCAAAAGAGCGGCTGATAATCATATCAGTATGTTAGCCATTACCGATCACGATACTATCAAAGGTCTATTAGAAGCCAAAAATACGATAGAACGTGAAAGTTTACCCGTTAAATTAATTTATGGTGTTGAAGTATCAACAATATGGAAGAATAATGAAATTCATATTGTTGGATTGAATGTCGATATTGAAAACTCATTGTTACTTGACTTGCTATCCACCCAAGAACAAAAGCGAATTGATAGAGCAATTTGCATTGACCAAAAATTAGCGAAAGTCAGTATTAATAATGCGTATCAACAAGCACAACAATTTTCGAAAGGTGATATTGTATCACGAGCTCACTTCGCACGTTTTTTAGTTGCTCATGGTCATGCTAAAGATATTAAACACGCCTTTAAAAAATATTTAGGCAAAAGTGGTTATGCCTATGTGCCTGCAAAATGTTGTAGTATTGTTCAAGCGGTGCATGCCATTCATGCAGCAGGTGGGCAAGCAGTACTTGCTCATCCTAGCCGTTATGATTTAACGTTAACAAAATTAAAAACATTGATTGCTGAATTTAAAGAATATGGCGGTAATGCCATGGAAGTATCACAAAGCAGACAAACGCAAGATGATTTACAACGATTGGCGAAATTAGCTAATGAATTTGGATTATTGGCATCACAAGGTTCCGATTTTCACGATCTGGTTAATTATCTTGATTTAGGTAAAACCACCCCTTTACCTGCCAGTGTGACACCTATCTGGCATGATTGGAATGACGATATTAAACATAACATTTAACGATAACACGAATAATAGAAGAAAACTATGAGCCAAACTTTTTATATTCATCCAGATAATCCACAAACAAGATTATTAGATCAAGTTGTCAAAATTTTAAATGATGGAGGCGTCATTGCCTTTCCGACAGATTCAGGTTATTCACTAGGCTGCTTGCTGGATAACAAGTATGGTGTGGATCGGATTTGCCAAATTCGCCAGCTTGATAAATATCATAACTTCACCTTAATGTGTCGTGATCTTTCTGAACTTTCATCTTATGCATTTGTTGATAACACAACTTTTCGACTATTAAAAAATAATACTCCCGGTAAATATGTTTTTATTTTACCAGCCAGCAAAGAAGTTCCGCGCCGATTAATGAATGAAAAACGTAAAACCATTGGTTTGCGTATTCCTGATAATAAAATTGATTTAGCATTGCTGGAATTATTGGGACAACCATTAATGACAACCACATTAATTTTACCTAATGAGGATGAAGCACAGTCTGATCCTGAAGAGATCGAAGATAAAATTGGTCATCAGCTTGATGCCATTGTGCATGGTGGATACATTGGTGCGCAACCGACAACCGTTATCGATTTAACCCATGACTATCCCGATATTATTCGTCAAGGCAGTGGTGATATCAGCCCATTTATTTAAAATGAGAGAGCAATATCCTGACCAATCAACCGATTATGTTAATAGGTTTAACGGATAGGTATAGTATTTATCCAATTTTATATCGTTTATGAACAATTTCGTGTTATTTCCTAATTTGATTATGTAAACAGTGATATTGCCGATTTTATTTTTTAAATATTTCTATGACTATAAACAATTAATCGGCATAATTTTTATTATCCTATTGTTTTTTTTGGGGGAACAAAAAGCATAAAAAGCGCGTTGTTTACTTCATTGCCAGAATCAAATGGTAATGCTTTTTATTGAGTGAACAAGTAAACGTTCTTTATCATTTTAAGTATGCTACAATGTCTGACTTTAATGCGCTTTGAGCTCCTACCGTTTTAGGCGCTTTTGGGGACTTTATTGAGTCTGATTGGATTTTGTGGACTTATTATTCTAAAAAATTTGAAGAAAATAATACTACGTGATTAAACCGCAAACAGTTTAATTTCAAAAATAAAAAACTTCAGAAAAATAGACGTCACTAAAAGATCCAAGTAATAATATGAAGAATTTATTTTTATTGTTTGTTAAAAATTGAGAAACTTACTATTTAACCTACAATATTTACTGACTATATCAAAGAATCATATCGATTTTGATATAAGTTTTCACTAAAAGTTAAACAAATATGATACCTGTGAAGGTAGCGAGAACTGGTTATGAAAAATATTAAAGACAATACTGAAAAATTACAGAAAGTATTAGCAAATTTAGGCAATGGTTCACGTCGTGAGATTGAAGCCATGATAGCAGCAGGGAAGATCAGCGTTGATGGTAAAATCGCTAATTTAGGCGATCGTGTTGATGTTAGCGCTAACCCTAAAATTCGTATCAATGGGCATTTAGTTCAACTTAGAAGTAAAGAAAAAGAAGTCTGCCGAGTCCTGGCTTATTATAAACCTGAGGGGGAAATTTGTTCGCGTAACGATCCTCAAGGTCGTGCGACGGTATTTGAACGATTACCTCGTTTAAAAAATGCTCGTTGGATCAATATTGGTCGTTTGGATATCAATACTTCTGGCCTGTTATTATTTACCACAGATGGTGAGCTTGCTAACCGATTAATGCACCCAAGACATGAAATCGAACGTGAATATGCGGTGCGAGTATTTGGTCATATTACCGATCAGCAAATTCATCAATTACGTAAAGGTGTTCAGCTTGAAGACGGTCCCGCCTCATTTAAGTCAATTAAAGCTCAGGGTGGTGACGGACTCAACCAATGGTTTAATGTTGTTATAACCGAAGGTCGTAATCGAGAAGTACGCAGAATGTGGGAAGCGATCGAGGTACAAGTCAGCCGTTTACTACGTATTCGTTATGGCAATATTAATTTACCAAAAGGATTATCGCGTGGTACATGGATGGAGCTCGGCATTGATTCTGTTAATTATTTACGTGAGCTTGTCGGCTTACCGGCAGAAGTGAAAAGTTTCACTAAAACTGCTACCTCATCGGACAAAAAAATTGTTAGACCAAAGCGTGTTAAATTGAATAATTTTTCCAAACCACCACGCCGTGCTACGGCTAAAAAACCTACTCGAAAATAGTGTTATCTATCTCCTCAATACATAATTGGTATTGAGGTAGACACCCAATGAAAATAGCGATTAATGTTAAAAATGTTATTTTTCAATTTTCTATCAATGAGTTGGAAAATAAAGTGATAACAATAAACAAGCAATTGAACCTGATAAGAAGCATCTTGAGGTTCGTAATGGACAATTTAGTCTTTGTTTCCTGAGTGAATTGCATCATTACGCAAATATCTTAAAATCTTAATTCTACCGATCATTATCTTAAAATATGGCTCATTCAATAATGAAAAATGTACTTTGCTTTGATTTGTTCATAACTGTATAAATTGGATTAAAGCTGCGGAGAATGCAGAATAAAAGTAATAAATCGTGTAGACAAGTTATGGTGGGATAGTAAGCACTTATTCTATTTTCTTGTATCAGTTTGTAAGCCGCTTCATCCGTTATTGCATAATTATTTATCGAATCATGATGTTGAGTAGAGTGAAGTTGTTTTTATCTTATTATTGCATCTAGTGTATAAGTGATAACCTGCTTAATGCAGGAATCCAATGTTTAGAAAAAGGCTTTTTAAAATAAGATGATCATGAGAAAAATCTCACCATGGTTTAATTATTGTAGGTGAGATTCTTATTTATATCAGCTGGTTTATTATTCCAGTCCTAACACCATTCGTCCATTTCTGGTGGCAACATTTACAACATTATCCAGATCGGTATAACGGCAGCCAGTAACAAGCAGTTTTAGTTCTTCCCACATATTACCTGTTGAAAATGGCAACATATAATCGCTAATATTGTCGGTACCAATGGCAACAGGAATTCCTGCTTCGGCAAGTTCGTCAACAGGTGTGAGAGAGTTACGGGTTGGACCTTGTTCTTCACGGCGAGGACTATCAATCCATGCAAATGGACAAGCAATAACCATCATTTTTGCTTCTTTCATTTTTTGATACAGTTTTTGACGATATTCTAAGCTGTGCGCTGTGATTGAAATACTGTGAATGGCAACAACACGACCATGCATGCCATGTTCTAAGGTTTTATCCGTAAGCTGTTCGGTTTCGATTTCGTCCGATGAATTAAATTGATCTACGTGGACATGCACCATTTTTCCCATTGATTTGCCTGTTTGCATGAGCACATCAAGATGCTTTAATCCCATTGCTTTACCATGATCACGTTCATCTCGGCGAGGCAAGCCTCCTATAATATCAACCAAATCGGCACCTTTATCAAACCAATAGCGAGCTTCTTTATCAATGACGCCTTTAAGAGTTTGATTGACCAATTTAATGATAATGTCGTCTTTGTATGTTTCACGAGCTCGAATTGCTCCTCTAATAGCACGCTCTTCAGCAATTGGGTCAATATCCACAAATGACCCCATAGCTGTCACACCTTGTTCAATCATACGCTCAACGGCCATACTAAAATGACGATAGTAATCCTCTTCGCTCATTGATGCTTTGACTTTATCTAAGGTATCCCACTTTTCAATTAAGCTCTGTTTTTGATACACATCAAAGCTATCTACCGTTATGGTAAAAGCACGATCAGCATGCATATGTGAATTTACCCAACCGCCATTTTGCTTAATTTTGTTCATCAAATATGCTTTTAAACTTTGATCTCGATTGGTTGATAACATTTTTTTATTATCGGTCATAATGTGCCTCTATAATTCAATTTTTTTGGGGATGTAAGGAAAATGGTGGATAAAAAAATCCTCCATGAAGGAGGATTAAAAACATCAACAACTGTGGATGAAAATATTGTTGATTTAAATTTAACATATCAAGCTAACCTAGTTTGTTTTTTAAAACAGTTAGGATTCTAACCGAATCGAAGTGAATAGCAAGCCTAAAATTTTAGAAAATATATAAATAAATGAAATGGTTAAAGTATTATTTTTTAGATATTATCATCAGTATTAAAATAATATCAGGTGGGGTTTTTATAGGTTATCCTATTATAAATATTTAACTTTTTGTTTAATATTAAATTTACTCGTACAAAAAAATAGATTTGTCGTAAAATATCTTTCTCAAAAAAATAATCAAATAAATAGGGTATTTTTGTTTTTATCTCTCTAAAAATACATTGTGTACCGATTTCATTTTTTAACGATCATGAGGTTAATATGAGCCAATTAAATATTGTCGCCACAATAACGGTAAAAGCTGAGTATCATGAAGCTTTTCAACCTATTTTTAAAAAACTTGTCGAAGAAAGCCGAAAAGAAGCGGATTGCATCCACTATGAACTTAATCAAAGTATTACTGATCCCAATGTGTATGTAGTCATTGAAACATGGGCTTCTCAAGCAGCGATAGATAGACATAATGCCACGCCTCATTTTGTTGAATTTGCTACATTTGCTAAACGTCATGTAGAGGGTTTAGAAATTTGTGTGGTAAAACCTGTTAATTTATAAAAAACTTTGAGGTTAACTATACGTTTAAATATAAAAAAGCCACCAATATAATTTTACTGGCGGCTTTTATAAAGTTTTTTTGCAAGATAATCTTAACTGTTTACAGCTAATTGCCTATTTTAATTACATCTTATCGACGGTTTTAATACCTAACATATCAAGACCCACTTTAAGTGTTTTAGCGGTTAATGAAGCCAACTTTAAGCGGCTTTGTTTCAAGTCTTCGTTTTCGGCCGTTAAAATAGGGCAGTTTTCATAGAAACTTGAAAATAGCGTGGCAATTTCATAAAGATAAGCACAAAGCACATGCGGAGTGCCTTCGTTTGCTACAGTGGTGATCGTTTCATCAAATTGGATCAAACGAGTAGCTAAAGCACGTTCTTTATCCGTGTCCAAACGTATGTTGCCGGTTAAACTGTCTTCAGAAATATCAGATTTTCTAAAAACTGATAGCACCCGAGTATAAGCATACTGTAAATAAGGCGCAGTATTCCCTTCAAATGACAACATATTATCCCAATCAAATACATAATCAGTAGTACGGTTTTTAGAAAGATCCGCATATTTAACTGCACCAATGGCAACAGCATCAATGATTTGGGCAAGTTCGGCTTGTGACAGTTCAGGATTTTTGCTACGAATCAGTGAACTGGCACGCTCACAAGCTTCATCAAGCAAGTCATTTAATTTTACGGTATCGCCAGAACGTGTTTTAAATGGTTTACCATCTTTACCAAGCATCATACCAAACATATGGTGCTCTAATTTTAACGATTCAGGAACATATTTAGCCTTATGTACAATCGCCCAAACTTGTTCTAAATGTTGATGTTGTCGAGAATCAGTATAATAAAGAATGCGATCGGCGTGTAACGTTTCATAACGGTATTTAGCACAAGCGATATCGGTTGTTGCATACAGATAGCCACCATCACGTTTTTGGATGATAACGCCCATCGGTTCGCCTTCTTTATTTTTATATTCATCTAAAAATACGACGATCGCGCCTTCACTTTCAACCGCTAATCCTTTCTGTTTTAGATCCTTAACAATACCCGGTAACATACTGTTATAAATACTTTCACCCATGGTATCTTCAACGGTCAATGTTACGTTTAATCGTTTATACGTAGCAATGTTTTGTGTCATGGTAATATCAACAAGCTTACGCCACATATCACGACAGTACTCATCCCCACCTTGTAATTTAACCACATAGTTACGCGCTTTTTCAGCAAAGACTTCATCTTCATCATAATGTTTTTTCGCTGCGCGATAAAAAGACTCTAAATCCGACAGTTCCATATCATTGGCATGTTCATTTTGCATCTTTTCCAGATAAGCGATCAACATACCAAACTGCGTACCCCAGTCCCCGACATGATTAGCTCGAATGACATTATGTCCTAAAAAGGATAATACTCGCACACTGGCATCACCAATAATTGTAGAACGCAAATGACCCACATGCATCTCTTTAGCTACGTTTGGTGCTGAATAGTCAACCACAATCGTTTGTGCTTTAGCAGGCAAAGTAATATTGAGTTTATCACTGTTTAATGCGATTTCGTTCTGCTCGGCAATCCAACTGTTTTTTAGAAAAATATTAATAAAACCCGGACCAGCAATTTCAACTTTATCGGCAATATCATCAATATCTAAATGCTGTAAAACTTTCTCTGCCAATGCTCTTGGTGGCATACCTAGTTTTTTGGCGGTTGCCATAATACCATTAGCTTGATAATCACCAAATTGCACTTTAGCCGATTGCTTAATTAAAGCATCACAGTTGTTGTCGGCTCCAGCCAGTATCATTGCTTGCGAAACGCGTTGCGTTAATAATTGTTGAATATTCACACTAAACCTAATTGAGTATAATAAAATGCCCAATATGATACCGACAAAGTGATAAATTGTCACTGTAGGATTAGTTTTAGGGGCTTTTTTTTAGAAATCTTATGTGTCTTTTTTAAAAACTTATCAAAATGCCCCATCAGTTAACAGCATCATTGATCATGTCAACCAGTCAATAACGTTATCTATTAGACAAAAGGAAAATGAAACGGTATAGACACCTAAATATTTTTTACAAAATTGCTGTGGTTGTTTTTAGGATAATTCGCTTTAATATTTTTATTAGATTAGGTTTTGAGTTAAAACTAGAGAATGACACTTTATTGAACAGAGTTTTATAAGAAAATCCTTATATTTTGCTGTAGGTTAATAATATTTTTTTATTATTAAAAATTCGGATAACCCGTTATATTACTTATTTAATAAAATTATAAGAGTACTGAGGATGAACAAATTTATAAAAATAGTATGTTGTATTGTCTTTTTAAACTTATCTCTATCCAGTCAGGCGGCATTATCAAAATCAGTTAAAATAGGTTCTGATACTTCTTATCCTCCCTTTGATTACATTGATGAGAATGGGGAAATTACGGGTTTTAATATTGAAATAACCAAAGCATTGTGTGAAAAAGCCAATCTAAAATGTATTTTTCAAACCACAGACTTTGATGCATTAATTCCTTCACTGTTATCAAGAAAGATTGATGTGATTTCATCATCATTGATGATGACAGAAAAACGTAAAAAGCAGATTGCATTTTCAGATGAAATTTTTGCGACTCAATCACGCCTGATAACAAAAAAAGGCACGAATATAATGCCAACAATTGAATCCTTAAAAGGCAAACGAGTCGGCATTGAACAAGGCACTTCGCAAGAACATTTTGCTAATGAAGTTTGGCGTCCAAATGGTGTGACCATTGTTCCTTATCAAAATCAGTTACAAGTTTTTTCAGATTTGGCCGCAGGGCGATTAGATGCGGCGTTGCAAGATGAAGTGACTGGAAGTTATGCATTTTTAAAACAACCACAAGGAAAGGGCTTTATTTTTGCTGGTGACGCGCTAACGGATAAAAAATATTTTGATGTCGGCGTTGGTTTAGGGTTTCGTAAAAAAGACAATGAACTTCGGGAAGCGTTTAATCACGCACTGGTTAAAATTTTAGCCGATGGAACTTATCAAAAAATCAATGATAAATACTTTGATTTTGATGTTTATAATAAGAAATAAGTGATGCAAGGCTATAGTATACTCATTTTTCAAGGGGCATTCCTCACACTGGGACTGTCAATTGCTTCACTAGTCGTTGCTATTTTACTTGGTGCGATTTGCGCACTTGGTAAATTGTCACCATTGAAATTTTTACGATTAATCTGTCAGGCTTATACTTCGGTAATTCGAGGCGTGCCTGATTTGGTGTTAATGATGTTAATCTTTTTTGGTTTGCAATTTGCGGTCAATAATATTACTGATTTTTTTAATGCGGATATCATTGAAGTTAATCCTTTTATTGCGGGTACGTTAACGCTTGGTTTTATCTATGGTGCATACTTTACCGAGACCTTTCGTGGAGCTTATCAATCAGTAGCAAAAAATACACTTGATGCAGCTGTAGCACTTGGATTGAGTAAGATGCAGGTATTTCGTTATGTGATGTTTCCTTTAATGATGCGTTTTGCACTTCCTGGTATGGCTAATAACTGGCTTATTATACTGAAGGCGACAGCATTGGTTTCACTGTTAGGGTTGTTTGATTTAGTTAAAGCGACTAAGACAGTAGGGGAAGCAACTTATCAACCTTTATTTTTGGCATTAATTGCCGCAGCTTTTTATCTACTTTTTACCACGATTTCAATGGTTGCATTATGTTGGCTCGATAAGCACTACTCCGTAGGACTAACAAAAGCAAAATAATAAAAAAGAGCATGAGTGAATGATAGAAATTCTTCAAAATTATTGGCAAGCTTTGTTATGGACTGATGGCCATAATATCACTGGTCTGGCTATGACGCTTTGGATATTAATATTATCTATTTTGATTGGCGGCATTTTGTCAGTATTTTTAGCGATAGGGCGTAATAGTCCAAATAAATTTATTAAACTGCCAATTTGGTTATTCACCTATGTTTTTAGAGGCACGCCACTGTATGTACAATTGCTCGTAATTTATACTGGAATTTATACCTTAAGCATCGTTAAAAATCACCTTTGGCTGAGCGATTTTTTTCAAAGTGGTTTAAATTGTACTATTTTGGCTTTCACACTTAATACTTGTGCCTATACAACTGAAGTTTTTGCTGGTGCCATACGCAATGTGCCGGAGGGTGAAATTGAAGCTGCAACAGCTTTAGGTTTTAATCATTGGCAATTATATCAATATATTATCTTTCCAAGAGCCTTTCATATTGCTTTACCCGCTTACAGTAACGAAGTAATTTTTATGTTACATTCGACGGCACTCGCCTTTACAGTAACGGTTCAAGATGTGATGAAAATTGCTCGGGATATTTATGTTGAAACGTATCAACCTTTTCATGCGTTTGGTATTGCAGCAATTATTTATCTTTGTGTCAGTTTTGTATTAATTTTTGGTTTTAAAAAATTAGAAAAGCATTGTTTAGCCTATCAGCATCAATAACACCATCATTCTAAACAGAAATATTTAAAGCTGTCACTTTTTTCAATGGATGAAACATTTATTGAAACAAAAAATCAGGCGCTCATAATTATGATAGCCTGATTTTTTGAAATTTAGTAAAGAATTATTTAATTTGTTGGATAAAAATCATCAGTCTCATCATCTCTACTATGGTCATTTGAGAAAGGTAATGCTCGAGTGCGATCGATCGGCACATAACTGCCATTTGGGGTTTCTATCTGACATTCGCCCAAATAGATCGAATATTTTGTTTGGGCATGCATACTTACTCCGCGAAAATAACAATGAGTGGCATTGTAAAGATCATGTCGGCAAAGGATGGCTATGATTAACCACACTCCAACAATTGATAATAATACCCACTTTAAATGTTTCCATGTAAAAGACCAAAACTTTTTATCACGAAAATGGCAGTAAACAAAAATAAGCGAAATGACCGCAAAAAATCCTAAAAATTCATATAACCAAAATAGCCACATATTGTTATCTCCTAATTAACAATTATTCGCCATTTTATACTAACTTTGTTGTTACATCCATGATCCATTACGAATTATACCAACTGCAATTCCTTCAATGGCGAAACTTTGCTGTTCAAGATCCACTTCGATAGGTGAAAAGTCTTGGTTTTCAGCAATTAATTGAACATGTTTGCCTTTGCGTGATAGTCTTTTAACCGTTACTTCATCATCAATACGTGCGACCACAACTTGCCCATTTTTAACGTCTTGAGTTTTATGTACGGCAAGTAGGTCACCATCAATGATTCCTATATCCTTCATTGACATGCCATGAACTCTGAGCAAAAAATCGGCATTTGGTTTAAAGAGAGAGGGGTCGACTTGGTAGTGACTTTCAATATGTTCTTGAGCTAAAATCGGCGAGCCAGCCGCAACTTCTCCAATGAGAGGAATTCCTTGAAAATCGTTTTGATCTTCCTGACTTTCCAGTAATAAGCGTATTCCTCGAGATGAGCCAGCAATCATTTCAATTGCCCCTTTTTTGGCAAGAGCTTTGAGGTGCTCTTCAGCTGCATTTGCAGAGCGAAATCCTAATTTTTGCGCAATTTCAGCTCGAGTAGGTGGCATACCGGTTGTTTGAATATTATCTTTGATTAAATCATAAATCTGTCTTTGGCGTTCCGTTAATGGTCTCATTATCAATTCCTGTGTTTTTATACAGATGTATGTGATTATATACAGCTAAAAATATAAAACCAACAATTTTATTAAATTTATTTTGGTTTAATAATTAATAAAAGCAATAGCGGACTTTTTTAGCAAAATAGAGACTGTTTTTTATCGACTATTGAAAAGATTCAGTGCTAAATGCTTTTATTTATTTAAATCAATTTCTCAATAAAAAATAACACATTTTTAATATTTTTTTAAAATTGTTTGTTTTGATCAATTAAGATTCTGAATTGAAAACACATCAATTATCCTATCTAAACAAATTTTCTATTTTTCTTTACTTTTTAGATAATTTGGCGTGTGTAATGGGAATGAGTTATATGATATACTATTTCAAGAATGTTACTTGATTGGATTTGGAATCTATTTCATGCCTTATATTGTTGCTTTGAGTGGTGGAATCGCTAGCGGTAAAAGCACCATTGCGAATCTTTTTGCTCAGTTAGGTGTGCCTATTATTGATGCTGATGTAATTGCTAAGCAAGTTGTTCAAATAGGAACAGATGCATATAAGCAGATTGTTAAACATTTTAGCCAAGAAATTTTATTACCCAATAATGAGCTAGATCGTAGTCAATTAAGAGAAATTATTTTCAATAATGATCATGAAAGACTCTGGCTGAATAATTTGTTACATCCAATCATTCAAGAACAAACACAAATCCAAATTGCCCAGCAAACTACTGCTTATGTCATTTGGGTTGTTCCCCTATTAGTTGAGAATAATTTACATCATTATGCAGATAAAGTCTTAATGGTTGATACACCTGAACAATTACAATTAGAGCGACTTATTCAGAGAGATAATATCGATAAATTGCTAGCACAGAAAATGATATCATCACAAATTTCTTCTCAAAAACGATTAACTTATGCTGATGATATTATTGTCAATAATGGTGATTTGACTTTATTAACCGCACAAGTAAATAAATTGCATCAACAATATTTAAAAAACTTTAATATTAAGAATGGTTAAGTATGGATAAGATTATTTTTGAACATCCACTAAATGAAAAGATGCGAACATGGCTACGTATTGAATTTTTATTAAAGCAATTAAATTTACATCGTCATTTTGATCAAAATAATGCACTATTGTTTTTTCATGCTCTATCTGAATTATTAGAAATCATTGAACGTAATGATGTAAAAAGTGAATTAATTAAGGAAATTGAGTCGCTAAAAAATAAACTTCAATCTTGGGTCAATATTGAGGGGGTCGATCAAGAGTTATTAAATAATTTAATTTCTCAATTGGACGATTACTTAGTTAAATTTAACTCAATCGTGCGTTTAGGGCAGACTTTAAAAGATGACCGTTTTATTAATGCCATTCGTCAACGTTTAATGATCCCAGGGGGTTGCTGTAGTTTTGATCTTCCTTCGTTTTATTTATGGTTAGAACAGTTACAAGAAAAACGCGATAGGCAAGTACAAAATTGGTTACAACATTTGACAATTCTTGATGAGGCTTTGGCATGTTGTATGCAAATGATTCGGCAAATGGGTGAATTTAAATCATTTGTTTATAACAATAATTTTTTTCAAGAAACCAATGGCGAGTTTAATTTAATTCGAATTCGAGTTTCATTGGATAAAAATGTTTATCCTCAAGTTTCTGGGCATATGTCACGTTATAGTATTCGATTTATACCGCTTGAAGCGAGTGAAAACACCAATACCGAAGCAATCGAATTTGAATTAGCTTGTTGTTAACATTATTAAATATTTTAGAAGAGATGCAATGAATAAAGAAACTATCCAATTTGTCAAATGTCCCACTTGTCAAAAGGAGGTTGAGTGGTCAGACAAAAGTACATTTCGACCATTTTGCAGTAAACGCTGTCAACTTATCGATCTAGGTGAGTGGGCTAATGAAGAACACCGTATCGCAGATAAAGAGATGTCTGAACAAGATCTTTGGAGTGAAGATGACCTTTCCAATTATGCAGGTAAACATTAATGAAAGTGCTTGGAATTGAAACGTCATGTGATGAAACAGGTATTGCTATTTATGATGAAAAGCAAGGCTTGATCGCTAACCAACTTTATTCACAAATTAAATTGCATGCTGATTATGGTGGCGTTGTACCTGAATTGGCTTCTCGTGATCATATTCGTAAAACCGTACCATTAATTCAAGCAGCACTAAAAGAAGCTAACTTGACTTCAGCGGATATTGACGCTGTAGCTTACACTGCAGGCCCTGGTTTAGTAGGAGCTTTAATGGTTGGTGCGTCAATAGGTCGTTCTCTCGCTTATGCTTGGAATGTTCCTGCAATTGCAGTGCATCATATGGAAGGGCATTTACTTGCGCCAATGTTGGAAGATAACCCACCGTTGTATCCATTTGTAGCTTTATTGGTGTCAGGTGGGCATACACAGCTTATTAGTGTAATGGACGTTGGTCAATATCGCTTAATGGGCGAATCAATTGATGATGCTGCTGGTGAAGCATTTGATAAAACAGCTAAATTACTTGGTTTAGACTATCCAGGCGGTGCTAAACTTTCGAAATTAGCTGAGCAAGGTGATCCTTCACGTTTTCACTTTCCAAGACCTATGACTGATCGTCCTGGACTGGATTTTAGTTTTTCGGGATTAAAAACGGCTGCGGCCAACACTATCCATCAATATCATCAAGGTGTTGAGCTTGATAATCAAACCAAAGCCGATATTGCGCGTGCGTTTGAAGATGCGTTAGTTGATACATTATTAATAAAATCGCGCCGAGCACTTGAGCAAACAGGTTTTAATCGTTTGGTGATTGCGGGTGGAGTAAGTGCCAACAAAACGTTACGTAATAAATTAGCTGAGCTGATGGCTCAACGTAAAGGTCAAGTTTACTATCCGCGTATTGAATTTTGTACAGATAATGGCGCTATGATTGCGTATGCTGGTATGATTCATTTAAAACAACAACAGTTTTGCGATTTAGCGATTAATGTTAGACCAAGATGGCCATTAAGCGAGTTAAATGTATCGTAAAATGTAATTTATTTAATGTTGGACTATGATTCGATTCAACGATTAATTTAGAAAATGATTTTTAAAGTGGGAATCTTTCCCACTTTTTATTGTGACTAGGAAACGAAAATTAGTTTTGATTCATAATAGTGTGATCGTCTGAACCATCAGTAATACTATCGTTTTTGTTTAACGCTAATTTTTCGATGTTTCGGTTAATATTAAATAAAACACAGATTAATTCAAAACCGATTCGGGCTGAAATAATGCCTACCACAAGAGTAATAATACCGCTGATAAGCGTGAACATTCCACCAAAAAAGCTGTATTGAAAACTAGCAAAACTAGCAAAAATCATACTCAATCCACCTATAGCGATAAACACTAACGTTATCCAATAAATAATAGTGATAAATGCTGGAGTGATCATTTTGTTGAGAGTGAAAAAATCAGTTAGCGAAAAATTCTCAGAATTTGTTACTTTTTTCATTTTATTTCCTTAATTAAAAATTATTGATGATTAATACTTTTAATTTAGAACAATAGCGTATACATTTAAGAATAAATCTACCAATAAAGCAATATTTTTATCATATAAAAAACTTTTGAGAAACTACATGAAAACTTTTATTCCCGGCAAAGACGCTGCTCTTGAAGATTCCATTAACTATTTCCATCAACAACTCGCTTACTATGATTTAGAAGTGAAAGAAGCTTCTTGGCTTAATCCAGTGCCAAATGTATGGTCTGTTCATATTCAAAATACCCAATGTCCACTTTGCTTTGCAAATGGTAAAGGAGCAAGTAAAAAAGCGGCATTAGCGTCAGCATTAGGTGAATATTTTGAGCGTTTATCGACAAATTATTTTTTTTCAGATTTTTATCTCGGTGAAAATGTTGCAAATGCCGATTTTGTACATTATCCAACAGAAAAATGGTTTTCAATCCCTGAAGATGGACTTTTACCAAAAGGATTATTAACTGAAAAACTGCTTAAGTTTTACAATCCCAATGGTGAATTAACCGCTATGGATTTAATTGATTTGCAATCAAGTCATCCTGAACGAGGAATATGTGCTTTACCTTTTGTTCAACAGTCAGATCAAAAAACCGTGTATGTGCCAGTCAATTTGATAGCTAACTTATATGCTTCTAATGGTATGTCTGCTGGCAATACGCGTAATGAAGCGCGCGTGCAAGGATTATCAGAAATTTTTGAGCGTTTCGTTAAAAATAAAATTATTGCTCAAGCCATTAGTTTACCGATAATTCCAACTGATGTTATTGGTCGCTATCCTGAGGTATTAGCGGCGATTGAAGCGCTTGAAAATGAAGGTTTCCCGCTTTACTGCTTTGATGCTTCACTCGGTGGAGCGTTTCCAGTGATTTGTGTCGTGTTATTTAATCCCAAAAATGGCACGAGTTATGCATCCTTTGGTGCGCATCCTAATTTTGGTGTTGCGCTTGAAAGAACCGTTACTGAGCTGTTACAAGGTCGAAGCTTGAAAGATCTTGATGTGTTTTCACCACCAAGTTTTGATAACGATGATGTTGCTGATTTGAGTAATTTAGAAACACATTTTATTGATTCAAGCGGATTAATTTCTTGGGATCTGTTTAATAAGCAATCCGATTATGACTTTGTTGATTGGGATTTTTCCGGTACCACCGAACAAGAATTTGAAAACTTAATGGCGATTTTTAAACGCCATAAAACCGAAGTTTTAATTATGGATTATGAGCATTTAGGTGTTTATGCTTGTCGAATTTTGGCGGTCGGAATGTCAGAAATTTATCCACCAGAGGATTTATTGCTCGCTAATAATAATATGGCGATTCATCTTCGAGATAGAATTTTGTCGTTGCCTTATGAAAAGCTCGTCGCGAAACAGTATCTAGCCATCATTGAACAGTTGGATGATGAGGGCTTAGATGATTTTGCCCGAGTTCGTGAATTGCTTGGTATTGCAACCGGAAAAGATAATGCTTGGTTTACATTACGCATCGGTGAACTCAAAGCGATGCTGGCATTGGCGGCAAAAGATTTAGAGCAAGCTCAAGCATGGATTGACTGGACTCTTGAAATGAATGAGTCGGTTTTTACCCCTGAACGCAATCACGCTTATCGTTGCTTACAAACATTGGTTAATTTTATGCTTGAGCGAGATAAAAAACAGTTTATCCATTATCAAGATGCATTTTATAAAATGTATGGTAAAAACTGTGTCGATGAAATGTGGCAATATGCTAATGGTGAGAAAACGTTTTTCGGCTTGGATGATTTAACCACGACGGTTAAATCATCCAATAACCATTTGCAACAATTTGCAATGCATCAAAAGTTATTGTCAGTCTATCAAACATTACATCAAGCTATGAAATAAATTTTTAGTTGTTAAAAGTAGATTACTCATTTTTCATACTCTTCCACCTAAAAAACGGGTGGAAGAGTTTGTGATCTAACCTTGTCTTGCAAAATTTCCTGCTTGCTCCACTAACTTTTTACTTGGCGTAACGCCGGTATACAACACAAATTGCTCTAATGCTTGTATTACAGCTACATCTGCACCAGAAATAATCGTTTTATTGAGTGATTTGGCGTATTTGATCATTGGCGTTTCAACGGGTAGAGCAACCACATCGAACACAATATCGGCATTTTCAATCATTACTTTTGGAAAAGCCAAATCATGAGCTTCATTGCCGCCAAGCATGCCAATTGGTGTTACATTAATAATGAGTTTTGCCTGTTCAGGAGCGATGTCTTGTTCGTTTTTCACCCATGCATAACCATAGCGTTTGGCTAAAGCTTCACCTTTTGTTTGGTTACGCGCAGCAATGAAGCCATTTTTAAAACCTGCATCATAAAAGGCTCCAATTACTGCATTAGCCATTCCACCACTTCCTTTTAATACAAAGGTCGTATTGTTATCAATATTGTTTTCTTGAACGAGCTTAGCAACCGCAATATAATCTGTGTTATAGGCTTTTAAATAGTGGTCAGTATTGACTATCGTATTGACCGATTGAATCGACTTTACTGAATCATCTAATTCATCAATAAACTCGATACAGGCTTCTTTATAAGGCATTGAAATGGCACAACCACGAATGGCTAATGCTTTGATACCATAAATTGCATCTTTCAAGTTATTAGTGGTAAAAGCTTTATAAAGATAGTTTAAATCGAGTTTTTCATATAAATAATTATGAAAACGGGTACCGAAATTGCTTGGTCTTGCAGAAAGGGACATGCAAACGATTGTATCTTTATTAATAATTCTTGCCATTGTATCGAATCCTTGTGATCATAGTTAAACTCAGATTTATTTTAACACTTTATTTAATCGACTGATAAGATTATGGTTGCCCACAATACCGGACCAAAAATACAAGAAGAAAAAAAAACCGTTAGAGCAATGATTTATCTATATTGCAACAAACATCATCATTCCAAATTTAACCAATTATGTGAAGAGTGCGATGACTTGTTGCAATTTGCCATGAAACGCTTAACTATGTGCCGTTTTGGTGAGAAAAAAACGACCTGTGAGCGATGCCCTAAACATTGTTATCCAAAAAATTATAAACACAAAATTAAACAAGTTATGCGTTTTGCAGGACCAAGAATGATTATTCATCATCCAATCATGGCTTTTAAGCATTTGTACAAAAATTTGATGAATAAAAAGCATTGCTAATTTGTTTTACTCACTAGCAATGATGCGGTATTTTCTGATCGCTAATGAGTAAGCAAGGTTAATCATTCACTTTAGAATTTCATACTTGCACTTAAGACAGCGTGGAATTTAGCTGCTGGAATCGATTCATAAGCTGTCGTATAATTCTTATTTAAAATATTATTGAGATCTATACCAATATGGTATTGGCGTTCGGTACCGAACGATGTTGTTGTTGATAAATTCAGTGTAGACCATCCTCGATAATGATAAACGGCTGAATCACTACGCTGTTTGGCTTTGCTTGCAAATCGCATAAACAGATCGGAATCAATATCAAATGTATCAAAGTAGGCGGTATGTTTTATTCCTGCATTTCCTGTAAAGCGTGGATTGCCTGTATTATAAGTGCTGTCGCTTTCTGTTTCAATTTTACGGCGTAAATAATTGGCCCTTAAATAAGGGGTGGCAGGTAGATCTAAATACTCAATACTCAATTCTAATCCATGAGTTTTGGCTTTATTGGCATTAATGTAGTAAGTATAATTACGCCCCGATGTTCCTTCACAAATAGCTGAACCATTACAGTTCATTTGTGTAATGTAATTTTTTGCGTTCGAAAAATAAACTGCACTATCAATTAACCATTTGTGATTGTTATAACGTAAACCAATTTCATAGTTATTGGATTTTTCAGCTTTTAAATCAGAGTTACCATAAATCGTTTGCGAGGCCGCTGAAGTGACTGCATAAAGATGTGAAAGTGTTGGATAAACATATCCTTGTGCAAAAGAGGCTCTTAATTGAGCATTTTCAATTCCAGAATAAGTTAAACCTGATGACACAACAAAGTTATTATCATGGTCTTTCTTCTTCCCATCATTTTTAATGTCTGATGAAGTTGCGCCTGTAACAGGAACTTTATTGACTGTCGTATAACCTTTTATTTGTTCTGATTTTACCCAGGATTGGCGAGCACCAATATTCCAGGAAATATCATCGGTAATTGCCCATTCATTTTGTCCAAATAGTGACAAGCTTGATTGCTGCCATTTATTGGTTAAATATTTATGCTGTGTGTAACTTGTTTTTGATGATGGCATTTTTGCTACAACGACATTATGGGAATCTTGATCAACATTATCTAGTTGATACTGCATACCACTAATAAGTTTCATATCTTTACGTGGCTCAAAATCTGATTGCAATGTCATACCATATGTTTTTTGTTCATCATCAGTGGCTGTGTTGGTTTTCACGTTCATAATAGGTGCGGGTGACACCACAACATGATTTCTAAATTGGCGATTTAATTTTTGTGCATAAGCATCATAGTGAAGTCTTTTTAAGAAATTACCATTAACTTCATAGTCATAAAAGAATCCGACTTTTTCTCGTTGTAATTTCGGGAGTTTCACCCAGAATTCTTTAACTTCTGGTAAGTTATCATCTTTGTCCGTATAGGTTTTAGTATCAAGCTTATAACGATCTAATGATATGCCCAATTTGTGTTTATCAAGATTCAGCCCTAACCATGAACTTAAACTGTTATTACTAAAATCGGTATCGTGAAGTTTGCCTTGATAAGCTTTACGATCATTATTTTCAGCATAAGTTCCACTAACACGGTAATCAAAAATACCATCAATTGAACCGTTTACAGTGCCCATCTCAGTAAAACCATTAGTTGATTGATTATAAATAAATTTCATATCGCCATTGAAGGGTGTGCCATTTTTGCTACCTTTACGCGTAATAAAATTAACCACGCCACCAATCGCTTGTGAACCATACAATACGGAATGAGGCCCTTTGATCACCTCTATGCGTTCAACAGATTCCATATCGATTAACACACCCGCACTCGAACCATGCCCGGAACGATGATAAGTAACTTCTTGACCATCAATTAACATTAAAATACGGGAAGGCGCTTCACCTCGAATCATGATTTGTTTGCGTCCTGCAAGAGCATTATCAGTAATTTCAACCCCAGGAATGTCTCGTAGTGCTTCAACAATTGAGTCACCATTTTGTTTTTCGATTTCATCATGATTAATGGCATTTACAGATACTGTGCTATCCCAAATGGTTTTTTCGTTACGATCTGCGCTAACAATAATGGTATCTTGAGGATTGCTTTTTTGTTCATTTGCAAAAGCATCCGTACAAAAGAAGAGGTTGAACATCGCTACATAACAGCTTGGTTTAATGAAATTTTTGGTACAAATTGTTCTCATTATCTTACTTATCCTGGACAGTTTTTTACTTAACTATGTAAACATAATGTAAATGATAATCATTATTATTCTGTATGTAAATAATTAAATTTATTGAAATTGTGAAAGTTTGATTGTTCGGACTTGGTTTTCTTATGAAAAGAAAAATTTGTCATTATTGATAACAATATTTACAATGATTACTTAATAAAGATTTAGGTTGATAAAAATGTCTATCGCAGTAATAGAAGTTAATCGTCAAGCAATTGTTCATAATGTCGAGTATATTCGAAAGATTGCACCAAATAGTCAATTGGTAGCCATCATTAAAGCAAATGCGTATTCTCATGGTATTATAGGTGTTGCTGAACTGTTGCAAAACAAGGTGGACAGCTTTGGTGTATCGCGTATTTGTGAAGCAATGCTGTTGCGTCAAAAAGGGATCAATACCCCTATTATTTGTTTAGAAGGTTTTTTTCCTCATGATGATATCGTTGATTTAGTTGATTTCAATATTCAATCTGCTGTTCACAGTAAATGGCAAATTGATGCATTACAATCCTCCTCCCTTGAAAACGAAATTACTGCATGGTTCAAACTTGATACAGGGATGCATCGTTTGGGTTTTAATCTTGATGAAGCCAAGAGGGAATTTTATCGCTTAGCCAGTTGTTCGGTAGTACGTAAACCCATTAATATTATCAGTCATTTTAGTTCTGCCGATGAATTAAACTCCGAACAAACTTTAAAACAGATTGCATTATTCGATCAGTTCATTACCTCAATTGAAAATAAATCTCTGATAGGTAAATGTTCGATCGCAGCATCAGGCGGTACACTTGCTTGGCCGCAATCGCAACGTGAAATCATTCGCCCTGGCATTGCGTTATACGGCATATCGCCCTTTAATGAACCCATTGGCGAATTAAAACCTGCTATGACACTTAAATCCGAACTTATCGCAGTACGGAGTCATAAAAAGGGTGAATCAGTTGGTTATGGTCAGATCTGGTGTAGTGAGCAAGATACAAAATTGGGTGTCGTAGCAATGGGATATGGTGATGGTTATCCTAGAAATATCCCTGAAAATACGCCAGTTTTAGTTAATGGTCGCAGAGTACCGATCGTAGGTCATGTATCAATGGACATGATTGTGGTCGATTTAGGTATCGATAGTCAGGATAAACCAGGTGATGAAGTGATATTTTGGGGACAAATGTTGCCAGTTGAAGAGATCGCTAAATATACAGGTATCAGTCCTTATGAATTAATTACACGCTTGACTGCACGAGCAAAAATCCATTATGTAGATAGATAAGTTATGATTAAAAAAATATTTTTATATACGTTATTTACCCTTATTATAATTGTCGTTGGTTCTTTTAGTATCTGTTACTACTGTTTACAGCAGTTTTCTAAGCAGCAAATTAATGTGACACCTGAAAATCAAATGTTTGTTTTGAAAAAAGGTACATCAATGCATCAATTAATCGATCAACTTAAAGAGTCGAAATTGATGGATAGAGCTTTTCTGTTGCCTTATTTATATAAGTTAGATCCATCCTTAAGTTCCATCAAAGCTGGAACGTACCAATTACATCCTCATATGACAGTTGAAGAATTTTTACTATTAATGGTATCGGGTAAAGAAAGTAATTTCTCCATTCAGTTTGTTGAAGGTAAACGTGCTAAAGATTGGCTAAAATTGATTCACAATACCCCATATATTCAGCAAACCTTAGCTGAAAAAACGGATGAAGAGATTGCAAAATTGTTAGGTATCGAAGGTTCAATTGAAGGTTGGTTGACTCCTGACACCTATCTTTATACGGCTGATACGTTAGATATTAATATATTAAAACGTGCGCATATGACTATGAAAAGCAATTTACAAAAAATTTGGGATAACCGTGATAGTGATTTACCGTATCGATCACCTTATGAAATGCTGATTATTGCTTCAATCATTGAAAAAGAAACGGCCCTTAGCTCTGAACGCGCGAATGTCGCTTCCGTATTTGTAAATCGCTTGAAATCAAAAATGAAGTTGCAAACCGATCCCACTATTATTTATGGTTTAGGCGATAACTATACCGGAGTTATTAGGCGTATAGACTTAACAGATACCAAAAATCCTTATAATACCTATGTCATTGACGGATTACCGCCAACACCTATTGCTATGCCAAGTTTAGCCTCATTAGAAGCGGCAGCACACCCAGCTAAAACAAATTATCTGTTCTTTGTCGCTAATGGTACAGGTGGGCATACGTTTTCTAGCAATTATGGAAATCACCAGCAGGCGGTCAATGAGTATCGTAAAATGACAAAATAGGGGAATTAAGTTTAAAATCACTTAAATAAAATTAACGGTTTTTTCAACCAGTTTAATTGACTTCATACCTGTTAAAATTGGAATTTACCGCAAGTAAATTTGCGGTAATTTTTTTAACATTACTTTTGTGATGAGGATAATTCATCAAGCTGCTTGATTAAAATTAACAAATTATGGGTGCTTGTTTCTTCATCTTTTAAGGCTTCTTCAAAATACGGATGTAGGGCAAATTGCGGTAAATTGGCATTAGACTCAATGAGTGCTCGCATTCGAGGAATAAAAATCCATTGTAACCATTCATGTGCTTGCATAGTATCAAGCGCAAAAGGTTGTTCACTTAAAAAGGCATCAGGATTAGGCGGCGACGTTTGCCATAATGAAATGTTTTGCAATTCTTCGACGATTAACTCAAGTTGATTTTCAAATTGTTTTAATTGCGATTGTTGAGCAAGCAACCCTTGATAATATTGCCAATCAAAACATGGACCGGGATCGGTCTTACGATCAGGGGCAATATCACTATGACCTGTAATATTTTCAATAGGATAATTTTGTTGCAGTAATAAGGTTACCGCGATAAGTTGTTGATATTGTATATCCGTAAAATTATCCATATCACATCCCTCCATTTCAATACCAATTGAAAAGTTATTACAGTTTTCTTGACCTTCAAAGATTGATTTACCTGCATGCCAAGCACGTTTATCAAATGGTACAAATTGCATCATTTCACCATCACGACGAATGAATAGGTGGCTTGATACTTTTAGTTGATGGATTGTTGCAAAGTAAGGGTGTTCATTCGGATCAAGCTTACCTGTAAATAACTGCTCTACATAAGGACCACCATATTGATTAGGTGGTAAGCTGATATTATGGATCACCAGTAATGAAATAGATTGGTTGACTGGGCGCTCATCATAAAAAGGCGAAATGATCTGTTTAACACCTTGTAACCAACCATTAACAATTTTTAGTGACATATTAAACTCCAACTGACTTTAAAAGAAGCTTGTTTATACCATTTACAATTGTGATGTATTTCACAAACAAAGCTTACTGCATTCAAAATCTTGCAAAAATAGTGCATTTTATTTTCCAAAATATCGATTTTCTTATTATTTCATTTTTTTGTTTTGCTATAAAGTCGTTACTTGAATCTTTTACTTTATATTACGAGGAAATTATGTCCAATCAATCAGGATTTACATTATTTGAGCTAATGATTGCCATTGTTGTAATCGCTATTTTAACTGCTATTGGTTTACCTGCTTATCAAGGATATGTAAAAAAGCAGCTTTAACTGATATGCTGCAAACCATGACGGCTTATAAAACTGCTGTTGAAATTTGTGCAATTGAACAAGGTAATTTAACTCATTGCAAAAGCGGTAGTAATGGTGTGCCACTAACCAAAAGTACCAATTATGTTACCTCAGTTACCGTTGCAAACGGTACAATCACTTTAGTTGGTACAAGTGCTTTGACGGGGTTAACTACGACTTTAACACCCACTGTCAATTCTGGTCATGGAGGATTAGATTGGACTCGAGCTTGCTTAACTTCACCAGTAGATGACAGTCTAACAGCTGCCTGTGAAGATATTTTTAAATTCTAGTTTAATAAATATTTAGAGTAAGGAAAGTTTATAATGCAAGAAGAACAGTTGGTCGCAAGTCTTGATAAATTGCTGCTATCAGCGTTAGATAAACGAGCTTCGGACATTCATTTTGAACCTTATCATAATTACTATCGTATTCGAATGCGTATTGATGGTGTGTTACAAGATATGCTAACGCCACCGTTTTCCTTAGCTAAACAAATAGCCGCTAGATTGAAAATTATGGCCAATCTTAATATTGCCGAGCAGAGATTACCACAAGATGGACAATTGATGATTGACCGCTATGCCATGCGAATCTCTACGTTACCGGTCATAAACGGTGAAAAAATTGTTTTACGAGTGATGGATAATCAAGAATCTAAGTTGACGATCAATGATTTAGGTCTCAGTGCTGATAATTTACTGAGTTTTCAAAAGCTACTTGATTACCCGCAAGGTTTAATTTTGGTGACCGGTCCAACTGGTAGCGGTAAAACAGTGACACTATACAGTGGACTAAAAAGATTAAACCGCAGTGATCGAAATATTTGTAGTGTTGAAGATCCGATTGAAGTTCCAATTGAAGGAATTAATCAAACCTCAGTTAATATTAAAGCTGGTTTGACTTTTTCCGTAATACTTCGTGCATTATTAAGACAAGATCCTGATGTAATGATGATAGGTGAAATTCGCGATCAAGAAACGGCAGAAATTGCAATTCAAGCAGCGCAAACAGGGCATTTGGTTTTATCGACATTACATACCAATTCAAGTATTGAAGCGCTGACACGTTTAAATCAAATGGGAATTGAAAATTATCTACTTTCATCGAGTTTGAAGTTAATTATTGCACAGCGATTAGTACGTAAGCTTTGCAACTATTGTAAAGTTGTGTCCAATCAGTTAATTTTTTTAGGTGATGAAGCTATACCTCATCATATTGCAACGGGATGTTCACATTGCATTGGTGGTTATAAAGGACGAATGGGTTTATACGAATTTCTTGTGCTAACGCCAGAAATCCAACATCAAATATTGACTCATCAGCTTTCTGTTCCAGCAAGTATGATCACTTTAAAACAAGCAGGTTATAAGATGATCAAAGATGGCATTACCTCAGTTGCTGAATTACATCGAGTTTTAGGTGATTTGTATGAAAAGGCTTTATAGTTGGTATGACTTAGATTTTCATCAATATCAAGTAATTGCAACTTCACAAAGTGATGCAAAAAAACAACTATTAGTGCAAGGTAAAATAGCCATAAAAGTCAAAGCGGGCAATTTTATAACAGCCCATAGTTTTAACCGCTCGGAATTACTGAATATAACGATACAATTGGCAACTATGTTAAAGGCTGGATTATCGATAATTGACAGTCTAAATTTATTGGTCGAAGAACAATCTAAACCCCATTGGCAATATTTAATGAATGAAATTGGGGAGAAAATCATAAAGGGTGAATCCTTATCCAGTGCATTATCCAGACATAATTATGTGTCTTCTTCACTGTATTGTGAAATTATTGCTACAGGGGAACTTACGGGTAAACTTGATGAAAGTTTTGAACAATTGGCCTCATTACTCGAAAAATCCATTAAATTACAAAAAAATCTTAAAAAGGCTATGCGTTATCCTATATTTTTATTTTCTGTAGCAATAATAGTCAGCTTAGTTATGTTATTATTTGTTTTGCCAAAATTTTCAGATATCTATCATGATTTTGATGCTCAACTCCCTTTTTTTACACAATGCATTATTGATATTAGTCATTATCTGCAACAAAATTGGCCAATATACACTATCGGTTTTTTTGGGGGGATGGTTGTTTTTCAGTATTATATTAAAAAGCGATATCATACTAAAATTGAAATCGCCTTAGCCAAAATGCCTTTCGTTAATAAGATCATTCAAACAAGTTGTTTAACTCAAATTTTCCAAACAATTGCAATAACTCAACAAGCTGGAATTCCGTTATTGATGGGTTTAACCGCTGCGGCTAATGCTTCTTACCATTGTATTTATCGCAATAGTATTTTGCAAATCATTTCAGGAATTGAGCAAGGACACTCCTTCAGTCATGTTTTACATCAACAACCTTGTTTTCCAAACTTGTGCCGTCAGTTAATTCATGTCGGCGAGCAATCCGGCACCTTAGATCTGATGTTAAGTCGTTTGGCTCAATATTATGAAGCACAAAATCAAACATTAATTGAAAATCTATCTCAATTTTTTGAACCTTTATTGATGTTAGTATTGGCAGTGATCATTGGTGGTTTGATTATTGCTATGTATTTACCGATATTCCAACTTGGTGAAGTGATTCATTAATGATAATGTTCATAATTCTATGTCTTGGACTTTGTGTGGGTAGCTTTGTTAATGTCGCATACAGTCGTTTTGTTCCTTCACAAACATTATCTGTTTACCTAAAAGAAATAAGTTTCAAGCATTCAATCTGCCCTACTTGTCAAACTAAATTAAACTATTGGCATTTAATTCCCATTGTTTCTTGGTTAATTTTAAAAAGGCGTTGTTATTATTGTCAAAACATCATTTTATTCAGATATGTTATATGGGAAATAGTGGTCGCTGTTTTATTTGTGGTTATTTATTTAAATAAAGGTTTCAGTTATCAAAGTGTCATTTTGATGTTTCTCAGTTGCTATTTTTTACTGTTGGCATCCATTGATTTTAAGTACTTTTTACTGCCTGATTTTTTTACTCAACCATTGATGTGGTCTGGGTTAATTGCCGCCTATTTCAATCTAACCCTCATTAGGTTAGATGATGCTTTAATTGGTATTTTATGTGGTTATCTTTTATTGAAATTACCAGCTATTATGTTTTATCTAATTTTTAAAAAACAGGGATTAGGTGGAGGGGATATAAAACTGCTTGCTGCTCTTGGTACTTGGATTCCTTATCCATTGCTAGCATTATTATTAATAATTTCCTCACTATTAGGTATGCTCTATTATTTATTTCAGAAGAATATCTTGAAAAAACAATCTTTAACCATGATTCCATTTGGTCCATTTTTATTAATTTCTGGTTATTATCTTTGTTATTTTTGTCAAGAAGTTTCAGATCAACTATCCGTTTTAATCAATAATTAACTGGTACCAAACTGTTGCTGTTACACGAAATAACTCAAAAACTCTAATCTCAGTAAAAATTGTTATTTTCATAAAAGGTAAAATAGCAGTATAGTAAAGCGCATTTATACCCTTTTCAGTTAAAAAAAGAAAATCAATAAGGAATTTATAATGAGTACCATCAATGAATTGAAATTAGAAATGATCAATTGGCGCCATCATATTCACGCTCATCCTGAAACCGCTTTTGAAGAGATCAATACGACAAAATTTATAATCGAAAAATTGAAATCTTTTGGTATTACCGAATTGTATACAGAGTTTGCACCAACTGGCGTAGTTGGTATTATTAAAGGTAATAAAGATGGACGATGGATTGCCTTGCGGGCTGATATTGATGCCTTAGATATTATTGAAGAAAATGATATGGCTTATTGTTCAACAATAACCGGTAAAATGCATGCTTGTGGTCATGATGGTCATACAGCAACGTTATTAGGGACAGCTAAATATTTAAGTGAACATCGGGATTTTGCTGGGACAGTTGTTGTCATTTTTCAACCTGCCGAAGAAAACGAAGGAGGGGCACGTGTTATGGTTGAAAATGGATTATTCGAACGTTTTCCAATACAAGCGGTATACGGAATTCATAATCAGCCTAATATGAAACTCAACCATTTCTATGTAACTCATGGTCCAATGATGGCATCCTATGATGTTTTCGAGATAAAAATTACAGGTGTCGGTGCTCATGCAGCAGCGCCTCATTTGAGTAAAGATACAATTTTGACCGCGACTCAAATTGTTAATGGTTTACAAAGTATTGTGAGTCGTAATGCTGACCCACTTAGTGCATTAGTGGTCAGCGTAACTCAAATCCATAGTGGTGATACTTGGAATGTCATACCGCAACAAGCAGTGATTCGAGGAACGGTTAGGACTTTTGATGCACAAGTTCAAGATATGGCTGAAAATCGTATTAAACAAATTGCAACAGGTATCGCATCAACCTTTGAAGCTAAAGCTGAAGTAGACTATCAAAGACGTTATCCTGCCACTATCAATTATGTAAAACAAGCAGAAATTGCTATTAAAGCGGCTAAAAAGGCAGTGGGAGAATCCCATGTTATTATTGATCCAAATCCATCAATGGGTGCGGAGGACTTCGCTTTTATGTTAAAAAAAATACCCGGTGCTTATGTGTGGTTAGGTGCTGGTGAAGGCGCTAACTTACATAATCCCGCTTATAACTTTAATGATGAGGTTTTAACCACTGGCGTTGAATATTTTATTGAAATAGTTCATCAAGAATTAGGCAAATAAACACCCTTATTAATTAATGTTTAATTAATATAAATATTAAAATGATTAAACAGTTAACCAATTAACTCTATTTTATGGTTAACTGTTTGATGAGTATCTATGAATCAGATGTTTTATTAATGGAAACTAAGTACACTATCAGTTTCCCCTTTTACTCTAAACGGGGTATTTAAATCGATACCATTAACCAGAACAACTTGTACATAAATATCATTATTTTGATTAAGTTTTAAAGCCGCCAAAACTTGACCGCTTTCTCGCCAATTACCATCAATTTGGTATTCAATCGTACCACCGATAGTAGGTAAGACAGCGCTTTTACCGGTTAATAAATAAAGCCCACGTTTGTTGGCTCCTCGATATTGTGCTCGAGCGACCATTTCTTGCCCACAATAACATCCTTTATCAAAACTAATAGCATTGAGATACTGTAAATTACAGGCTTGAGGTAATAAGCTTGCAATATTTTCTGCATCAATAATGGCATAACCAGCTTCTAAATCAAGTTGTAACCAACGGCTACAAGGTTCTAAATCATTATTGATTGCCTCAGGTGTTATCTTTATGACCCTAACATGAGGAGAGGTTAATTTTATATAGGTTACATTATTTTCAGTAAAGCAATTATTATTTGTGAATTTAGAAAGTATTTCACTAGGTATTGCTGGAGAATCTAATCCAACAATATTTAAGTCCGTGACAGGTTCAATGCTTACTTTAGAAAAGACTGCATATTTTTTTAAGGCAGCCATTTGTTTTTCTACTACACTTTTTCGAACGATGTAGTAAATATCTTGACCTCGTTGGAATATTAGTAAATTGCTCCACATTTTTCCCTGAGAGTCACAGTGTGCTGCAAATAATGCTGTTTGTTCTGTAAGATTATCAATATTTATTGTAACTTGTCCTTGCAAATATTTATGATTATCAGTACCAGAAACTTTGACTAATTGCCAATCAGCAAGTGAGATGGGTTTAATTGAGAGAATGCTCATAATAAGGCCTATTTTATAGTAATGGAATCTAGAATCAGTATTGCCAGAAATTAACTTATTAAGAGTTTATATAAATACGAGAAAAATAACAATAAAATCAATAAATAATATTTTAACGAAAAATTATTATACATTGTTTTAATTAATGTTATTTATCACAATTTAAAATATCAGATGATTATTAAAATTTGTCTCACTTATATTATTGAGTTTATTGATTTTATGTATAAGTTAATGCAAAATGAACCATTAGATGACAAATTAGTTATATTGGAGGCAATAAGCATGGCAAAATTGTCAGGTGCGGAGATGGTCATTCAATCTTTGATTGATCAAGGAGTAAAACAAATATTTGGTTATCCTGGAGGAAGTGTTCTTGATATCTATGATGCAATTCACACACTGGGTGGAATTGAACATATTTTAGTTCGTCATGAACAAGCTGCTGTGCATATGGCGGATGGTTATGCTAGATCAACGGGTGATGTTGGTGTAGTTTTGGTTACATCAGGTCCTGGCGCAACTAATACAATAACTGGGATTGCCACCGCATATATGGATTCAGTGCCATTGGTAATTTTGTCCGGTCAAGTAGCCAGTAATCTTATCGGTAATGATGCTTTTCAAGAATGCGATATGGTTGGTATTTCACGTCCAATTGTTAAACATAGTTTTCTAATCAAAAATAGCAAAGATATTCCTGAAACTATAAAAAAAGCGTTTTATATCGCATCGACAGGTAGACCTGGACCGGTAGTGGTTGATTTACCGAAAGATATTGTTAACCCTGCTAATAAATATCATTATCATTATCCTGAAAAAGTATTAATGCGTTCGTATAATCCAACTATTCAGGGTCATAAACAACAGATCAAAAAAGCGTTAACAACTTTATTGTCCGCTAAAAAGCCCGTGTTATTTGTAGGTGGTGGTGTAATTAGTGCTGATGCGAGCTATGAAATTAAAACGCTAACAGAAAAATTAAATTTACCTGTAGCTTCAACACTAATGGGTATTAGTGCTTTTCCTGGAACAGATAAGCATTTTTTAGGGATGATCGGTATGCATGGAGTATATGAAGCCAATATGGCGATGCATAATGCAGATGTGATTGTTGCTATCGGTGCACGTTTTGATGATCGCACGACCAATAATGTTGAAAAATATTGTCCAAAAGCCAAAATCATCCATATTGATATCGATCCTACCTCAATATCCAAAACAATACAGGCAACGATTCCGGTTGTTGGTGATGCCAAAGTTGTTCTTGAAATCCTATTATCTATGTTAGATGAATCAAATATTGATCGTGATCTTGATGCTTTAATTGATTGGTGGAAACAAATTGAACATTGGCGTGCACGTCACTGCTTAGCCTATAATCACGAAGGTCAAAATATCAAACCTCAAGAAGCCATCGAAGTATTGTATAAATTGACTAAAGGTAATGCCTATGTGACAACCGATGTGGGTCAACACCAAATGTTCACTGCACTTTATTACCCATTTGATAAACCGCGTCACTTTATTACATCTGGTGGGTTGGGTACCATGGGCTTTGGCTTACCAGCAGCTCTGGGCGTTAAATTGGCTTTTCCGAATAAAACTGTTGTTTGCGTGACTGGTGATGGTAGTATTCAAATGAACATCCAAGAACTTTCAACCGCACTTCAATATGGCTTGCCTGTGTTGGTATTGAATCTTAATAATCGCTTTTTAGGTATGGTTAAACAGTGGCAAGATATGATTTATGCTGGTCGTCACTCATGTTCTTATATGGAATCTTTACCTGATTTTGCCAAAATTGCCGAAGCTTACGGTCATGTTGGTATAGTAATATCTAAGCGTGAAGAACTCGAACCAAAACTTAAACAAGCGTTAGCAATTAAAAATCGTTTGGTCTTTTTGGATGTCATGACAGATGCTACAGAACATGTGTATCCAATGCAAATACGTGGTGGTGCAATGAACGAAATGTGGCTTAGTAAAACGGAGAGAACCTAATGCGTTATATTTTATCAATTTTAACAGAAAATGAGCCAGGCGCATTGTCACGTATTATTGGTTTGTTTTCACAACGTGGCTTCAATATTGAAACGATTACTACCGCACCAACTGAAGATCCAACAATGCATCGCATGACTATACAAACCACTGGCGATGAACATGTGCTTGAACAGATTCAAAAACAATTGCATAAATTAGTCAATGTGTATCGGGTGAATGATTTAACCGTAGGTCCACATGTTGAACGCGAAATCATGTTAGTAAAAGTGGCCGCTAAAAATTCTGATGTACGTGAAGAAGTTAAACGCTGCGTAGAGATTTTTCGAGGTTCGATTGTTGATGTAACTGCTACACATTATATTGTGCAATTATCTGGCACGAGCGAAAAATTAGACTCGTTTTTAGCCTCAGTTCGTGAAACATGCAATATTGTCGAAATTGTCCGTTCGGGTATTATTGGTCTATCACGCAGTGAAAAAACGGTTAAGTAAATGTGTGATTTAATTTACAGGCGCATCAAGCGCCTTTTTTACCTATGAATGATAAGTTAACTATTAAAATTAATAAAAATTCCAAAATGGTGGCTTAGAACTGTGGTTTCGGGCTTCTGTCACTGTTGAATAAAATAGATCCTTATTCAATAATATGATAAATAACTAATTATTCAATAAATATTATAACGGAGCTTATCTTTACTAATCTAAACAATTTTCATAACCCGTTATCATGTCCGCAAATTCTTTACGAGCAAAATGATGAACTTATTTATTGAGCTTAATTATTCAATTGTGAGCTAAGACAGATTCTGTTATACTAACTTCCCGTCTGATTCCACATATATTGCAGTCATTTTATAGTTTAAAATCGATGCAATGTTATTCAATTAAATTAATAATGGTCTGGTATTAATGGTCACGAATTATATTTTTGTTACAGGCGGTGTCGTTTCTTCTTTAGGTAAAGGCATTGCCGCAGCGTCTCTTGCTGCAATTTTAGAAGCCCGCAATTTAAAAGTCACCATGCTAAAACTTGATCCCTACATTAATGTTGATCCAGGTACAATGAGTCCTATTCAACATGGTGAAGTTTTTGTGACTGAGGACGGCGCTGAAACAGATCTGGACTTAGGTCATTATGAGCGTTTTATACGTACCAAAATGACACGTAAAAATAACTTCACGACAGGACGTATTTATTCTGATGTATTGCGTAAAGAGCGTCGTGGAGACTATTTAGGAGCAACAATTCAAGTTATTCCTCATATTACTAATGAGATTAAATCACGTGTTATTGAAGGTGCAAAAGGTTTTGATGTCGCGATTGTTGAAATTGGTGGCACTGTTGGGGATATTGAATCACTACCATTTTTAGAAGCGATCCGTCAATTAGCCGTAGATGTAGGTCGTGAGCATACGCTATTTATGCATCTAACATTAGTGCCTTATTTAGCATCATCTGGTGAAGTTAAAACTAAACCAACTCAGCATTCAGTAAAAGAACTTCTTTCAATTGGTATTCAACCAGATGTTCTTATCTGTCGTTCAGATCGCATCATTCCTGCCAATGAAAGATCCAAGATTGCTCTATTTTGTAATGTTCCTGAACGTGCGGTTATTTCACTGAAAGACGTCGATTCAATATATAAAATTCCAGCATTATTAAAATCACAAAATTTGGATACCTTTGTTTGCAATCGCTTCCATCTTGAATGCAAAGATGCCGACCTTTCTGAGTGGGAGCAAGTAATTTATGAAGAAGCCAATCCAGTTGGTGAAGTTACAATTGGTATGGTGGGTAAATATATTGAGCTACCCGATGCTTATAAATCAGTGAATGAAGCATTAAAACATGGTGGATTAAAAAACCGTTTAACTGTACATATCCGTTATATTGATTCAGAAGATCTTGAATCACGAGGTACGGATATGTTAAAAGGATTAGATGCAATTCTCATTCCTGGTGGATTTGGTTATCGTGGCGTTGAAGGTAAAATCATGGCAGCTCGCTATGCCCGTGAAAATAAAATTCCATATTTGGGTATTTGTCTTGGCTTACAAGTTGCAATGATTGAATATGCCCGTAATGTCGCTGGGATTAAAGATGCCAATTCTACTGAGTTCGTTAAAGATTGTACTAATCCTATTATTGCTTTAATTACTGAATGGAGTGATGAGTCGGGTAATGTAGTACAACGTAATGAAAACAGTGATTTAGGTGGAACTATGCGTTTAGGTTCTCAGATTTGCCATTTAGAACCGAATTCATTAGTATATAGTATGTATAAAAATGAGTCGATTACGGAACGTCATCGTCATCGTTACGAAGTCAATAATAATTTATTACCAAAAGTGGTTGACGCTGGGTTAAAAGTAACAGGTCTTTCAACGGACAGAAAACTTGTTGAGATCATTGAAATCCCAGATCATCCATGGTTTGTTGCTTGTCAATTCCATCCGGAATTTACCTCGACACCACGAGATGGACACCCACTATTTGGGAGTTTTGTGAAAGCTGCTAAAACTTATCAGGAGCAGCAACAAAAATAGTTTTTGGATTAACATTAGTAATATATCTGTCATATAGAGGAAAATAACATGGCAAAAATCGTTAAAGTACATGGTCGTGAAGTAATCGACTCTCGTGGAAACCCAACTGTTGAAGCAGAAGTTCATTTAGAAGGTGGATTTGTTGGTCTAGCAATCGTTCCATCAGGTGCATCAACAGGTTCACGTGAGGCATTAGAACTTCGTGATGGTGATAAATCTCGCTTTTTAGGTAAAGGAGTATTAAAAGCTGTTGAAAATGTAAACGGTCCAATCGCTAAAGCTGTTGTTGGTAAGGATGCGTTAGATCAAGCAGCTGTCGACCAAATTATGCTTGATTTAGATGGAACTGACTTCAAATCTAACTTAGGTGCTAACTCAATTCTAGCTGTATCTTTAGCGACTGCTAAAGCTGCTGCTGCTGCTAAAGGTGTTCCACTTTTTCAACATATTGCAGATCTTAACGGTACACCAGGTCAATACTCTATGCCATTACCAATGATGAATATTATCAATGGTGGTGAACACGCTGATAACAACATCGACTTACAAGAATTTATGATTCAACCTGTTGGTGCTAAAACAGTTCGTGAAGCAATCCGTATGGGTTCTGAAGTATTCCATAACTTAGCAAAAGTATTACATGCTAAAGGTATGAATACCGCGGTTGGTGATGAAGGTGGTTTTGCGCCTAACTTAGGTTCAAATGCAGAAGCTTTAGCATGTATTAAAGAAGCTGTAGAAAAAGCAGGTTATGTATTAGGTAAAGACATTACTTTGGCGATGGACTGTGCTGCTTCTGAATTCTATAACAAAGAAACGGGTAAATATGTATTAAAAGGTGAAGGCAATAAAGAATTTACTGCGGAAGAATTTACTCACTATTTAGAAGGTTTAACTAATGAGTATCCAATCGTATCTATCGAAGATGGTTTGGATGAAAGCGATTGGGAAGGTTGGGCATACCAAACTAAAGCGCTTGGTAACAAAATCCAATTAGTTGGTGATGATCTATTTGTTACAAATACTAAAATCTTTAAACAAGGTATTGAAAAAGGCATTGCAAACTCAATATTAGTTAAAGTAAACCAAATCGGTACATTAACTGAATCTATCGCTGCGGTTAAAATGGCGAAAGATGCTGGTTATACAGCTGTTATTTCTCATCGTTCTGGTGAAACTGAAGATTCAACTATTGCTGATTTAGCTGTTGGTTTAGCTGCAGGTCAAATCAAAACTGGTTCTATGAGCCGTTCTGACCGTGTTGCTAAATATAACCAATTAATTCGTATTGAGGAAGCACTAGGTTCTAAAGCACCATTTAACGGTTTAAAAGAAGTGAAAGGACAATAATTATTTTTAATAAATTAATTATTTACTTTATAGAAAAACGGTGACCAGTTCACCGTTTTTTATTTTTCTTTAATTAAGTGTTTTATTCGGATCAGTTGCACCAACTTAGGTTGTGTTGTAACCTTGTTGTCCGATTCTTATGAATTTTTATTAATATTTCATTATTGTTTATTAATTTATTCATCCTATAAATATTTAATAAAATAACTTATTGATTTAATTTTTCTGCTTATGAATAATATTACGAATATGTCCCAGCCTAAAAGTAAGTGGCAACTGTTTTTCTGGCTTTGTACAGGTAAACTTCCGCTTAATGAACTGTGGCTAAAATCGACTTATCGTTTCAAATTTTTTTTTAGAACTTTATTTTTAAGTCCGATCACATTCAAATTATTGGATAAATTAAGACAGTATCCATTACTGGGTTATTATTTTTCATGCCAAACCAATTTACCCTGTAAATTACAACGTCCTTATTTAGCTTCTTGTTTAAGTCAACAAGAGCGTTTTGAGGCATTAGCCTATCATTATGACTTTTTAGCTAAGTATCCTGATAGCATGACGAAAGCCTTTTATAATCCGAATCTCGCTTTTGTATTGGCTGATGTTAAGGTAAAAAACGATGCTAACATCAAAATTGCTATTCAAGCACGCAATAAGTTTGCTCGCGAAGGTGAAATTAGTCTGTATTTTTATGATAATGATGGCATTGATTTGGCTACGATAACTTTTACGGTAATGCAATATCAACAAAAAACAACACTTTTTATTGCTGGGCTACAAGGTACAGGCCATCATGATGCTCGCATTAGAGTACAACAAGCAACAAAACAGTGTTATGGACTGTTTCCTAAACGTGTTGTATTAGAAGCAGCCTTAGTGATTGCGCGTTATTTTAATCTTGAGCAAATAGTGGCTGTGGGTAACAAAACGCATATTTACAACAATTGGCGCTATAATAGCCGACAAGAACGCATTTTATCGGATTACGATAATTTTTGGTTAACTATTGATGGTAAGCAAGATAGTCATGGTTTATTTATATTACCAAATCAAATCTATCGAAAATCATTAGATGAAATCGCCAGTAAAAAACGATCAGAATATCGCAATCGTTATGCTCTATTGGATCAACTGGAAAACAGTATCACAGAGAATTTGGCTTTATTAAAATAAAAGTGAGCTTTATTTGTTATTAACAATATTGCTGTATTAAAGTATATAAAACTGTCGTTTGTAAACGGTGTTTGCAAGCGACACGCAAAATCGACTTTTCTTATATAGCTAGGCTAATTAAATTAAACCAATTGTCGATTTTATCGAAAGCTCAATATAATTAAGATAATAACTAAATCACATAGTCAGGGAATAAACAATGTATTTTGGTCTTTTGATCGCATTTATACCATTGTGCTTGGGTTATTTAATTACCTTTAAAGATCAACAATGGATAATCAAAATTAACAAAGTCCTTAGCTGGATGGTTTATTTTATTCTGTTTCTAATGGGATCGGAATTAGCTCATCTTGATAATCTCAAAGATAATTTACAAACCATCTTATTTTATGCTGGCGTCTTATTTGTTTGTACTTTTGGTAGTAATTTTATTTTTTTAATGTTATTTGACATCCTCCTACCTTGGCAAACCAGTCACACTAAACAAAATATTGGTTCACGCTTCAAAATGATTTTCGAATCTTTACAGGTGTGTATCGCTTTAATTCTAGGTTTTATTGCTGGTTTAATTCCTCTATTTATCTGGCAATTCAACGAAGATATCACTAAAATAGTATTGTGTTTTTTACTTTTATTAGTCGGGATTCAATTACGAAGTAATAATATTTCTTTAAAGCAAATCTTGCTCAGTAAAGTCGGGTTAGCTACAACAATAGTGGTAATAATAAGTACATTTTTAGGTGGTATTATCGCTGCATTAATATTTGGTCAACCCAGTCGCGTTGGATTAGCCATGTCATCAGGGTTTGGTTGGTATTCACTTTCTGGACTATTAATGACGCAAGCGCATGGTGCAATCATTGGTAGCGCTACTTTTTTGAACGACATCTTGCGCGAATTGTGCGCCATCATCTTAATTCCCAGCTTAATAAAACGTTATAAACTTACTGCACTTGGTTTATGTGGAGCCACCTCTATGGATTTTACCTTACCGATGCTACAAAAAGGTGCTGGTATAATGATTGTTCCTTCTGCAATTGTGCAAGGATTTTTATTAACCATAATTATGCCAATATTTATGACATTATTTAATTATGGCTACTTTTTTTAGTAACGAGTAATAAGTTGTGATCAAAGTTTGATTGAATGCTTTACTTTTGTTTGGTTATAAAACTTATGATCACGCGATTTAATAACGTATTACTCTGCTTTTATTCTTCTTTATTAAAATATTTAAGCCATTTATCCCGTCTCTAATTTAATATTTTTTGATCGTCGTCTTTCATTTAACCGTAAATCCTCATCATTTTTATATTTAGATCTCAGTCACAAATTTCATAAAAAATAATTTTCTCTAATTTTTTACTCTATATAATTGAACAAAAGATTAACAATCAATCATTTGTTCGGAGTGGTTATGGTAAGTATCATATTAGTGTCACACAGTAAAAAAATCACTGATGGTCTTAAAGAAATGATTGAAGACATGGTGGATTCTACGGGTGATGTGAGAATTTTTTCAGCAGGCGGAACGGAAGATGGTCGAATGGGAACCGATTCAATTGCAATTTATAACATCATTAAACAATGCTCAAATCATCGTAATATTTTAATCTTTGCCGATATTGGTAGTGCCATATTAAGTGCTGAAACGGCCATTGACCTTATAGAAAACGAATCACTAAAAAATAGAGTGATATTGGTTGATGCTCCTTTAGTCGAAGGTGCTTTTGTCGCATCAATTCAAGCTATGGTTGATAACGATGTTGAAGGGATTTTAGCTGAATTACAAAATATTTAATAAGTGAAAATTGAGATGAAATTTTTTCGAAGTTTTGTTGGTTATTGTATTGCAGGAATGATCGTCATGGCGGTTTGGTCTCAACTCGGAACTTACGGTATTTTTGGCGGATATTTGGCTGCAATTATTATTATTGGACCAATGTGGTATATGAATCATTACATCAATTTAACCGGTAATGAAGATGATGCGGCTTTTGTTGATATGGGATTAGCCATTTCAATTTGTGGCATCATGCGAGACACCTTTATCCAAGGAGGAGCTGCTTTTGCCACTTCTTTACCCACGATAGTATTCGTTATTTTTGGTGCAACTTTAGGTGGCATTACAGCCGCTTATATTGAAAAGGATATGGCAAAGAAAAAGGAATTTACCAATGAAAATCCAAGAGAGCCTGGTTTGAGGCGTTCTGATTTTGAAAAATTAAAGGAAACAAAAGAAAAGATTTTGCGTAGCAAACAAATTAAAGTTTTTCAAAAAAAGAAAAAACTGGATTAAGGAGTCAATGATTATGCCTATAAAACTTGCGATAGCTACTGTGATTGGTGCTTTTATTTTTCCATTCGTGATACGCATGGCATGGGGAAGGATGGTAGATAATTGGGGACCTATTGGTGGATGGATGGCAGCAGCCTTCATTGTTGGTACAGTTTGGTGTATTAATCATGGCATTACAACACCAATGATTACTCAAAGTGGTTCGGTATGGGTTGATCAAGGGTTAGCTGCTGGAATCGGTGTATGGGTGGCTTCAGCTTTAACGGGCGGCAGCAAACTTAAATCAGCTAAAAATGTAGTGGCAGCTGTGAGCGCTGGTATTGTTGGCGGATATATATTGTCACTTTTCCTTGTTTGATTAGTGATGCAGTAAATATTGGAAGGATGGTTAGAGGTAACACTATGAAAAGGTTAATTAATGATGGTTATGATGTTGTTGAAGAGATGTTAGAAGGCTATTGTCTGGCACACAGCAACTATGTTGAACTTAAACAAAATTGCGATCGAGTAGTGGTAAGTAAACATATGAGTTCTGAACCCCGAGTAAGAGTAATTATTGGTGGTGGTTCAGGACATGAACCAGCGTTTTTAGGATACGTTGGTAAAGATTTTGCAGATGCAGCTGCGGTTGGTAATGTAAATACGTCCCCTTCTCCTGAATATTGTTATGAAGCTGTCAAAGCCGTTGATTGTGGAAAGGGATGCCTTTTCGTGTATGGTAATTACGCCGGTGATGTAATGAATTTTGATATGGGCGCAGAATTAGCGGCTGAAGAGGGAATTCGCGTTGAAACTGTTATCGTGACGGACGATATTTATTCCTCACAAAATGTTGACGAACGGCGAGGGGTAGCTGGTGATGTGTTCGTTTTCAAAATTGCAGCCAGTGCTGCGGCTAAAGGGTATGAATTAGATAAAGTTAAGAAGCTTGCTGAAAAAGCCAACGCGAATACTTATTCTATGGGTGTTGCATTATCTTCTTGTACATTGCCCGTTACAGGTGAAGTAATTTTTGATATGCGTGACGGTGATATGGAAGTCGGAATGGGTATTCATGGTGAACCTGGCATTGAAAGAACTAAGCTTAAAAGTGCCGATATTGTAGTAAGTCAATTAATCGAACATCTTTTACAAGAATCAAAACTACAAACTGGTGATGAAGTTCAATTGCTGATCAATGGATTAGGCGGTTTGGCGTTAATGGATCAATATATCTGTTATCGAAAAGCTCATAAATTACTCGAACAAATAGGGATAAAGATTTATAAACCTCTTGTAGGTAATTATGTCACTTCTATGGATATGGTCGGGATGTCAATTTCAATTATTAAACTTGATGATGAGTTGAAAGAACTATTAAGCCATCCTTGCGATACACCTTATTTCAAGATTGCCTATTAATTATCTAGGAGAAAAAAATGAGTGCTTTGGAACTGACTAAATCCTACTTTATTGAGACCTTTAAAAAAATTGCTGATATGGCAGAACAAAATCGTGATCATTTAAGTCAATTAGACTCAGATATTGGTGATGGTGATCACGGTATCAATCTTACCATTGGCTTTCGTGAAGTTTCAAAGCAACTTGACATGTTATCGGATACAACGGCGGATATCGCAGAATTGATGAAAAAAATTGGCATGATTTTATTAAGTAAGGTTGGCGGAGCATCAGGACCATTATATGGAAGTTTTTTTATGAAAATGGCTAACCATACTGTTGGAAAACAAGCAGTAACATTTAAAGAATTTTGCCAAATGTATCAAGATGGCGTTGAAGCCGTACAAATGCGTGGGAAAGCCGAACTCAATGATAAAACTATGATCGATGCACTCATTCCAGGGCTTAATGTATTAAAAAGATATCAGGAAGAGGATGATCCGATTAAAACATTAGAGACTTGCATTAGTGAAATGAAAAAAGGCTCGGACAATACTATTGATCTAATTGCTAAAAAAGGTCGGTCAATGCGATTAGGTGAAAGGGCAATTGGTCATAGGGACGCAGGATCTGAATCAGCATGGATGATAATGAATGAATTTTTACAGCAATTAAAACTAGAGAAGTCATTCTAGAGAAGTAAATTAGTTATTATTTATTAATAATTAATTGGTTAGTGATGTGTTTATACGAGGAAATCAATATGGATAAGGTTTTTGTAAGCCCTAACAGATATGTACAAGGTAAAGATCTACTTACACGTGCTGATGCATATATCAAACCTTTTGGCACTAATTTTTTAATACTAGCAGATAAAAACATTTGGAATATTGCTGCTAATTTACTCGCCGATTCATTACAAAAAACCGGACTAAACATTACCAAAGCTGTTTTTAATGGCGAATGTTCAATGGTAGAAATTAATCGATTACTTGAAGAGTATAAATCTAAAAAGTTTGATGCAATTATTGGTGTCGGTGGGGGTAAAACCTTAGATACGGCTAAAGCGCTGGCAGCAAAATATAACATACCCAAAGTGTGTGTACCGACAACTGCATCAACCGATGCGCCTACTGCGAAAGTTTCTGTTGTGTATACTGAAGAGGGGGTTTTTGATTTCTTATGGCACCATTATAAAAATCCAGACTTAGTACTAGTTGATACAAGAGTTATTGCTCATGCTCCAGTAAGATCATTAAAATCGGGTATTGCTGATGGATTGGCAACTTGGGTTGAAGCGAGAACCTCTATACGCAGTTGCCATAAGACAGATGCCGGAGGGATTGCTACCATAGCAGGAGAAGCAATTGCAAGAGAATGTGAAAAAACAATTTTTGAATACGCATTGTTAGCTGTTGAAGCCAATGAACAAAAATTAGTAACACCAGCATTAGAAGCTGTAATAGAGGCCAACACTTTACTAAGTGGTTTGGGATTTGAAAATGGGGGATTAGGTGCTGCTCATGCTATTCATAATGGCTTTACTGCTGTACCAGGTGATGTACATCATTTAACCCATGGTGAAAAAGTAGCTTATGGAACCATTGCTCAACTTGTTTTAGAAGGTCGTCCAATTGATGAACTTGAGCGATATATGGATTTATATATCAAGCTTGGTTTACCCATTACGTTAGAAGAAGTGCATTTAGATAAAATTACCGAAGAAGAGTTTCAACTCATTGGGAAAAAAGCCATTGATCCGGTTGAAACTATTCATAGCCTACCTTTTGAAGTTACTGCTGATGATGTTATTCAAGCTATCAAAGCGACCGATTACCATGTTAAAAGTTATAAAAAACGTTTAGGCATTAAATAAAATTGCAATAACACTTTGTTCTTGAAAGGATAAAATTCGAGAATAAAGTGTTTTTTATATGACCTTTTCAAATGGTTCAAGGCAAATAAGTTTTTTAAATCTATGATAAGTTGAGCTATTTTTATCCTAATGTCATACTAATCATTTATTCATATTTAAAGAGACTAACACTTTTGCCTGAAAATTATTTGGTGATTTAAAGGATGAGTTATGAAAAAAATATACATAGGCACCAGTTGGAAAATGAATAAAACTCTTGCTGAAGCGTTATTATTTTGTGAGCAATTTAAGACTTTTTATCCGGAAAACTTAAAATCTCAAATCCAACCATTTGTGATTCCGCCATTCACTTGTGTTCGTGAAGTTTCTGATTATCTGCTAAATTATAATATTAATTGTTTAACCGGTACCCAAAATATGCATTTTCAAGATTCAGGTGCTTTTACTGGTGAAATATCACCTATCATGGTCAAAGATACCGGAGCAAAAATTGTCGAAATAGGGCATAGTGAACGTCGATCTAATTTTGGTGAAAATGATATAGCGATTAATAAAAAAGTGAAGGCTGCTTTAAAACATGGATTAACGCCTTTAGTTTGTATTGGTGACAGTGATGAAGAAAGGTCTTTAGGTGTGTCAACTGAAGCTGTTGTGAAACAGCTGAAAATTTCCTTATTTGAAATTGATAAACAGCACGCAACCCAAGTGATTATAGCTTATGAGCCAATATGGGCTATTGGTGAAAAGGGTATTGCAGCGACTCCAGAAGCGGCTCAATATATACATCAGCAACTGAGATCGGCTTTAATCCAACTTTATGGTCAACAGATAGCCCAACAAATGCTACTGTTATATGGAGGCAGTGTGAATCTAGAAAATTCAATACCGTTAATTGCTCAACCAGACATTGATGGTTTATTTATTGGCCGAGGTGCATGGCAAGCGAAAGATTTTTGTAATATATTATCAGCTATTAATCAGCAACATTAATGTTATGACAAAAGGCTAAAATAATGGATATATTTGAAGATAAGCAAGAAACAGAGTTACTTACCGAAATTGCTGTTGCTTACTATGAGTATGAACAGACGCAAGAAGAAATTGCTAAGCGATTTGGTATTTCTCGCATTAAAGTCGGTCGGTTACTGAAAAAAGCCAGATCTGAAGGAATTGTAGAAATTAATGTTAAATATCATCCAATATTTAGTTCAAGAATCGAACAACAATTTATTAATAGTTTTGGTATAAAACGTGCGCTCATCGCATTGGATCATCAAGATGAGGATGAACAACGTAGACAAGTAGCAGCACTTGTGACTAACTATTTATCAAGTGTTTTAAAAAAAGGCGTAACGGTGGCTGTTGGACAAGGTCGTAATGTTGCAGCCATTGCAAGTCATGTAGGCGTTTACCCTGAAAAAAGGTGTAAATTTATTTGCGGTATTGGCGGCACCCAAAGGGTTGGAGAACTTATTGATGCTGATCATATTAGCCGAAGCTTAGCCAGAAAATTTAATGCAACGAGCGAAACGCTTTATGCCCCTGCTTATGTTGAAAATCGTGAACTTAAAGAAGCTTTTATTCAAAATAGAGTTATCAAAGATACTTTAGAGCGAGCAGCTAAGGCTGATATTGCTTTAGTTGGTATTGGTGATATGAACGAAAATAGTTACATGGTGCAATTAGGTTGGTTTACTCCAAAAGAGATAACTCATGCAACTTTAAAACAGGGGGTGGTGGGTGATATTGCAGGTTATGGCTTTTTTGATATTAATGGTGAGCCCGTAGATACGGTCATGAATGATCGCGTCATTGGTCTTAGTATTGATGAATTGCGTAATATTCCGTGTGTTATTGCCATAGCTTCAGAAAATACAAAAGCAACAGCGATTTTAGGCGCGCTTCGTTCAGGGGTAATTGACATTATTGCAACGAGTGCATCAAATGCTCGAACGGTACTCAATTTACAACAAAATCAGATTAAATAATCGATTGTAAAAAAGTTTGAGGTTAACTCTATGTTTGAGTATAAAAATAACGTAATTATCCAAATCATGTAATAATGATACCGGTTACATAAGCGATTAATATTAGCTCTATTAATCCAAAGCGATCCGTTAATAGCGTTTCGTGTTTCCATTACAATATGTAATGAGCAACTCTCCATTTTTTAAATTTGATTTGGGTGCTTATTTTTATAGGTGGTTAAATAAATTATGGCTCTAGTACACGGATAAATGCACTAGAGCATGTTGTTTTAACGCCAAACTGATAATTTTAAATCTAACTTATTTAAATTTATTATGTCTAACTTAATTCATATCAGATAATTATAATAGACGTTTGATCACTCTATCCACGCGGATACGGCTCAATCTTTTTATTAATTTATGGACTTGCTTTGGATAAAATTGGCTAGCTTGGATCTGTTGAAAGTGTGTAATTAATGTCGTTTTTTGGCGTATTGTATCAAGTTCATTGGTGATTTGTTCTTGTAATTCTTGTTTAGGATCGTGCACCAATATTCCATTTTCAAGGTCTAAACGCCAAGCTCTTGGGTTAAGATTGTTTCCAGTAATTAACATCCATTCATTGTCAACCCAAACACCTTTTAAATGATAAGTTTGATCATTATCTTTCCATAATCTAATAATTAACTGTTCTTTATCAACATAAGACTGCAAACGTTCGATAAAGTTTCTTAAATTGATTTCATACAAATAAGGTAAGCCGCCGGAAATATTAAATGGCTTATCTTCAGGGATGTAAAAGTCATTCGCTTCTTTATCACCAATAATAATTTCAACTTGTTTACCCTTTCTAAGCAAACGAATAATGTCACGAACTAAAATATTCGGCAGATTAAAATATGGCGTGCACAAAATAATCTTATGTTGTGCAGAATTAATTAAATGATGAATAATTTTATTTAATGCATTATTGCGACCAAGACCAGCAATGGGTGATACGGATAACTCATGATTATTTGCATTATTGGTATATTGATAATTTGTTTCCGAAAGATGTTGACGTAACACTTTGATTTCAGATTTAATTTGCTTACGTGATTTATGTTCTGCATCATCTAAACGTTGTAACGCATCAAAATGTAAAAAGTTATTATCAATATAATCAATCATACTTAGTGCAAGTAATTTATTGGTAATAAAATGATATCTGTCATAACGATAATTATTGAGTTTATGCAGATAAACGTTATTCAGACTAGCGCCACTATATATGACCGTATCATCGATAATAAATCCTTTGAGATGTAAGACTCCAAGCACTTCACGGCGATTAATTGGCACTCCATATACAGGAACATCAACATCAGGATGCTGTAATTTCATTTTATGATAAAAAACCGCATTGGTGTGCGTTTTATCTTCTCCAATTCGACCGCGCTGTGCGCGATGCCAATCTACAAAGATTTTAATATCTAAGTTAGGATTCATTATTTTTGCTTGGTAAAGCGCATTAAGTATTTCTTGCCCCGCTTCATCTTGTTCTAAATAGAGTGCAACGATATAAATTCGAAATTTGGCATTTTTGATTTTTTTAAGTATAGCTTGTCTGTATGCTTTAGGATCATACAAAATACGATATTGATCAGCATGTTGCCGGATTTTAGCTAATTCATTAAGATGCTTTTGATGGTTATATTTAATAAAAGGTATTCTCATGATTCATATATTATTGTAACTGGTTCAAATTGTAGAATAACACACTTTAAGCCAGAAAATAACACTCCTTATGTCATAGGCCTGAGTCAATATTGTTTATCTGATTTTTCTTGTTCAAGTTAGCTAGTCAGTATCATTTTCTTATGATTGTTCATTAATCCATGTTTGAATGATCTTATACGTCAATGCCAATACTACAGGACCAATAAATAATCCCATCATACCAAAACTGAGTAGTCCACCAATTACCCCAAATAAAATCAATAAAAAAGGTAAATCAGCGCCTTTTTTTATTAAATATGCACGCATTACACTATCAAGAGTGGTTAAAATGATTGCTATAACAATCAATATAATACCTGAGAGAGTATGACCATTCCAAAATTGCCAAATAATACAACCGAGCATCACAATGACAGGTCCGATCTGCGCAACACAACAGATAAATAAAATCAGGGTTAAAACTCCAGCTAATGGCATATTAGTAATAATAAAACTGATCCCACCAATTAAGGCTAGAGTAATTGCCGTTACTACCACACCAAGGGCGACTGCACGAATTGATTGTCCTGCTAACGTGACGGTAATTGCGCCATATTGTTTAGATAAACGATTAGCAAATAAATAAACGTATTTGGTAATACTTTCACCTTTGAGATAAAGTAATAAACTGAAAATGATCATGACACCCGCATGGAAGATGAATATACTGATGTTGGTTGCTTGTGATAACAACCATCCTATTAATGTTCCAATATAAGGTTGAATACTTGAAACCAGATCTGAACCATCTGTTTTGATTACATTTAGCCAACTTTGATGCAATTCTGGTCCGAAAGCTGGAATGCTTTCTATCCAGTCAAATGTTGGTAATTCATGATGTGATAAAGATTTGGCCCATTCAATTAAATGATGACCATTTTGGGCGACGCTACTAATAATTAAAATAAATGGAATAATGCAGACAAGAGCTAAAATTAATGCCATTATTGTTAGCGATAACCAGCGTTTATTAAACATTTTATTCTGTATTTTTATCATTAATGGCCAGGTAGCAATAACCACCATTACGGCCCAAAAGAAACCGAATAAGAAAGCTTCAATAACACGATAGGTTATAATGATTAGTAAACCAATCAGTAATAAGTTTAAAATTAACTTTAATAAATCATATGTATTTTTTTCTGCTGGCATTTGTGCACCATTTTTATTAATCTAAATGGTGTTATTATACCCACTATCATTAAAAAATCATATGATAGTGTAAATGATAAATCTTTGATGGAGATATAAAAATGAAAAAATTATTGTTATTGATGTTAATGAGTATAGTATTACCTGCATGTTCAACAACACCAAAACTAAATAATCCAGTTCAAAATGCCAATGACACCGCACCTTATCCGGTTGCTATGGCTGGTTATACTCGCTATGCAATTCACCTTCCTTCGTTGGCTAATGAAAATAAAGCAAGAGTGGAAGTTTTAATTGGTAAAGAGATGAATACCGATTGTAATGCACACAGATTAGGTGGAATGATTAAGCAGGAAGAATTAAAAGGATGGGGATACAACTACTACGTTGTTGATAAGGTTAATGATGGGATTTCAACGCTTATGGCTTGTCCTGAAGGCACGAATAAAAATCAATTTGTTACTATGAATCATAATTTGGGATTATTGGATTACAATAGTCGTTTACCAATTGTATTTTATGTACCAAGTGATTTAACAGTTAAATATCGTGTTTGGCAACCAGGCTCTAAATTACTTCAAGCGAGTGCCGAATAAAAGAAGTTAATTAACCGTTAATTTTCGGTGAAACAAGGATTGTTTGATTAAAATATAATCACTCAATCCTGAAACTCAAGATATTTGATTTTTTAAGTAGACATCTCAAAAAAAAAAGGTATTTTATCCCTCGTAATGCAAGGTATGTTCTACATGTTCATTAGCTTTATTAATGACTTGTAATGACCTGATTATCTCGGTTTCGCCATATAATTTAACAAGGATAATGGCAAAATTTGGGGGTCTGTTGTGTTTCACAATGGGCTTGTGTCTAACATGTAATATCCCTAACTAGAGGAGAAGTGGTGAGCATGTTTACTCAACGTAAAACAATTCTTTCAATCATAGCTGGTGTTTCACTAGCATTATCTCAATCTGCTATAGCCAAAGATCGTGTTGTGCATTTTTATAATTGGGCAGGTCAAATTGGTAATAGCACTATCAGCGATTTCGAAAAATCGACCGGAATCAAACTCGTTTATGATGTGTATGACTCTAATGAAGCTCTTGAAGGTAAGTTAATGGCTGGCCATTCTGGTTTCGATGTGGTTTCACCATCAGACAGTTTTTTAGAAAGACAGATTAAAGCTGATATTTATCTGCCATTAGATAAAAATAAATTGCCAAATTGGAAAAATCTTGATCCAAATTTAATGAAATTAATGGCTACCCATGATCCGGATAACAAGTATGCGATCCCTTATGTATGGATGACTACAGGTATCGGTTATAACATTGATAAAGTAAAAGAACGGCTTGGAGATGATGCTCCTGTTGATAGTTGGGATTTAGTTTTCAACCCTAAAAATATGGAAAAACTTAAAGATTGTGGTGTGGCATTTTTAGATGCACCAACTGAAATCTTTTCAAGTGCTCTAAAATACTTAGGCAAAGATCCAAATAGTACTGATGCCAAAGATTATACTGGCGCAGCTTATGAATTATTGTCAAAAGTCAGACCCTATATCCGTTATTTTCATTCATCTCAATATATTACTGATTTAGCAAATGGCGATATTTGTGTGATTTTAGGATGGTCTGGAGATATTTTACAATCTCGTGATAGAGCCAATGAAGCAAAAAATGGTGTGCACATCGGTTATCAAATTCCGAAAGAAGGCGCATTAGTGTTCTTTGATACATTTGCTATTCCAAAAGATTCTGCAAATCCTGATGAGGCGCATGAGTTTTTAAACTTCATTTTGAAACCAGAAATTGCTGCACAAGTGACTAATGATGTTAAGTTTGCAAGTGCAAATAAAGTTGCTAACGAACAGTTTGTAAATCCTGAGGTGAAAAACGATCCTGCGGTTTATCCAAGCTCGGAAGTGATGGAAAAGTTATTCACTTTAACGGTGAAAGAGCCTAAACTTGAACGTGTGATTACTCGCACATGGACAAAACTTAAAACAGGTAAATAACCGTTTGAAAGTGTCAATTAATTGACTTATTTATTCTAGACGGAGAGATTTAATGATCTTTCCGTCTCGTTTTTTATGGCTTGTTGTTATGAGGAAAAAAGCGTGAACGATAAAACAACAATTCAGGTACAGCCTAAAAAAAAGATGATAACTCCACTATTGGAGATCAAAAATTTAACGAAAGTTTTCAATGATGATTATTATGCTGTTGATGATATCAATTTAACCATTTACACCGGAGAAATTTTTGCTTTACTAGGTGCTTCTGGTAGCGGAAAATCGACATTATTACGGATGCTTGCTGGTTTTGAACAACCAACATCTGGACAGATTATTCTTGATGGTAAGGATTTATCCCAAGTCCCACCTTATAACCGTCCTATCAATATGATGTTTCAATCGTATGCTCTTTTTCCTCACATGACGGTTGCGCAAAATATAGCCTTCGGCCTAATTCAAGACAAATTAGAAATGAGTGAAATTAAGTATCGTGTTGAAGAAATGTTAGCACTTGTGCATATGGAAGAGTTTGGTAGGCGCAAACCGCACCAATTATCTGGTGGACAAAGACAACGTGTCGCTTTAGCAAGAAGTTTGGCAAAAAGACCTAAATTACTCCTTTTAGATGAACCGATGGGAGCATTAGATAAACAACTGCGTGATCGAATGCAGCTTGAAGTTGTTAGCATCTTGGAGCAGGTGGGTGCTACTTGTGTAATGGTTACTCATGATCAAGAAGAAGCCATGACAATGGCAGGACGGATTGCGATTATGAACAAAGGACAATTTGTTCAAATTGGTGAGCCTGAAGAGATTTATGAACATCCAAATAGCCGTTATAGCGCCGAATTTATTGGTTCAGTCAATGTGTTTGACGGAATTTTGCAAGAAACTTTAGAAGATGGATTAATCATCAATTGTCCTATGATTAAACATCCTTTAAAAGTAGATTATGATTCCCCCGCTGTTGAAGGTGTTCCTATTCAGGTTGCTTTACGGCCAGAAAAAATTAAACTTTGCGATGAAATACCAAAAGAAGGCTATAACTTTGCAACCGGTGAAGTGGTTGAAATTGCCTATTTAGGGGATCTTTCTATTTACCACGTTAAATTGCAAAGTGGACAAATTATTATTGCTCAACTGCAAAACGAACATCGATATCGTAAAGGAATGCCTACTTGGGGCGATACGGTTAATCTCAGTTGGGAAATTGATAGTTGCGTTGTACTTACTGAATAAACACAAGAGGATATATTGATGCGATCCATTTATTGTGGTTTGTTTCTTAATGCATTGGTGTTACTCAATGTTTATTTACGTTTTGTAGCTACAAATGCATTTGATAATTTATTTTTAGATGCTTTATTTGCCTCTATGGTATTAAGTCTATTATTATCTTGTTTAGGTGCATATTTAGTGCATTATAAACCTTCTAAATTTGCTTACCGTTTAGTTATAGCAGGCAGTATTTTATATATACCTGCTGGGGTAGGTTTAGTGGCGATTTATTTTGCATTTAGAAAGATGCGCCTACAACGAGATGATTCTGACTTGATGACATTATATGGGCGTTTATTGATTATAGCGATTCCTTATTTATGGATGCTATTACTATTTTTATTGCCATTTTTGATTGTTTTTCGCATCAGTTTTTCGGAAGCCGCTATCGCTGTGCCTCCTTATACAGATCTGTTGAGTTATGAAGATGGTCTACTTAATATTGTTTTAAATTTTGACAATTATTTTAATTTATTTGAAGATACTATCTACATAAATTCTTATTTACAATCATTAAAAGTAGCAGCAATTTCAACACTGTTATGTATTTTGATAGGTTACCCATTAGCTTGGGCTATATCACAATGTAAACCATCAAATCGAAATATTTTATTATTATTGATTATTTTGCCTTCTTGGACTTCATTCTTGATTCGTGTTTATGCGTGGATTGGTATTTTAAACCCTAATGGGCTTTTAAATAATTTCTTAATGTGGTTGGGAGTGATTGATCAGCCATTAATCATTATGAAAACCTATTTGGCGGTTTATATTGGTATTGTGTATTCATATCTACCATTTGTTGTATTACCTATATATACATCGTTAAGCAAAGTCGATACTACGCTTGTTGAAGCGGCTTTAGATTTAGGTAGTAAGCCAATTAATACCTTCTTTAGGATTATTGTCCCATTAACTAAAAATGGAGTTATTGCTGGAGGAATGTTGGTCTTTATTCCTGCGGTAGGGGAATATGTAATACCTGAACTGCTCGGTCCTTCGGACAGTTTAATGATAGGTACTCAATTATGGACTGAATTCTTTAATAATCATGATTGGCCAGCAGCTTCTGCTGTTGCAACAGTTATGTTATTAATATTAATTATTCCTATTTACTACTTTAATAAATTTCAGAATCGACAAATGGGAGATAAATAAATGAACAATTTACCATTAATTATGCGATCTGCATTGATTGTTTTTATCTCCTCATTCTTAGGTTCATTGGTGCTGTCGATGATAATTTCAGCGTCAGGGTTTGCTTTATTGGGTAGTGTTAGCTTATATGTGGGGTGTTTAGTATTTAGCCTTATTTTAACCGCAGTTGTAACAATATCGCTATTAGGTCGATGTTTAAAAGGATTAATTCTTATATTGTCTTTATCCTTTTTATATATCCCTATGATTATTTTAATCGTTTATTCATTTAACAGTTCAAGACTTGTAACGGTTTGGGCCGGATTTTCGTTCAAATGGTATTTTGAATTAATTCATAATGAAGCTTTACTTAAAGCCGTAGGATTAAGCTTAAGTATTGCTGCCGGCGCTGCTTCATTAGCAATTGTACTTGGTACCTTGGCTGCATTAGCCATTATTCGATTTAAAAAATTTCGCGGTTCTCATTTATTTTCCTTTATGACAACTGCACCCCTCGTTATGCCTGATGTAATCACTGGTTTGGCATTATTACTGTTATTTGTTGGGATGGGACAAGTGATTGGTTGGCCTAAAGAGCGAGGTGCAATGACTATTTTGATGGCCCATGCAACCTTCTGTACTGCATATGTGACAGTTGTTATTAGTGCCAGATTACGAGAGTTGGATAGGTCAATTGAAGAGGCTGCATTAGATTTAGGTGCAAATCCGTTGAAAGTATTTGTCATCATTACTTTACCTATGATTGCTCCAGCACTTGTTTCTGGTTGGTTGTTGGCATTTACCTTATCACTTGATGATGTGGTTATCGCTAATTTTGTGACAGGGCCAGGTGCAATGACATTACCAAAATTGATTTTTTCTAAAGTACGTTTAGGTGTCGATCCACAAGTTAATGCGTTAGCGACTATTATTTTATTAATTGTTGGTATTATTGGTTTCATTTCATGGATTTGGATGAGAGAAGTTGAAAAACAACATTTACGTGAAATTCGAATGAGTTGATGACATTATCGATTTCACTCATTGCCGCTTCATGCGGCAATTTTTTTTACTTAATAAAATAACCGTGTTTTTTCTTTTGTTTTATATTATAGTGTGTGCAGTCAGTTCGCTGATAAAATTCTCAGGGCGGGGTGCAATTCCCCACCGGTGGTTATAGCCCACGAGCGCTTAGTAAAAATCAATTTTATTAAGGACAAGCAGATTTGGTGAAATTCCAAAGCCGACAGTTAAAGTCTGGATGAAAGAGAGTGGCTTATCTTTTCTATATTTGCTTTTTTGCAAAATCACTATGGTCAAGCACTTGCCCTGATTCTGGTATTGAATATATTTATAATTTAACTAATTCAATTTTGATTTTGGTAAGGATTTTCATCAAGTGTTTACAACAAATATCTGTTTGAATTAGTTATATATCAATTGATTAGGAATAAATATAAATAACTTAATAAAACAGGATAGGTATCTACCATGAATCAGTTCAATTTAAATGAATTTGGAACACCAATCGAGCGAGTAGGAAAAGCGATTGCTTCAATCAAAGCTGGATCTGGCGTGTTAGTTTTAGATGACGAAGATCGTGAAAACGAAGGCGATATCATTTGGGCGGCGCAAACAATTACCACACAACAAATGGCGCTAACTATTCGATATGGTAGTGGTATTGTTTGTTTATGCATGCCGCAATCTTATTGTGACAAATTAGAATTGCCTATGATGGTAGCCAATAACACCAGTAAAAATCATACCGCTTTTACCATTACTATTGAAGCTGCAAATGGTGTTACCACTGGTGTATCAGCCGCAGATAGGGTAACCACTGTAAAAGCTGCCGTTGCTGATAATGCAAAAGCCAGTGATTTAAATCATCCTGGTCATGTATTTCCATTAGTTGCTAAAGAAGGCGGTGTATTGAATCGACGAGGACATACTGAAGCATCAGTTGATCTGGTTTCTTTAGCTGGTTTTAAACCTGCTGCAGTAATTTGTGAGTTGACTAATGATGATGGTTCGATGGCGAGAGCACCACAAGTTGTCGAATTTGCAAAACAGCATCATTTACCTGTTGTTACAATCGAAGATATTGTAACTTATCGTAATACTTTTCATATCTAACATCTCACATATGGATGTAAACTGTCGGATTAACTATTCGGCAGGGACATCCTATGATTAAACGTATCATTGAACATTAATATATTCACTAATTTATGTTTCATCAAGCGGTTAGCCTTTCAGATAAATTATGTCACGTTAGCGTCTATTATTTATAATAACGCATTATAACAGCTTGCCAATCAACATCCATTCCAATAATTAATTTTCAAAAAAACTGACTTTAATGTCGCATTGAAAAATAAAAGACGGTGATGATTTATTTATAATGCCAAAATATATTCTGATTTTATTGAATAATGAGATCAAAAATCGATCTATTGTCATAGTTATCGGCAGTTACTTAGTATGGATACAATAATATGATTATCTTAGGTATAAAACTACTGATCGTTTCACTCACCAACTTAGTTCTTATGCTAGTTTAAATTTTTCTGGGCAATATTATTTAATAAAATCTTTATTCTATAGTCGGCATAGATCATCAGTTCAATGAACCCTTGTTAGACGAAGGGAATTTTGTAATTTTAAAAAATTCAGTAAAGGGTAGAATAACCATTAATAGGATTAACACTACGATTTATAACGAGTTTGAGTGGATAGTTTTTGTCATTACTAAACTTTCATTTTAGTTTTTATTGTTTTAATAGTCATCAAAGTTACTATCATAATTTATTATTATGATGGAAATAATCTAGCTTTTTATGTTATTTTTTGTTTTCGTTTTATACTCTAATTTGAGTCATAAATATATGAAACATTGAATAATAACAATTTTATTCTTGATTTTTGAGCTTTTTCAGTATAGAATATATTATAAGTATGATAAATAAGAATAAAATTTTTTAGGGACGATAGAGGTTTCAATTTCATACTAATTTTGAAAATTCTAATTAGCATTCAATCAAATTGTTTCTTTGCAAATAATATTTAAGTTCTCTTGGTGGCAAATGCTTTGTTTGCGAACCATCTTTAGTTTTGTTGATTCTCATTGGCAAAATAGCAGAATTAGCAATTTATCTAATATAAATTGCATAAAAAATAGATAGTAACAAAAACGGGGTAACTATGTTTAGCGCGAATAAAGAGTGGGTATTTGTGATAATGACCTGCTTTTTTGAATTGTGTTGGGTGTTTGGTTTCGCTACTGCTAGTCAATGGTGGCACTGGGTTATTATTATACTGATAATTTTTATTGATTTTACGTTTTTAACGAACGCATGCAAAACTATCCCTACTGGTACTGTGTATGCAATATTTTCTGGTGTCGGAGCAGTTGGCTCATTAATTATTGATATGGTAGTGTTTGGTAAAGAAATTAAACTTATTGAAATATTTTTTGTTGCACTAATTATTATTGGCGTTGTGCAACTTAAACGAGCAGATAGCTGATCAACTGAAATTTGGGTTACAATATGGGATGGTTATTTATTTTAACAGCTGCAATTTTTGAAGTAATAGGCGCTATTGGTCTTAAGCTTTATTCGCAACGAAAAAGCCTGTTTCGATTAATGCTCTATTGGGGTGGTTTTTTTGTTTCATTCACTTTATTTTATTTTTCACTTCATTATTTAGATTTAAGTATAGTTTATCCAGTATGGGTAGGACTTGGTACTTCAGGTGCGGTGTTAGCTAATATGTTCATTTTTAATGAACCGAAAAATCTTCAACGTTTATCTGGGCTTGCTTTTATTATTGTCGGAATTGTGGGATTACACGTTACGCTATAGTCAAAAAAAAAGCGTTATGCACTGCAATTATTTAAAGAAAAAATACCGGAGATAAACTCCGGTTCAGCAAAGTGTAAGCTAAAAGGATGTATGAATAAAAAAGAAAATAGTGTACTAAATCTCGTTACCATGTTGTTTTAGGTAGCTAGCAACACCGTTTGGATTAGCCTGCATACCTTGTTTACCTTTAGTCCATTGAGCAGGACAAACTTCTCCGTGTTCTTCATGGAATTGGAAAGCATCCACAATGCGAATCATTTCATCAATATTACGACCAATTGGTAGATCATTGATGGTTTCATGACGAACAATACCTGATTTATCAATGAAGAATGATGCGCGAAGAGCAACACCCGCTTCAGGATGTTCAACACCATAAGCTTGCATAATTGAATGTTTTATATCAGCAACAATTGGGAATTTCACTTCACCAATACCGCCTTTATCTTGTGGAGTATTACGCCATGCATTGTGCACATATTGTGAATCCATCGAAACCCCAATGATCTCAACGCCACGTTTTTTAAATTCTTCTAAACGATGATCGAAAGCGATGATTTCTGATGGACATACAAAAGTAAAATCCATTGGCCAAAAAAATACAACAGCATATTTACCATTAATATGTTTAGCTAAATTGAAATTTTCAACGATTTCACCTGTACCTAACACTGCTGCTGATGTAAAATCTGGGGCTTTACGAGTGACTAATGTCATAATGCTTCTCCTAACTATTTAATGCAATCTAATATGCTGAACATTATAGCAATTTAAACTTACACTCCAAGTTGTTATAAACAATTGATACCATAAGTTTAAACTATTAACTAATAAATTATTATTCGGTGGTATTTATTAATTTCTTCGGTTTACCTTTATTTTTGGTGTCACGATGGCGCAGTTTGATCTTTTTCTTTTTGTTATCTTCTTTTTTGGCTGTACTTTTCAATTTGGCTTTTTGTGATGGTTTTTTCTTAGTCGCCGGTTTTGGGGTTTTTGTTTTTGGACGTAACTCATCAATAGTTCGTAATTTTATTGGTTCTTTGATGTAACGCTCAATTTTTTGTAACAATTCGTAGTCGTGAGCTTCGATCAGCATAATAGCGGTTCCTTTTTTTCCGGCGCGCGCAGTACGACCAATACGATGTAAATAAACATCGGCTGTTTTAGGTGCATCAAAATTAATAACATGGGTAACATCATCAATATCAATGCCACGAGCAGCAACATCAGTAGCAACCAGAACATTAACAGTATTGTTGTTCATTCGTTTAATAGCTTCGTTACGTTTAGCTTGCACCATTTCACCTTCTAAATAACAGCTATGGATACCGGCTTGATGTAATACACTAACTAGTTCATGCACTCGTTCACGCTTACGTACAAAAATGATCGTTTTTTTGAAATCTTCTTGTTTTAATAAATGAATGAGCAGAGCCTCTTTATGTTCTAAATTATCCGATCGATAATAGAACTGTAAAATCTTTTTACGTTCTTTGCGTGAAGGATCGGCATTAATCTCAATAGGTTCGTTTAATATTCGATTAGCAAAACTATGTAATCCTTTACCTTCAAGGGTAGCTGAAAAAAGTAGAGTTTGTTTGCGCCAGCGAGTTTCAGCAGATATGGTTTCAACATCTTGTGAAAACCCCATATCTAACATGCGGTCTGCTTCATCTAAAATGAGCATTTCAACAGCTCGACAGTCAAAATCTTCTTCTTTAATGTATTGTAATAAGCGTCCAGTTGTTGCAATCACGATATCTTGATTTTTACTGAATACTTCAGCGTGATTCATATAAGCAACGCCCCCAGTGATTGTAGCAATGCTTAAATGAGTGGATTGAGTTAAGAGTTTCGCTTGCTCAGCTATTTGCATAGCTAGCTCTCGAGTAGGTGTTAAAATCAAAATACGAGGAGGTCCTGGTTTACGACGTGGAAAATCCAATAAATGTTGGACAGCCGGAATTAAAAATGCAAGTGTCTTACCTGTACCTGTTGGTGCTGAACCTAAAATATCTTTTCCCTCTAATGCGACGGGAATCGTTTGAGCTTGGATCACTGTTGGCGTGTGGATGTTTTGTGTTTGAAGATTTTGAATTAAAATCTCTTCTAATTCTAAATCTGAAAAAGTTTTTGCAGTCATATTGATCATTCTATCTTAAATTTTGTGACACATTATAACGGCAATCGTTATAACTACAATCAATAAAACGTAGTGAGTAACTCACATTCATACTCATTTCAATAATTTTACGATATCTCATTTAAAAATAATCCAATGCTGTATAAAAAAGTTTAAGGTTAAGCATACATTTAAGTATAATAATTACGAATGATTTACTCATTAATTTTATCAATGCTTGTAACATTGGCTTTATTTATATTACACTTTATCTTTAAGTTAAAATACCAAGCACAATTTGGCTATTATTAGGTAAAAATAACAGATAGACTTAATGTCTACTTTATGGATACTATGGTTTACTTAATGAGTTAAAACAATTGTGTTGTTATTTTATCATAGACAATAATTCTTTTAACAATTTGCAAAATCATCCACTACTGAATATGACTGAAATTTTTTCGACCGATAAATATAATCTTCAACTTAAAAATAAAACAACTCATTTAAAAACAATTTTTAGCGATTTCTCTCTTCCAGAATTACAGGTTTATCGTTCACCTATCAGTCATTATCGTATGCGTGCTGAATTTAGAATTTGGCATGATGGTATAGACATTTACCATATTATGTATGACAAAAAGACAAAAAAGCGCACACGAATAGATGATTTCCCAATTGCGACAAAATTGATTAATCAGGCAATGAAAGCCATTTTACCCCTGCTTAAGCATAATCAATTATTACGTCATTTATTGTTTCAGATAGATTATTTTTCAACAATGAGTGGACAATTACTTATTACGCTTCTGTATCATAAAAAGTTAGGTGATGATTGGATTAATGAAGCAAATAAGCTTAAGCAACAACTTGCGGTGCAGGGGATCAATGCTAATATCGTTGGAAGAGCAAGTAATCAAAAAATTGCCATTGATGTCGATTATGTTGATGAATCTTTACCTGTATTGGATAGAACCTTTATTTATCGACAAGTAGAAAATAGTTTTACTCAACCTAATGCCGCAGTGAATATCAAAATGCTTGAATGGGCAATTTCAGTGACAAAAGATTTGTCAGGTGATCTACTTGAATTTTATTGTGGCAATGGTAATTTTTCTATTGCTTTGGCTCAGAACTTTCGTAAAGTGTTAGCGACAGAAATAGCAAAGGCATCAGTATATTCAGCGCAATATAATATTGCGATAAATCAAATTGATAATTTAATTATTGCACGTTTATCCGCCTCTGAGTTCACCAGTGCCATTAAAAAAGAACGTGAATTTAATCGATTGAAAGATATTAATCTTGATGATTATCAATGCCAAACGGTATTGGTTGATCCGCCTCGTGCTGGATTAGACAATGACACAATGAATATGCTTAAAAGTTACAATACGATTATTTATATATCTTGTAATCCTCTTACTTTACGGAATAATTTACAGCAATTGATAGAAACTCATAGTATTAAGCATTTTGCTATGTTTGACCAGTTCCCGTATACCGATCATATTGAAAGTGGTGTTGTGTTACATAAAAAATAGATATAGGCATACCCAAGAATGGTTAAGTTTGCTAAAATAACTGCGCTTCATACCAAAATAATTATTAATTCATTGGTTAATAGAAGTTGATAATCTCGCTTTTGATAAAAAAAAACCCTAGATAAACTAGGGCTGCATTAAATTGCAAGGAATGGATGAAAGGAAATAAAACAATGAAACAATAATGTCTAGCCTCATGAATCATTGTTTGAATACTATAACAAAACTAAACAAACGAATTAATGACCATAAAATTACAATATAGTCATTAAAATGTCATGATGCCATTTGGCTTTTTCAGATATCCTACTACAGCAGTATACATTTTCGATAATCAAATAAATTAACAAAGGAAATACTCAAAATGAAATTGTTAGTTGTTGAAGATGAACATAAAACAGGTGAGTATCTTCGTCAGGGGTTAATTGAATCAGGTTTTATTGTTGACTTAACTGATAACGGTCTAGATGGCTATCATAGAGCCATGACAGAAGATTATGATTTAATTATTCTCGATGTCATGTTGCCAGATATAGTTGGCTGGAAAATCGTCCAATCATTACGTGAAGCAGGAAAAGACACACAAATTATTTTTCTCACAGCAATGGGGAGTGTTGAAGATAAAGTCAAAGGGTTAAACTTAGGTGGGGATGATTATTTAGTTAAACCGTTTTCTTTTGCTGAATTACTGGCAAGAGTAAAATCTTTACTTAGGCGCAATGTTCCACAAGTCAACAATTATCAATTAAGCATTGCGGATTTGGTAATGGATTTACCTAAAAGAACCGTAACGCGAGCAGATAAAAGAATTGATTTAACCAATAAAGAATTTCTGTTATTAGAGTATTTTTTACGTTATCCAGGTGAAGTATTACCAAGATCACTGATTGCATCACAAGTTTGGGATATGAATTTTGATAGTGATACCAATGTCATTGATGTAGCAATTAGACGATTACGCAATAAAATTGATGCTGGATTTGAACCTAAATTAATTCATACTGTACGTGGAATGGGGTATAAATTGGATGTATTGGATGAAGCGGACTAAAATTATTTCTTTTCGTTTACCACTAATTGTTTGCTTACTTACTTGTGGGCTTCTTTATTGTTTTAGTTATCTTATTGAAAGTTCTTTTGAAAAATTTTCTATTCAGCAAAATGTATCAGAGTTGAATTCAGTTATCTCCTCAATAGAACGTGAACTCATTTATTATTCACCTAAAGATAATCATGATGAGCTTTTCCAAAACTTATTGTTGATATTAACCGGGCATCATCACTTGTTTGTTTATATCATTGATGATTCAGGTAAAGTTCTTTATCGTACCCGTGGTCCTAATCTAGCAGTTGCTTTGAAACCTGCTAGCTTGGAAAAGATTATTACAGATCACTCAACAACTGTATCGAATATGAGTAAATCCTCATATCGAGTTGCGGCGTCAAGAGTTATACTTGATAATAAAAAGCAATACACCACTATTGTGGCTGTTGGTCGCGATTTACAACTTGAATTTATTAGCCGATTAAGAAGTGGTTTAGGTTTACTTATTGCCATTTCTTGTGTTTTAGCATTAATTGGATCGTTTATCTCAATTTATTTTACCCAGAAACCGATTAACCGACTCATTAGGAAGATAGAAAAAATCAATCTTAAAAGTTTGAATTATCGAATACCAACTTCCTCAGTACCAACTAAATATATTAGCTTAGTAAGAGCATTCAATAAAATGCTTACTCGTATGGAGGATGTGTTTCAGCGTCAACGTAATTTTACGGCTGATATCGCTCATGAAATGCGAACACCGATTACTAATCTCACCACTCAAACACAAATTGTGTTGAATAATGCTAGATCAACCGAAGAGTATCGAGAAATTTTGTACTCCAATTTGGAAGAGTATGAAAAAATGTCACAAATGATCTCAGATATGCTTTTTTTAGCTCAAGCCGATAATCAACAGCTAGTGCCAAATCTTATTGATATTGATTTGGTTAGTATGCTTACTATGATGTGTGACTATTTTGAACCGCTTACTGATGAGAAAAATATTACATTTAATTTAGAGGGCAGCTGTTCACATATTCAAGGCGATAAACTTATGTTAGGTCGAGCGATAAGTAATATCTTGTCCAATGCAATTCGTTATACTCCTCAAAATGAGGTGATTAACATTACTTTAAGTCAACCTTCTGAAAAAAGAGTAAAAATCATCATTGCTAATCCAGGTAAAAAAATTGATAGCCGGCATTTGCCTCATCTTTTTGATCGTTTTTATCGAGTAGATGAATCACGTCATCGTAATGGTAATGATAATTCAGGTGCTGGAATAGGATTGGCAATTGTTAAATCCATTATTCAGACACATAAGGGATCGATTTCCGTTAAGTCTGATGATATATCTACTCGTTTTATTATTACTTTACCAACTGTTATCTAACCTCATAATCACTAATCAATAAATTAGCTGCTGCATAGGCAGCTTTATTTTTAAGGTCTTGAGGAACATTCTCGCAATCCACTACTTCATTTAAAACTAACATTACTGCCCCTAAGGCATCATCAATGTAACCTAGTTCATTACTACCAATTTGGGCATATTTTTCACGAATGAGTTCACAATATTTATTCATTAAAATGCTTCCTGTTATTTTTTGTAATCTTTATGTCTTGTTATAAAAGCTGAGTCAACTGTTGGTATACTTGCTCGGCTTGAATGGTGTGCATGTTCTTTTCCGGTGAAATTATGCTAAATTGATTTTTGCCATAGCCACCGATTAATTTTGGATCAGTTTTACCAAATAGAGTAATATTTGGGCGATCTAATGCGGCAGTTAAATGGCTTAATCCTGTATCAACTGAAACAACTGCTTTTGCTCCAGCAATAATCGCTGCAACATCAGACAGTGATAGTTTTGGTAACACATCGACATGTTTAAAACCTTGTGCAAGACGAACAGCTCTTTGCTGTTCGTGCGTAGCTCCCCAAGGTAATTTTATCTTTAGTCCTGTAGATTCGGTCAGTTTAATTAACTTTCTCCATTCTTCTTCTGTCCAATGTTTTTCATCTCGTGTTGTGGCATGTAAAAAAACAAGATATTGCTGATTATCGTTCGGTAAAGACGACAAAAAATGGCGGGCAATCGCATAATCGCCCATTGAATCAGGTAGTTGGTATTGTAAGCTTTGTGCAAATAACATTCTAACTCGTTCAATAGCATGCATTTGTTTGGGAATATAATGCTCCACATCATAAAACCAACTGGCAATAGGCTCTTTAATACTTTGACGATCCAAACCATGCTTTGTGCCGCGTGCTTTATGAGTAATAAGAAAAGCGCTTTTAATGAGCCCTTGTGCATCAATAATACAATCGTATTTTTGTTGTCTAAGGGTTTGGATAAATGCCTGGCGTTCCTGACGAGTTTTTTTGGCAAACCAACTTTTTCGCCAACGTCTAATAGCAACGGGTATCACATTGTTCACGGCATAGTGCCAACTGGGTATTTGAGAAAAATTTTCTTCAACTACCCAATCGAAAGTAATATTCGATAGGTTATTTGCCGCATCTGTTAATGCGGGTAGGGTATGCAGAACATCACCCATTGATGAGGTTTTAACGACTAAGACTCGCATCATCCTTTACTCTTTTTGGTACGCATAATAAGATTCATCAAAGTCTCAAATACATTACTGGGTTTAATGTCAATCAAACTTTGATGATAGCCTTGTTCAGCATCGCCTTTACGTATACGATGATAACCTGTGATTAAACGAATAACCTCAGCTTTATTTGATAATGGAGGAGTAAACTCTGGACTACTTGGACCATATAATGCTACTAAGGGTTTATCCAATGCAGCCGCGACATGCATTAATCCAGTATCATTGGTCACAATCGCTTTACATGCAGCAATTAAACTGACGGCCTGTTCTAGCTGAGTTTTACCCGCTAAGTTGATACATTTATCACCATACACCATTTTTGCAATAATCTGATCACCAACTTCTCGATCTTTGGCTGAACCCAAAATTATAATTCTCGCATTTTGTTTAATCAACATATCAGCAAGAGTAGCATAATGATAATCTGGCCAACGTTTAGCCGGTCCAAATTCTGCACCAGGGCAAAAGCCAATTAATGGTTCATCTTGTGGAAGTGCAAAAGTTACTAATGCCTCATCAACTTCAGATTGTTCTATATTCAGTTTTGGCCACAATAGTGGCTGTGGTAGATCTTTTGCTGAATGTATTTGATTTTTTGGATAAGCAAGAGCAACATAGCGCTCAACCATCAATGGAAATGCTGATTTGTTAAGATTGCGAATATCATTTAATAATCCATAACGTAGTTCACCTTTCCAGCCCGTACGTTTGGGAATATTGGCATAAAATGGAATGAGTGCAGACTTAAATGAATTTGGCAAAACAATAGCTTGATCATAATGGCTAGAACGGAGTGATTTACCTATTTGACGACGTTCAGCGAAAGCAAACTCACCATGACCTATTGGCATCTCAAGCACTTGGTTGACTTCTGGCATTTTATTTAATAAAGCTTGACTCCAAGTGGGTGCCATAACATCAATTTTGTTATTCGGATCAAGCTGCTTTAAAGTACGGTATAGGCTTTGTGACATCATCATATCACCAACCCACGAAGGACCAATAATGAGAGTTTTCATCTTATCAATACCTTACTATTGTTGATTCAGCCATTTCATATATTCAGTCGTACCTTCCGTCACTGTTTTAAATTGAATTGGACATCCAGTCTCTCTAAGTTTAGTTAGATCAGCCTGAGTAAAGCTTTGGTACCGTCCTTTGAGGTTATCAGGAAACGGAATATAATTTATTTCCCCTTTTTTATGATAATTCACTACAGCGTCAGCAACGGTTTGGAATGATTCTGCTCGACCGGTTCCACAGTTAAAAATACCTGAAAATTCATTTTCCCAAAACCATAAATTGACATCAACGACGTCGTTTACATAAATAAAATCGCGTTTGAAGTTATCACTTCCTTCAAATAATTTCGGTTTTTCACCTTTGTTAATCTGTTCATTTAAATGAAATGCAACACTCGCCATGCTACCTTTATGTGATTCACGTGGTCCATATACATTAAAATAACGAAATCCACAAACTTGTGAGTTAGCTTTAGGTAAGATTTGTCTAACATATTGGTCAAACTGAAATTTAGAATAGCCATAAACATTCAATGGTTTTTCATAAGCACGATCTTCAATGAAGTTATCACTGCGACCACCATAAGTAGCTGCAGAAGAGGCATATAAAAATGGAATATTAAAATCTAAACAGAAATGTAATAAGTCTTTCGAATATTGATAGTTATTTTCCATCATAAATTTGCCATCCCATTCCGTGGTGGATGAGCAAGCACCTTGATGAAAAATAACATCTATATCCATATTTTCACCCGCTACAACTAATGAGATAAATTCGTCTTTATCCATATAGTCAGCGATATCTAAATCAGCTAAATTTGTAAACTTCGTGCCGTCGGTTAAATCATCTACCACTAATATATTTTTATGTCCGCGGTCATTTAACCCTTTAACGATATTACTACCAATAAAACCAGCACCACCAGTTACAACGATCATATCTAATTCCTTAACCAATAAATTGAATCTTCTTATCATACCGATTTACGACAAATTTTTCGAGTGATGATTTATTTTCACCGCCATCATGCATTGAAAACGCCTATTTAAATCTCATAATTGCTTAAGCACTCATCGTCTAAATAGTTGATAAAATAATCAAGATATGACGCATTAAATAGGAAATAACCTTTTTGATAGATTGAATCAAATTATCTATGGATTCTTTTTTGCTGTGACTAAAATATATCTTGCTAAATTAAGATAAGGTTCAGATCGACAATATTGTTTTTCCAGTTCTAATAGTTGTTCAAAGTGTGTTTCGGCCTTGGATTTATTAGCTAGATAGTCATGGAAAAGACGGATTCCTGTTTTCTGTAAAATAGTAAAATTCAACTGGGTAATCCAATGATAGACATCTTTAGGATCTCTTGGAAAATCAGGGGAAAGAGTCTTTCTTTTACGTTTCGCAAGACCAGCTTGCGTATAACCAAAATTTCCCAATGTAATTGTTTTAAATAGCAGTCCATGATAGTTATAAAACATTAATGATAAATAACCGTTTACCTTTAAATGTTTTTTTAATGATTGGATTAATTCAATTGGTTCGGCAATCCATTCTAAAACTGCGTGACAAATAACAATATCAAACTGTTCATCAAGTAAAGTATGAAGTTGCTGTATTGAACAACAAAGGCAATTGATTTTAATATTTTCTGCGTCAGCTTTTTGTTTTGCTAGCTCAAGCATTTGTTTCGAAATGTCACAGATTGTAACATGGTGACCCAGTTTAGCTAGTCTACATGCGATTTGACCTTGTCCACCACCAGCATCCAGGATAGTTAATGGTTTATGTGAAGGCCAGTGAGCTAAGATGTTTTCAAGTTCTTGCCAAACTACCGCTTCACGAATTCGACCTTTGGTTGTGCCATAGATATTTTGTGCAAATTTGTTACTTATATCATCAAAGTTACGATCTTGTTTACTCATAAATTACTTTTGATTATTCAGTTGTTGTACTTCAGCATTAATATGCGCTATTTTGTTAGACATTTGGGCATAGCACTCTTCCATTAATGCTTTAGCATCTTTTTTATGGAGATGTTTAGTTTCAATTGGATCGAGCATTTCGACAATCCTATACCCATTATTGAAACGATTTAACTTAATATTATTCGTCTCTGATACACAAATTGGCACAATAGGTACACCCGCTGCAATTGCTGCTTTAAATGCACCAGTTTTAAATGGTAACAGTCCTCGACCACGACTACGCGTACCTTCAGGGAACATCCAGATAGAAATACCACGATTTTGAATTTCTCTAACGACTTGTTCAATGGTATCGTGTGCTTTTGATCTTTTATTGCGATCAATGAGTATGTTACCTGTTAGGTAATAGAGTTGCCCAAAAAATGGAATCCAAGCTAAACTTTTTTTGCCAACGGTAACGGTTTTCGGTTGTACTATCCCGCCAGCAACAACCATATCATAATTATTTTGATGGTTAGCAATATAAACACAACTTCCCATTTTACTAATGTTAGAATTGGACCGTGTAATGACAGTGATACCAAATATAGGTTGAAATAATGAACTGAATAAATGGGCAAATTTTGCTACATTTTTAGGATTTCTTGGATTAAATAAACAAAAAATTACCCCTAAAACACAAATTATCATTCCTGTTATAATTACAAAAATTAAGCGAAAAAGAAAAACCATAATTTACCTCATAAGTTGACTTAGCGTATTATATACGTAATCAACGCTAATATACAGTTTGTAAAATTAACAACGCCTATAGGATGTTTATGTTTAAACCTACGATTGTTTGGGACGAAAATCAAACCCCGATCTCAACCCATTTTGATGACGTGTATTTTAATACGGAAGGGGCAATTGATGAAACGCGTTACGTGTTTATTGAAGGTAATGATTTATATCAACGTTTTTCAAAGCATGATCAAGAAATATTCATAGTGGGCGAAACAGGTTTTGGTTCAGGTCTCAGTTTTCTGATTTTATGGCAAACATTTTTTCATTTTAGAAAGCAACATCCCGATCATATTCTTAAAAAGCTTAAATTTTTTAGTGTTGAAAAATTTCCATTATCATCTGAAGAACTTTTGCAGATACATCATAAGGTGTTAATGAATGATGAAGGTTTGCAAACGTTAGCATCACTGCTGGAAACCAGTTTAAATAAAGGTGAAAGCCTTTGCCAGTTCGAGAATATCACATTAACCATTTTTTGTGATGATATAAGTAATTTCCCCGATTTTTTAAGAAAACAAAATGTATTGATTCATGCTTGGTTTTTTGATGGTTTTTCGCCAGCTAAAAATCCTGATATGTGGTCAGAATCTTTATTTAATGAATGTTTTACACTAACTGCACCAAATGGTACATTTGCAACGTTTACCGCAGCAGGATTTGTACGACGTAACTTACTGAATGCTGGATTTAGTGTATTTAAACGTAAAGGATTCGGTATAAAGCGTGAAATGTTAATTGGTAAGAAACCCGTATAATCATGTTTCTTTATTTACTTGATTTAACTCTTTAATATGACTCGTTTATAATCTGATTTTTTTAGATAGGAAACCAAAGTGAACGTTAATGAAGTGTGAATCGTATTTTGTAGTCAAGATAAATGCTCACATTTATAGAAAAATGGGACAGACATTTTTAAAAGTTATAAAGTTAAACCCCATCTTAAGATAGGATTTAACAATTTATGAATGTTTAAATACGCGTTACTGTGCTATTTTGCTATTGATAAAAACCTACTTAATTTTGTCTATATCAATAATTTTGTTGTTTATCTTAACTTTGATAAATGTATCTAAAACTCAAATTGATAAATTACGTCTAATGCTTGAGCCAAACCTGAGGTCGCTTCTAAATAAAGACTTGGCATAAGCCTATAACGTAAAGTAAACGTCGCTAAAGAATCGAATATACCAACTCCATATTTAAGTTGTAGATGGGGTAAAATATAGCCACTCACGACCACTTTAGAACTATCACCAGCGCCTTGAGTATCTAATGTAAGATTTTTAATCCCAAACATATTACCAATATCACCTATGTATTGCCCTGTTTTGGATGTACCAATTCCAACTAATAATGCGGTCATCATGTCGTTTTCACTCTGATCTGAGTTATCAAGACCTTGTCCACGAATTAGGTAAGATAGGGCTTCTTGTTGCGACATTGCCGGGTCTGAGAAGATATCAATTTTTGGATCTTCCGATGAGCCAGTCACTCGAATTCCCGCAGTAATATTACTTTTTTCCATTGAATCAGGATTACGAATTGCTTCAACATCAAGTAGAGCGCGATCGCTTGGTCCTGAAAAAGTAATGACTCCTTTACGAATAATTAAATCTTGACCATAAGCATGAAATCTTCCGTTTGGAATTAATACTTCACCATGTAAGTCTAGACCTTTATTAGTTTGAGTGGCAACTAAATGTCCTTTTAGTTTAGCTTTCAAACCGAATGCATCAACAGAAACATCATCCCCAATGTTAATTTCAAGATGACTATTGATTTTCATACCAAACTTTTGTGGTTCTATTTGATTACCATTTTGGTCTAGCATCACTTCATCAGGTGAAACATCGACGCTTGATGCAGGAAGTGAGTCAACGGTAATCTTGCCTTTAGGTATGTTTACTTTCCCTAAAAGAGTGAGCTCATCTTGAGTGGCGTTAATTTTGATATCAGGAACAATGCTCATAACAATCATTGGTGGAACTGTTACCTGCATTGCTGCGCCATTGACCGTTAAATTAGCTTGCCATTTATCTAAATTTTGCCAACTTGCATTACCGTTAATATTAACATTACCGGAATGAGTCGTCATAACTCCTTGTAAGCTTGAAGACTTACCATTCAATTTTATATCTAATGTTGCTGATTTAATGTCAATAGGTAATTGATTGGATTTTATTTCACTTTGTCGAAGATTGATATTACCTGTTAGATAAGGATCCATTAATGAACCGGAAAATTTAATCGCCCCATTGATTGCACCTTTGGTATATTCATTTTTATCTAATAATGGATTAAGGATTGCTAAAGCCAGATTATCAATTATTAATTGACCACTCAATTTTTTCTGATTGTTTGGATCAGTAATGATCATATCACCATTAATTTTTCCTAATTGCTTCAAACTAAAACGCCAATCCAATTTAGCCTGTTGTTCATTAAATTCTGCATTGATATTGAATAAATCAAATGGAATGGGTAATGCTTGATTTGTTATCATTTGCTGAACAAAAATTTTATTACTGTAAATATTGGCTTTAATAGTAGGTATTTTGCTGCTATTTCCAAATTTAATCTCTGCTCTTCCATTGATACTACCTGAAAGTTTTGTTTCTCCTTCATTAGGAATAGGTAATCTAGCCAAATCAATGTCTTTCAACGTTATTGTTGTCTGAGTGTTAGGTGAAGGGGATAATGGCTTATCTAAGCAGATGCTTGATGAACTATTGCGCCAACAATGGGCACCAATAGTGGGTATTTGCTGGGTTAAATCATAAGTTAATGTTAAAGGTTGAGTGAGTGACCAAGAGTTATTATTGCCTAAATTTAACAAGGCATTAGAGACATTGCCGCTCCACTTAGTATGGCCTTTGTCTATTTTCCCCGTTAATAACGTTTTTAATGATGCAGGATTACCATCAAGATCGATGCTTAAAGTATGCTGATTTTCATTACCTACCAGATCAATGTTTGCTTTTTTAAATATTTGGTTGGAAACGCCAATATTGTTTCCAATAAGTCTTAATTGTAAGCTTAATTGATCTTGATAATGAATTTTACCTGATAAAGTTGCTTTCGCTATTGAGATATTCGGCATGTTTAAAGCATCTATAGTCAAATTTGTTTCGATGACGGGATTGGGTTGAGTTCCTCCCATTTTGATGTTACCAAAAATTGAGCCTTGCATTTCATCAACCAGTAACGATAGAGATGCGAGATTCATTGTTGCGTTCAAACTAGCTTTTTCCGTTGAACCATTTACATTAATCTGATTTTTATCCCAGATTACCACCAGATTATTAGCGGCTACATTATGTTTTGAATCAACTTGTAAATTACCATTAGCCAAAAAATCGGCTTGTTTGATTTTACCTTTGAGATCTAGGTCAGTAACATTGAATTGCCAAGTGTCATCGGCTAATTTACCCGTTGTATTGAGTTGACCATTTAATTTTATAGGATATTGAGGTAGCTCTTTAGTGAGATCAACTTGATTGAGCTTCACCTTGGTATTCCATTTTAGGGAATTTTGCCAATCCACATTTCCCGATGCTGCAATCCCTCCTTGTGGTAACTTAATGATTGCACGGTTGAAGATTGCCCCTTGATTGGTACCATTACCGGCAATATCAAATGTTGTTGTAGGTAGATTTTCACCCGTTACTGACCCTTTTGCTGATAAATTATATTGTTGTACATTGCCATCAACAGTAAGATTAAAATCATTAAGTTGATACTGAGCCGCTCCTTCCAAAGGCCATTGAATATGGTTACCATTTAATTTGGTCATAACAGGTAAATATTTTTCGACAAAATTAATATGACTATCGATATTAAGTTGATTTAATCCGTTAAGTGAGGTATGAGCGGTTAATTCACCTAATAATTTTCCAGAAAATTGTCCATCCAGGTGGTTTTCTTTCGTGTCCACTTTAACAGAGGCAACCAGTGGCCAATCATCACCGAGTATGATTTTACCAGTAACAGATGCATGTCCATTTATATAAGGCGACTGTATATTGGTGTCAACTTGTTTTACCATGATATGATTGTTAACTAGGTCAGTTTGAATGGTAACTTGATTGAAATGAAAATCTTGCCCTCCTATATGTAATAACCAATCATCTCCACTGAGTCTACTAACATTGATATCTAAGGGAATGCTGACTTGAGGTAAGGAACGAATCAATGGTTCATTAAATAATTGATTAATCTGTTCATTGATGGGTAAATTATTTTCTACTTTGTGTTCTTGAGGTGACGTGTTATCGGAAAAAATTGCGCTCAAATTCATAGCAATCGCAGGATAAACGTAAATTTTTTCATTAACCCATATTGCTTTACCCGTAAAACTTGACATGCCAAATTGCATATCATCAACGTTTACTTTAACATTGCTAAGCTGAGTAGATTTTAAATCAATCGGTAATGGTGTTTTAATAATAAAACGTTGTTCTTCGACCGTTGTGTCTGCAATAACGTTTTCTGAAGGTTCAAATTGTTTGGTATCAATCTGAACATTTATTCCTTTTGCATCAAAGTTTTTTAGGCAGATTTTAGTCTGTATTAAACATGAGCCTGATAATTCAAGAGATGCGTCTTCAACGCTTACATGGACCCCAGTTAAATCTAATGACAGTCCTTTTATCTGTAAATTATGAAACGATCCCTTAACTTGTTGAATTTTCAGCTCTGGCAGATAGTTATTTAATGCAAACATGGTCAGTTTTACACCTAAACTGGTGTAAATCATCACAATGATAAATGTAATTAAAAAAATGAAAATAGACAGTATGATAATACTGCGTTTTTTCCATTTTCCTATTGATTTTGAGTTTTCAGCAACTGCTTCATTATTAGCATTTTCAGACATTTTATAATTCGCTTCCTAAACCAATATATAGGTGAATAGAGCCTTTATCTTTTTTGTTTAATGGGGTTGCCAGATCTAATTTTATCGGACCGACAGGCGATGACCATCTGATACCAAATCCACTACCCGTATAAAATTTAGCTTTATCAACTTTATCTATGGCTTCACCACTATCAACAAATACGGCACCCCACCATGGACCTGATAAATTGTATTGATATTCTGCCGAACCTGTGATGAGTTTAGAAGCACCTTTAAGTTTACCTTTTTTATCCTCTGGCGAAATTGATTGGTAACGGTAACCACGAATACTTCGATCACCACCAGCAAAAAATCGGAAAGAGGGCGGTACCCTATCAAAATTACTGGCTTGAATTATCCCAAAATTCCCCCTAACAATAAATCGATGAGATTCTTTTAATGAACGGATCCAAGTCTGTTGAGCTTGAAAACGAACTAAATTGATATCTGATCCTAATGATTCTGCTGCAGCTTCAACGGAATAACGTTGGGAGTCGCCCCACATAGCTAATAAATTCCCATCACTACGAATACGGGAAAGGCTAAGTGAAGGATAGTATAAGAAGGTTTTATAACTTGAATCCCCTTGGGTAAAATCATCCCGTAACATATTTAATCCCAAAGCTGTTTGCCATCCTTCAAAGCGATCCCAATTGCGTAATGCACCAAAAGTATAAGAACGCGAATTGGTATCATTATTGTCAATTTTTTTATAACCACTTTGGATAGTGTAATATTGCTCTAATGGGGATTGTTTTAAAGGTATTTTATAACTCATGGTTATCGTTTTTTCAGGTGATGATAAAGACAAATTGCTTTGGAAACTTTGCCCTCGACTATTAATCCAAGGCTTACTCCAACCAATTTTGCTATGTACGCCATTATCCGTTGAGTATCCTAATCCTAAATCCATACTATTTCTTTTACGTGGCAAAGTTGTCACTTCGACGGGAAGTGTTTTATCCGCTCCTAAATGAGGAAAGTCTGGCGTAACTAAAACAGAATTAAACCAATTGGTTGAATTAAGGCGTTTGTTTAATATTGATAGTTGTTCAGCCGTATATTTTTCACCTTCTTTAAATGGCACGAGATTAGCCAAATAGTCTTTACGAATTTTCACATTTGGAAAATGAACTTTACCAAATTTGTAACGTTGACCTGTATTAAAATCAATATTCCAAAAAGCTTGGTGTTCATAATTAGATACTGCTAGCTGATGCTTAGACATATTAGCATCAAAATATCCTTTTTCTAAAGATAAATTAAGTAATGCTTTTTTAAAAGATTCGTAGCTACCATGATTTAAAATATTCCCTTTTTTAGGCAAATCATGTGTTAGCAACTCATTAAAATCTTTATCTTGCTCACCTTCACCAGTAATATTTATATTGAGTTGTCCAATTAATATGGGTACGCCAGGTGAAATTTTGACTGTTAATACTTTAGGATCTTGTTCAAAATATTCAAAACTAGGTGAGTAATATCCCAAAGCTCGAAGCGCTTTTTGTACTTCGCTTTCAAAATAACGTTTGAAATTGGGTGAATTATTAATTTTATTTGGTTCGATTAATGAAACACGAGCATCCACATTATCAGCAAGTTCCCCAGATAATCCTTTAATTGATAACTGCATATCAGCATAACAATATGCTGTAGTCATCATTAAAACGAAACATAATAAATGGGAAAATCGTGACACAAACACCTCGATGGTTTATTTTAGAAATTGTTTAGGGAGCTATTATGGGTTTGTTATGACCTATAAATTTAACATATTTGCACTTTTATCGTCTATGAAAAGCTTTGTAAATTAGAGTTAATTCTCCTCGAATATCATTTTCGATGAGGTGACTTTACAATCCATTGTTTAAGATTTTCAAGTATCGTTACTAAGTTATATTTTGATAATTCAAAAACCATTGTCCAACTATTTTGTAATTCATCGGAGAATTCAAAACAAAAATCCGGTTCAAATTCATAATTGAGTGTAATTGAAATTGTTACAACTTGATTTTTGTAAGAGATAAATGCAAGTGAAATGTAGGGCTCAGTAAAACATAACTGAGCTTCACTGGGTAACCGATTTTTTGATAAATCATTGAACCAATTGTATAGTTTGTGTAAATCAGCGATTTCTATAACTGAATCGGTTTTTTCAAACCGATTACTACCTTGTTGAACGAAAACTTTAAGTAAATACCAATTATCTTTGCTGTCAGGGAACTCACAACCGGCGATATCAAATTGCAAATTTACTGTATTTGTAATATCTATTAACTCGATCATTTATTCGTCCTTACGTGCCATAATGGTTAAATCTTTAAAACAAAACGTTAATCAGGTCTCAAGTAATGTTATATGACCAATATAAGGTAAGTGGCGATAATGCTGAGCATAGTCAATACCATAGCCAACTACGAATTCATCTGGAATAGAAAAACCGATATATTTTACGGGTACATTTACTTCTCGACGGGACGGTTTGTCAAGTAATGTACAAATTTCAATGCTACGGGGATGACGTAATTTTAAAATTGCCATCACTTTACTTAGTGTATTGCCTGTATCAATAATATCTTCAACAATCAATACATCTTTATCACGGATATCTTCATCCAAATCTTTTAAAATTTTGACATCACGATTACTCATTACTGCGTTGCCATAACTTGATGCCGTCATAAAATCGACTTCATGACCAACAGTGATTGCTCGGCTCAAATCCGCCATAAATATGAATGAACCTCGTAAAAGTCCAACTAAAACAAATTCGTTTTGACTATCTTTATAATCTTGACTGATTTGTTGACTTAATTCAACTACGCGTTTTTTGATATCATCCTCTGATATCATCATTTTTAATGTGTGTTTTTTCATTAATTCTGCTCAAAATAACGTTTAAAAAAATCGAACTAGATTTTAGCAATTTTCCTTCCTAAAAAGAATAAGTAGGCAATTTTTTATTGAATAAATAAGAGACTGCTTGTTTTTTTACTGAAACGTATGGTTAACCTCAAACTTCTTGGCAACATTTCTTAAGTGCCTTTTTTTGTAAACGTCGTTTCTTGAAAAATTCACTTAAAATATGACCACATTCATTTGCTAGAACTCCTCCAGTGACCTCGGCATAGTGATTTATCCCCTTATAGGCAAGAACATCAATTAATGAACCCGCAGCGCCAGTTTTATAATCACTTGCACCATAAACAACACGTTTAACACGACTGTGAATAATGGCGCCAGCACACATGATACAAGGTTCCAATGTGACATAAAGAGTAGCATTAATTAAACGATAGTTTTTTATATACTCCCCTGCGTTGGCCAATGCAATCATTTCGGCATGAGCAGTCGGGTTATGTGTTAAAATGGATTGATTGAAACCTTCGCCAATAATGTTATTATTTTCATCTATAATAACTGCGCCGACAGGAATTTCCCCAATTACTTCAGCTCTTTTAGCTAACATGATTGCATGTTGCATCCAAACTTCATCACGCATATGCTAAATTTATAAACTGTTTAAATTAAGGACATCACGCATGTCATACAAACCAATAGGTTGTTTGGCTAGCCACAATGCTGCGCGTACAGCACCATTGGCGAAGGTCATCCGGCTGGATGCTTTATGGCTAATTTCAACTCGTTCACCAATATCAGCAAAGATGGCAGTATGCTCACCAACAATATCTCCAGCGCGAATAGTAGCAAAGCCGATGGCGCCTTCAGGACGTTCACCAGTATGACCTTCACGACAATAAACTGCTCGATCTTTTAAATCACAATTTAGTGCCTCGGCAATCGCTTCACCCATAGCTAAAGCTGTACCTGAGGGAGCATCAACTTTATGGCGATGATGTGCTTCGATGATCTCGATATCACTATAATCACCCATAATTTTAGTTGCCTTCTCAAGCAACTTAAGTACTAAATTGACTCCTACGCTAAAATTAGCAGCAAAAACAATGCCGATTTTCTTAGCCGCATCAGCGATGGCTTGTTTTCCAGCATCATCAAAACCAGTTGTACCAATGATCATCATTTTTTTATTTTCGACACAAAAAGCTAAATGATTTAATGTGCCTTCGGGACGAGTAAAATCAATGAGTACGTCAAACTGATCTTTTGCTTGGTCGAGTTTGTCAGATACGCTAATTCCACAAACACCAATTCCAGCAAGTTCACCCGCGTCAGAGCCAATAAGAGATGAACCTTCACGTTCAAATGCTGCGCCTAATGTTACGCCACTGATTTGCGCAACAGACCGAATAAGTTGTCGTCCCATTTTGCCACCGGCACCTGCGACAGCAATACGAATAAAGTTTGTAGACATATAACTTTCCTTACACTTTTGTCTATTGTCGATAGTTGCTGGCATTATAGCGGAAAATAAATAACTTATACACAGTATTTAACTTAAATGAGAGGGCATTAAAAGAGTAACAAATAAAATATTTAGAATTGTTATGCATTTTTCATGGTATTTGGGTTGGAATATCGTCGCTACAGCATCCATTTTAACAATGCTCTTCGATTGATTTAAAATAAGTATGTGTATGTTTTTAATCTACGGCTAACATTCTTAGTTTTAACCGCAGTCTCTTTTAAGGTATTATTGCTATTGGTATGCTTTGCAGGTATTGCTATGCCAATTGCAAATTATTTGGTTAGCAAAATGGTACTTAATTTGTGTTGTTACTTGCAGTCTTAATGCTTCCACTTTGTATTATTAAATCGGCAACATCTATTTTTCTTGTTTTTAGAGGAATTTACTTCTTATTTTTTACCAAAAACACATCATAACTAAAAAGAGAATGGACGCTTTTGCGTCCATAATTATTTATAGAACTTTCAATAATTCAACATCAAAGATTAATGTACTGTAGGGTGGAATTGATGCGCCAGCACCTTGTGGCCCATATGCAAGTTCTTGAGGAATATACAAACGCCATTTCGAACCTTCAGGCATAAGTTGTAAAGCTTCAACCCAACCAGGTATCACGCCATTAACAGGGAATTCAGCAGGTTGACCACGTTCAACAGAACTGTCAAACACGGTACCATCAATTAATTGACCAGTATAATGAACTTGTACACGATCAGTTGCTTTAGGTAGTGCACCTTCACCAACAGTAATGATTTCATACTGTAAACCAGATTCGGTCGATTTGATGCCATCTTTTTTTAGATTTTCGGTAAGAAAATCCTTGCCTTCTTGCGCAATTTTTTCGGCTTGTTTGGCTTTTTCTTTCGTTGCTTGTTCATGTACATGGCGCAGTGCATCATGCAATTCTTGTAGTGGAAGTGCAGGTTGATTACCTGTTAAGACATCTTCCATTGCAAATTTTAATGCATTGAGATCTAAATTATTTAGGCCTGAATCTTTTAATTGTTGACCAATTTGTAATCCAATAGCATAACTTGCTTTTTGATCGATTGTTTCTAATTTCATTTTTTACCTTTAATGGTTAATGGATAGAATTTATAAATAGATTAATTAGTTTGTAGATAAGGAAATAAATGTCAAGCAGTAATTTAAATTAACAAAGTAGGATTACTGTTTTATTACACAATTGGGAAAGAATTTATTAATTTGGCTAGCACTCAGCTAAAATATCAGCGATAATATGCAACATTAAATTCTCAAAAATAGGTTAAGTGTAGATGCCGTTTCGTAAATTTACCTCGTTTGTAATTTTAACTAGTATTTTATTAACTGGTTGTTCAGTTGTTGAACATTGGGTGTATCGACCTGACATCAATCAAGGTAATTATGTGACACCAGAAGCAATTGATTTATTAAAAGTTGGTCAAACAAAAGATCAAGTTGTCTTTATTTTGGGCGCACCAATGTTAACTTCCATTTTCGGTGATAATGTTTGGTATTATGTTTTCCGTCAACAGCCACAGCATGAAAATATTAGTCAAAGAACGTATTCCATTTATTTTGATGAAATGGGTAAAGTGACAGACATTAAAGTTTCAGCATTGGAAGGTTCAAAATCTTTAGAAGAAATGAATAAACAAGAAATCTCGGATCATGTTGAAATACAATCTGATGATGGCGATAGTCTCAATAATCAATAATCAATAACCATTTAATCTACCATCTTGATCGCATTCTTATTGCATTTTTAAGGAGAAACCTCGTGAAATCTCGAGGTTTTTACTCTCTATGTTTAAAACAGTGAAACATGATGAAGATAAACTGTCGTGACTGGCAATCTGCATTTAATAGGAGTAATGAGAAAAAGAAGCAATAAATACAAGTATCATTTAAAATATTTAAAAATAAATGTTTACAAATAAAAGTGGTTGAGTAGAATTTTTAATCATCATGAATTGTTGTAATGGTTGCAACAAAATCCCCCATCTCTTTGCAGATTTACGGCTAAACTAAATGAACTTTGTGCTTTAACCGTTTTACACCAGCGATAACTGTTGGAATACCGATAATAGATTTAATGCTACCTAAACAAGAAAGCCCATTACTTATTATAACAATAACTCGAAAACTCAGTTGCATAGATGCAATAAATCTTATCTGTTATTATTAAATTTTCTCCAGTGTTAATTGAAATAATGCTTGTTTCATTGATATCTCTATTAATTCCTTATATTATGGATCTCGATCTAAATTAAAGAATAAGTTAATACTTTTTTTTTATGTCGAGGTAAGTTTGCAAAAAAAAATCAATTTAAATCATTTCTCTGTTGCACCCATGCTGGATCTAACTGATAAACACTGTCGTTATTTTCATCGAATTTTAACCAAACAAACGCTTTTGTATACCGAAATGGTCACAACGGGCGCAATATTATTTGGTAAAGGTGATTATTTGGCTTTCAACTATGAAGAGCATCCAATTAGTTTACAATTAGGAGGTAGCGATCCTAAAGCACTTGCACAATGCGCAAAATTGGCACAACAACGTGGATATGACGAAATCAATTTAAATGTGGGTTGCCCATCAGATCGTGTGCAAAATGGTATGTTTGGTGCATGTTTAATGAGGAAAGCTGATTTAGTAGCGGATTGTGTTGAGCAGATGCAAGATCAGATCGATATACCCATTACAGTTAAAACACGAATTGGAATTGATGATTTTGACAGTTATGATTTTTTGCGTAGATTTATTGATACAGTTATGCCTTATACCAATACTTTTATTGTTCATGCTCGAAAAGCATGGTTATCTGGCTTAAGTCCTAAAGAAAATCGTGAAGTGCCACCACTTGATTATGATCGTGTGTATCAGCTTAAGCAAGATTACCCAAACTTAACTATTGCTATTAATGGTGGCATAAAAACTCTGGATGAAATTAAACAACATCTAAGTCATGTCGATGGCGTCATGGTTGGGCGAGAAGCGTATCAAAATCCATTATTGCTCACCCATATTGACTCACAGATTTTTGGATCTGATTTGCCAATCATCGAACCTAAAACAGCGATTCGGGCACTTTATCCTTACCTTGAACAACAACTAATACAAGGTGTCCAGCTAAATCATATTATGCGCCATACACTGGGTATTTTTAATGGTTGTAAAGGGGCAAGACAATGGCGTCGTTACCTTAGCGAAAATGCTCATAAAAAAGGTGCAGGTATTGAGGTTGTAGAAACAGCGTTATCCTTTATTCAATAAAATTTATGTCTAATTTGTTACAATTGCACGCAGCTACTGTATCGTTATATACTAGCCGCCAATTTTCTTAATGGTTTATATTCTGTGCGTTTAAATTTAAGTCAACAAAAAGCGGTTGAATATGTTTCAGGTCCATGCCTTGTTCTTGCTGGTGCTGGATCTGGAAAAACTCGGGTTATTATTAATAAAATTGCCTATTTAATTCGGGTTAAAGAGTATTTACCAAGACATATTGTTGCAGTTACTTTTACCAATAAAGCTGCACGTGAAATGAAAGAACGTATCGCTCAGTCAATCAATAAACAAGAGGCAAGAGGACTAAAAATCTCCACCTTCCATACTTTAGGACTTGATATTGTTCGGAAAGAATATCAACATCTAGGAATCAAATCCAATTTTTCATTATTTGATGATCACGATCAAACGGCGTTACTGAAAGAATTGACTCAGAAATGGTTGGAAGGCGATAAAGATCTCATTAATCAACTACGCGCTACTATATCAAACTGGAAAAATGATATCGTTGATTCAACCATTGCTATGGCACGGGCTCAAACCAATAAAGAAAAGCTTTTTGCTCATTGCTACCAACTCTACGAAAAACAATTAAAAGCGTGTAGCATATTGGATTTTGATGATCTAATTTTATTACCAACTATATTATTAAAAAATAACGAAGAAGTCCGCGAAAAATGGCAAAATCGAATACGTTATTTGTTGGTAGATGAATACCAAGATACTAACACAAGTCAATATGAATTTATTAAGTTACTGGTTGGTGACAGAGCGAAATTTACAGTAGTCGGGGATGATGATCAATCTATTTATTCCTGGCGTGGTGCCCGTCCACAAAATTTAGTTTTACTTAACCAAGATTTTCCTAATTTAGAAGTCATCAAACTGGAACAAAATTATCGTTCATCTGGTCGTATATTAAAAGTGGCCAATATTTTAATCGAAAATAATCCTCACATTTTTGAAAAAAAGCTCTTTTCTGAACTGCATTATGGTGAAACATTACGTGTCCTATCTGCGGATAATGAAGAGTCTGAAGCTGAAAAAGTAGTAAATGATCTGATTGGACATCGTTTTGCTAACAACAGCCATTATGGTCAATATGCCATATTATATCGAGGTAATCATCAATCTCGCTTAATAGAGAAAATGCTAATGCAATATCGCATTCCATATCGAATCTCAGGGGGTACTTCATTTTTTGCGCGTATTGAAATTAAAGATCTTATGGCATATTTGCGTTTATTGACCAATCCAGATGATGATAATGCTTTTATCCGTATTATTAATACTCCAAAACGGGAAATCGGTCCGGTAACGATTCAAAAACTGGGTGAATGGGCAAATCATCGAGGTGTGAGTTTATATCAAGCAAGTCATGATATGGGCTTGAAGGAACTACTTTCGAGTAAACGGATGGAAACGTTGCTTACTTTTATTCATTGGTTTGATTCATTAATTGAAAAATCACATACAGATCCAATGGATACCATCCATGAACTATTACATGGCATTCATTACGAAAGTTGGATCTATGAAACCTCAGCATCGCCCACAGCAGGTCAGATGCGAATGCGTAACGTTGAACAATTAGTTACTTGGTTAAATGAAATGTTACAAGGTGATGATATTGACGAAAGTATGACCTTAGAACAAGCTGTAGCAAGATTTACTTTGCGTGATATGCTAGAGCGTAATGAAACCGAAGAAGGTCTGGATCAAGTACAGCTTATGACATTACACGCTTCGAAAGGTTTGGAATTTCCCTATGTTTATCTGATTGGCATGTCCGAAGGACTCTTACCGCATCAAACGAGTATCGACGAAGATAATATCGAAGAAGAACGTCGTCTTGCATATGTTGGTATAACCCGAGCACAGCGTGAGTTGACATTTTCATTTAGTCGCCAACGTAAACAGTTTGGTGAAACGGTATATGTTGAGCCAAGTCGATTCTTATTAGAATTACCCCAGGATGATTTAGCTTGGCACAATCAGACAAACGCGTTATCGCCTGAACAGAAAATGCAACAAGCTCAAAGTCGACTAGCAATGCTAAAAGCTCAAATAGCCAATGCGAAATAAGCGACTTCCATATCGGATAAAATAAGTAAGCAATAAAGTTATTTCACTCAGTTATAACTGAAATTTAAAGTGAAAAAGTTGAGGAAATGGGATATAGGTTGAAGACTAAAAATAAAAAATCCCCTTTTTTGTTAATTGTTAATATTAAATTTAACATCAAAAAATTTTTTATTAACAAGGTTATCTGGTTAAATTGATGATATTTTGTCTATCTAACTTAGTAAACCTCTAAAAAACGTTGACGGATCAAAAAAGCTTTATATAATACTCTACGCTAATTTAGTAAATCCAATCCGCGTCTCCTTAGCTCAGCTGGATAGAGCAACGGCCTTCTAAGCCGTAGGTCACAGGTTCGAATCCTGTAGGGGACGCCATTCCATCTACGACTCAATACGATTAGAACCTTATTTAGCCTGATATTTTAATGTTTTTTAATACGACCAGATACGATTGTATACGATTGACAACGACAATCTATTAACGGTATATTTACGGTATATTTTAATACCGCAACAAAAAATACCGTAATTATGCTAACTATAAAAGCCATTGATTCAGCAAAACCCAAAGATAAGCCCTATAAGTTGCCAGATTTTGAAAGCTTATATTTGTATATTACACCATCAGGGACTAAGTCATGGCGGTACGATTATCAGTTCAACGGTAAAAGGAAAACCTTAACGATTGGCAAATATCCTTATATTAGCTTGTCCGAGGCTCGCAATGAAAAAGAACTTGCTAGACAACTATTGGCTCACGGTAAAGACCCAAGCTTTGAACGCAAAAAAAGTGCTTTATTAGCTAATGTTGAAAGTGACAATACTTTTAAATCAATTGCAAGCGAATGGCATTCATCTAAAAAATTGACATGGTCAAAAAAATATGCAAATGAAATTATTAGTATATTTGAGCGCGATATTTACCCATTTATCGGTAACGAACCGATAAATAAAATCAAACCACTTGAGATGTTAACGGTATTAAAAGCTATTGAAAATCGTGGTGCTTTAGAAATAGCAAAAAAAGCGCGAATGCGATGCGGTGAAGTATTCCGATATGCAATTATTACGGGTAGGGCGGAGGTTAATCCAACCGCTGAACTATCAAGTGCAATGGCTAAAACTCAGTCAAAAAATTTCCCTTTTTTAGCTACCGATGCTGAAATGTCGGAATTTTTAAAGTCGCTTAAAGGGTACTCTGGCAATATATTAACACGGTATGCAACTATGCTTTTGATATATACCGTCCCGCGTACAATAGAACTTCTTACATTAAAATGGTCAAATATTAACTTTGAGCAGAAATTGGCAACGATTGATGAAGAAGTTGTTAAAAAAGATAGGGTACATTTGATACCTTTAGCTACTCAGGCGATAGACATATTAAAATTTTTACAGCCAATAACTGGACATGGTGAATTTGTTTTTCCGAATAGGAACCATCCATCAAAACCGATGTCGAATGGCGCAATCCTTCATGTTATTCGGCGATTAGGATTTGCTAACCGTGCAAGTGGGCACGGCTTTAGGCATCAGTTTTCGAGTATTTTAAATGAGCATGGCTTTAATCGTGATTGGATAGAGAAACAATTAAATCATGAGGAAGGAAGTGTGCGAGGTATTTATAACCACGCACAATATTTGGAGGGTAGGCGTGAGATGATGCAGTGGTATGCGGATTATATAGATGGTTTAACCGCATGATTGGTATTGTTCTTCTTTTTGAGATAGATATGCGTTGATAGTGGATAGCTTCCAGCGAGGATGCCTGCCGAGATATAAATCAGGGTTTGGAAACTTTCCCGCAGCTATCCATTTATCTAACGTAGTTTGATCTATCCCTCCCACATACGCGCATACTTGAGTTCTGCTATATCTGGGATCTTCAATTGTGTAATCTTTTGTCATTATTATTCTCCTAATTCAATATCATTTATGCATTCATTGCCCCACGCATCCCAACCGTTTACGTTCTGACGGGCAAACAATTCAACCCTCGGTACATTTCCGTATAATTGAACTATTCGGTCTCGTGCCTCCTGAGGTTTTGCGCTATGCGCCCCTATCGGGGCTAAAATTATCTGGCTAACTGATTTATTAATTCGTTGAATGCCTTTACCTCTAACAGCAATCAAACAATCCTCACTATTTGCACGAGTATAATTACCTAATCCAAATCTCAGCTGATCGTTAATTAAATTAAAAACGTCCTCAGAATTCATACAACCGTGTTTTTTTAGTTGTTTGGTTATGTTTTGATGATAGTTTTTATTTAATTTCACCCACGTGAATAGTTTCATGTTTTTCACTCGAAATACCCACGCTTCCGCTATTTCAATAGCATCTAAGGCAAACGCCGATGTATACCACATTGCCAATACTGAGTTATCGTTGGCTATTTTTGGTATCGGTAGTTTTTTTATTGATTGAGTTTTAAGGGTAGGATAGTGGTTTTTTGTGGCGGCTCGTGTTGATTGATTCGAATATTGCCACGGTGGATCGGCGTAAATTAGATTATATTTTTTCATAAATTAAATGCTCTATTTCAAAATTAGATAGTTTGCTATATTTAGTCATTTAAACCGTACCCCTGCTTTTGCTAGTTTTCTGCATTCGGTCAATAATTGTTGCCATGTCGCATTTAATTTTGGAATTTCTACTATTTCTCCATAACAACCTGATACCTGTATAGTAGTTCGCCTATTCCAATTTTTATGAAAATACCTAATTGCATCAAACAGTGCTAATGATGCTGATACGACATCCTCACATTCTCCATAATCTAAATAAAGCCTCCCAGTGGGCGCAAATGTAAAATATGCGTTCGTCCAGCAATCATCATATTCAAAATGATACTCTTGATATAATTTAGGAAACAGTTTGAGCAATAACTTCATGGCATGTTTGCTATTTTTCTTAATTTGACGAGGTTTCATTGATCACCTCAGTATTTATAACTTTTAATTTCATTGATTATTTTTAAGCATTCCTTGCAGGTAACTCCACCACGCTTAACTGATTTAAAGATGTAACTTGTGTCTCCTGCACCATCAGAACAAAAACCTAGCCCACATAAAGAACATGGGTCACCATTAACGGTGGTTAATAAGCACCATTCTCGTTCACTTTCGTCTATTTCAATTTGACCTTCCATGTGAGTAATCATCACCAATTTATTCACTTAATCACCTTATTTAACTGTTACTACTACGCCATTTTTTATTACCGCGCGCAAACCAATACATTTAACCGGTATAGTTCCGTCGCCAAGTTTCGTATAAAGTGGTAAAACTTCATCAATTATTTGTTGACCAATTTCGCTTAGATTAATTTCAAACATTCGTTCTAATACTCTGATAATTGCGTGTTCACTAACTATCAGCTTGTTACTGCTAGAAAGTTCATTGATTTTCGTTTGAGTTTCTAAAATTTCTGTTTTAAGCTGGTTGTAACGTTGCTGGCAGTCCGCCAATTCTGCCCTTATAACGTCCTGTTTGGATTTTAATTTTTTTAGCTGAGTTTGATATTTTTTTAATGTGTTACTGTTCACGTTCGTTCTCCGTTGCCGCTATCGCTCATTGCTCAGGTTAGATCCAAGTCAACTCGTGCAATGCTCAGCATTACATAACCGTTTTGTAAATATTTTTCATCATCTAAAATGTGGGTAACACAAACCTCGATATGTCTGCCACTGTAATCACCGTCCCACTCTCTCAGAGATAATATATCTCCAACCCTATAATTGCGGTCGTTGAAACGTATTTCGGATTTTTTGTCGCCACCCTCCACAGCCTTAAAATGTTTTGGTAATATTTTCAATTCGTGTGTTATTCGCGTGTTCCAAGCCCAAATAGCTTTCTTTTCAGAATCTTTTTCACTGCCTCTTGCGTTGCAGTTATAACAAACGACAGCATTGTAAATGCCCTGTTGTTCATCTGGAACAGCCTCATTGAATCTATAATTGCATTAAATGCTTTATTTGATAGTTTGTTTATTTCGCTAATATCTTCATCATATTGTGTTTGGGTTTCATGTTGGATTAATCTTAAATCCGGCTGAATAATGTCATGACCAAGATTATTTATAATCGCTTCAATGTTTGAGATTTGATTGTTTTTTGATTGCGTTAAATATTGTTGGCATGGTTTTTTGTTCAAGTTCATTTATTCTGTCTATTTCTGCAAAGTATTCATTTAAATATTCACCGTAAACATCCTCCCGCCTTAAAAGCGCAATATCGTTTAATGAGATATCATGCACAAAGTCATTTATGATAACTTCTATTTTATCTTCAATTTTTTCAATCATTTAATCACCTATACGCGTGTTCCATGCTTTAATTAACTCCTCTCTTGAGTTATAAATCATTGCTCCGAGAGTTACATCATTAAAATGTGAAATAGGACAATTTTCATTTTCAATGAAACTATGTGTTATGGCATAACTAAGCCCAGACCATGGATCAATCTCATAAGATTCATCATGCAAATTTCCCTCGCTATCACACACTGCTATACGAGCTTCGCCACCGCAAAACGGGCAGGGTTTTAATTGTTCAGTCATAATCATTTCCTTTAGATAATAGTAATCGCACACTAAATAATCAGCGTGAGAATTGATTTTAAATTAATAAGATAGGGTGGATATCAAACGAGTTATGAACAGATTCGGGGGATAAAGGGCTTAATGCCCTTTAAAAATATTTAGCAATGTCTAATTATTGGCAAAACATTGTTCCATTTATCGATAATATTTTTTGGCTGAATATGTGCTGTTTCCCGTTCAATTATTACTTTAGCACTATATAAAACTCGCTTGTATTCACGAGCCATAGAATGAAAATTGCCTCTAAAACCTGAGTCAATCATGCGCAATGCAGGCTCTATTAATTCTATTTGATATCGCATCCTTTCAGCGGCTTTATATAACCATGCTAAATCATACCAATCTTCGTCAGATAACCCGCTTCGAGAATGCACACCGCCTAACCACTTAATCGCCTCATCAAATTTAGAGGCAGGCAAATCTTGGTAGCGAGGGATTTTAAATTGTTCATAAAGCTTGGTGTAAATTGCTTGATAATGTTCACCTGTTCGGTAAGAACGTTCATTTACGGCTTGCTTGATTGCCTGTTGTTGCTCTGAATTGATAGTTAGCGAATATGAGCCAGTTTTGCGAATTGTTGGTAACACTTCATCAAATACCCAATTTTGGAATTCTACAGCTTCTTTTTTATTACTCCTAAAAATTACACGATATAAATTGGGTTCGTTAACAAACAATAATTCTTGATTACCGCCTTTTGTAGGGGTGTACATTTTATGTATACCCTTTTCTGAAAAGTTGAAACGGCTAGCATGAGCATTTTTTATATTCAAAATTTTGATAACATCGGTAAGACAAAATAAGGGTTCATTATTTAATAATTGGATACGAACATTTGAATGATGAAAATTGAATACTGATAAATTTGACATTTTTGTACCTCTTGTAATTTCTTAAGTTACCCACGAGTGTGGAGGTCAAGAGGTTAAGAAACCGACAAGAACGGCCGGACTTATTCCCATTTCTGGTGTTGTATTCGTCGCCCTCTCGACCATAGTCAAAAATAGTCTAGTCAAAATTAGGTACAAAAAAATCACACTAACGGGGCGATATATCCGTCTTGTCAAGGTTCTTAAGCCTCAAGAGTCAATATATCGCAATATGATATTTGAAGTCAACATTTTAAAAGATAGTAATTATGAAAAAGATTTAGTAGGTGATCGGGCTTCAACTACCGCTTTACGACGGCGAGACGTATTCTCCTTGCGAGTATTGTATTTCGTCTTCTCGACCCGATCATATATATGATCAAATACCTAAATAACAGGCATAAAAAAACCGCTAGGCTATCGGGTGCGGAAGTCCGCGTAAAGTTGTAATATTTACAACTATACAACCCGATAAAATCATTGTCAAATTAAAACGGAATGGAATCATCATCAAAATCTGTTGATGGCTCATTTTGCTGAATGGGGCGATTAATTGGTTGTTGTGATTGTTGCTGATTTGCATCATCACTGCGTGAACCTAGAATTTGTAAAGTTCCACCGATAGGATTAATTACTACTTCCGTCGTGTAACGATCTTGTCCTGATTGGTCTTGCCATTTTCGAGTTTGTAATTGACCAGAAACATATAATAAAAATCCCTTTTTTACATACTCACCTGTTATTTCGGCTAATTTCCCAAAAATAACCACTCTGTGATATTCGGCTTTTGATTTCTTTTCACCAGTATTTTTATCTTTCCATTCTTTATTTGTGGCAATTGTAATATTTGCTATTGCTTTTCCGTCACTTGTGTATCTGATTTCAGGGTCTTGAGTTGTGTAACCAACTAAAATCACCTGATTAACGCCTCTTGCCATTTTGTCTATCTCCTGTATGAATTTTTGCGTGTTCTGATGCTGATAAAATAATTAGATTGTTAGGATTGTTATTTAGTTTATTGCCATCGATGTGGTGAACGTGTTCGCCTTTAATTAATTTTCGATTATCCCATTGTGACTGGGATAGTTTTTTACTACGAAAAAACACATTTCCGCACAACAAACAATTCTTGATATTTGTCTTCATGTAAACCTCTATTTGCCATTTTCTTGCTCCAGTTGTTTAATTTGGTCATCAATAGAACGAATTTTGCTTTCAAGCTCGTCTATTTCATCATTTATAATTCCTTTAAGCTCATTAAGAGCATCAATTTTGTTGATAAAGACGTTTTCGTCATTTAAGCTACAATAACCATCTTCAAAATCAGCTTGATTACAGCTTTTTACTTCACCTGTAAAAACACATTTTTCGTCCTGATAAACATAATAAACCTCATCCCCAACTTTCAGTTTTTTCCATTCTTTAGGTGTAATTATAATCGCTTACCTTTATTCATATTTCTAATAAACCCCAAAACGCTTTTTGCATCACCATAACGTACCTTGCTTTTTAACATGAATTTATTTGTAGATGGGTAAAAACAGACTGTACCGTTTTCGGTTTTAAATAACACTGTTCCATTCAGGTCCAATCGATATTCAAATTCACATTGTTTAACGATAATCATGTTTTTATCGTAACGTTTTATTTTTTCCAGTTTTTTGTATTCATTCCATTCTCGGAATACCTCGCCCATATCCCCCATACGTGCACCTCCTAATCGGTTTCAATTCCAGATCATCATTATTTGAGTGCACGCTCTCTTTTATCTCACCCCAACAAATATCAATAAAATCATGGTTGTCATTTTGCGTGTATGAATCCAAACATTCTTGAGCATATGCCTTTGCCTCTTCTTCGGTATTGTGATATTCAATACCGTTGCCGTGGTGGTCATAACTAAAATATTTCATAATTATTCCTCAATCAGCTTTAATTTATAATCACACAGATATTCATATTCACCAGACGGGTCGGGGCGAACGTTTGTTTTTGTGGCAACCTCTTTAACTTCACCATAGCAAACCATTTCTACGAGATCATCCCAACTTTTACTATCATAAAATGATATGGATTCCTCCGCCCTCTCTCTGGCTTGTTTCTCTGTTTCGTGAAATTCAAGCCCCGCATTAGGGCTATAGCTAAAATATTTAAAATTATATTTTTCAATCATCATAATTTACTCACTTTCTATATGTATTCCAATGCTGTTTTTGCCCTTACCGAAAACCTCAGAAACAGTATTGATAATTAGTTTCATTGTTTCGTTAGTGACACCCTCAACACTAATCTCAGATATTGCGCCGTCAACTCTGGCATCATCTATATTTTTGTATACTGTTTTGTCGTACAGTTCGATTTTTCTCGTTAAAAACATATCAAATGGCATTTCATATAAACTAAACCACTTAATAACCTCATCACCCTCCCAGCAACACATCCAGTCACCGCCCTCACATTTGCTATCTATACAATAGTGATAGCCCTCAACGCATTTGATTTTTGCTATGGCAATGTCATTATAGTCTGGTGGCTCTGTTTTAGCATTACGCCAAGGAAATTCATCCATTAACCACCTCCAATTTTTCTTTCATTTCCTCGTAGGTTTCGTCAACATAATACGCTGACTCATCGTCAATTAAACGAATGAGAGAGCGATCGCCGTAACCCTCAACAGAATGAAACGCATTAACATTAACCAACCCTTTTTTGCCTTCGAGCGTTACCTCAATAAATTTAGCCATTTAAACCTCCTTAATCATTTGTGAATTCAGTTAAATCAGTTTCTGGTACCAGGTTAATACAAATAAAATCATCTATTAGGGTGGGTACGTAGTACCATGGACACATCACACCATCATCATTGAACGCATAATAATTGGCGCTATCAGCGATCTCTGTTCTGATTCCGTCATATAAAACTGGGTCAAATTGATTGAATTTTGGAATGGGTAAATCAACGTCATAAATCTTGTCTTCCCAGTATTCTACCTTTTTACTCATTGAATTAACCCCCTCAGTTATTAAAATGTCACTCTGTCGCCAACGGCGTGACTACCGTCATATGAAATTCAGAAAGACTTGCATATTTCAAATTAGTGCGCTCTCCCCCAAGGAAATAGGGGTCATGGCTAACAGCTAATTATCAGCGCATATATCAGACGCTATTTTATTTACTGTGAAATACCTAATTTTTCGTTTAGGTCTGCAATTTTAATGGCGGGTAAATTGGTTTTGATTGCATCAATCTCGATGCCGTCTAGGAAATTAACTGACTCAGTCCAAACCCTTTGTAATTTTTCGAGGGTTGTACAGCTATTGAGGATAGCCATAATTTCAGCTTGCAAGCACTGTATTTGTTTTTTTAATGAATCTTTTTCACTCTCTAACTGCAAAAATCTTTTTGTAAATTCATGCCCTGCTGAATAAGTTGGGTCTTCTTTAAGTTCAAAAAAAATAATATCTTTGGGGGCAAGTAGCGGACAATACATACCACCAAAATTACACCTAACATAGTCTCTTTTATAAAAATATCCGCCTTCAAATGGTAGTTTTTCTATACGTTCTCTTATTTCGAGAAATTCCTCAATTTCTTTGTTTGTTGCATTATCGTTATAAACATCAAGTGCCAATTTTAATAAATTTTTATTTACCTCTGCCAGCTCTTTATTTGCTGGCGATTGCTCAATTGCTTTTCTACAAATTTTCTCTTTAATTCTTTTTGTTAATCTGGTCATTTTTTCATTCCTTATATAAAAGTCGTCACTTGGACGGCTAAACTGCTTCTATTTGCTTAATCCGTTCATCAAGTTCTTGTAGAAATTTAATAACTTCCGCTTCGATTTCTTGGGCTAAATTTTCGTCATAATAAATTCGAACACATTTGTAACTTAAATTGTCGGGTAATCTATCGTCATAACTCACAAAATCACACCATTTCCGACCTGTACAAATCATTTGCCATTGCATTTGTAATATGTATTCTCGTTTGGGTTTCAGTGATTGAATGAATTCTAAATGTGTCCACGTATTAGGGCATTTTATTTCGATTAACCCGTCGTGATTTACTAATCCGTCGGGACTAGCTCCAGCATTTCCGATTGAGGGGTGGGGGATAAATCCTACTTCTTTTACTGTTGCATCAAATTGGTTTAGTATGTACATTTCCCTTGCAACTGGTTCTAATTCCGTACCTCGTTGCATGGCTGTGTTAGTAAATGATTCGGCTGGTGTTTCAGTTAATCGCTCACAAATCAGTTGAGCCATGTAATTTTGACGAGATGCAGAATGCCCGTTTTTTTTAGGTTTTGCCATTACGTCACTAATCCGACTAGCAGTGACTTTACCTAGACGCGCGGTAAACCATTCATTCGTTCGCTGTTCCATTTGCGTCTGCCATTTTTGCTATGTTGTCATAGATACGACGTTTTTCGTCTGCTCCGATAAGTTTTTGGTCTTCAATTAATAATGATTTCCAAAACTCACCCATAGCATCAACTCCCTTTTGTGCGGATTGTTCAACCGCTTTTATTAATGATTCACGTTTTTTGTTCAACTCATCCTCATTAATTTTTTGCGCCTGTTTTTCTTCTTCTGGTAAATCCTCGCCAGCGTAAATATAAAAACCTAGCCCAAACATTGATATAGCTTTGGTCAAACACCGCATTGTCGCCTTATTTATGTCTACTGAATTAGGATTTTTAATGGCGTGATTTTTGAAGTCCATAACAGGTAACCACATAAATCGAGTTGCTTCGTTCTTGTCTTCTTTTATTGTCAAAGTGACACTTACCGTCATAGAGCCATCCAACTCTGTTGTTGGAGGGTTAATTGTGTACGTAGATTGTGGATAGTGTTTCATTAATACACCCCAAGCCCAAGCCCACGACAAATATGTAAGACCGTTTTTCTTCTCTATTTTGTCGTTAACATTAATTGAGGACAGGGTGTCCCAGATTTTCTTTTCAAATGATTCTGCCATTTTCATATTCTCTCTAATTAGTTGCGATCTGTAGCATCCAATGAATCAACATAAACAACATGCCGATTGTTAGTACACATGTACAAAAAAGGGCGTAAATTCTTTCGCCCTCATTTAATTTATAATCATTTCTAAATCGGTCCATTTGATAAACATTACAGCCGACATGATCTATGGGTATTGTGTTCATTGTTTTCATTCCTCTTTTAACCAATCTGGACGCTCGCCCTTACCGCAATAAATATCAATGATATCAAGTAATCGCGGGTAAAATTGCAGAGCTTTTTTACCATCCATTTGGGCAATTTCTTTTTTTGAAAATTTGCGCCAATTATTTGCTGGGTGACATTCGTCTTCAACGCGGACGCAATCACCATTTGTTATTGATATGAAATAGGTTTCATCTAAAATAATGAATATTGATTTAGGCAAATTAGCACCGCTCAAATCAGCACCGCGCAAATCAGCACTGTCCAAATTAGCACTGCGCAAATTAGCATCGCGCAAATTAGCACCGCGCAAATCAGCACTGTCCAAATTAGCACTGCGCAAATTAGCATCGCGCAAATTAGCACCGCGCAAATCAGCACTGTCCAAATTAGCACTGCGCAAATTAGCATCGCGCAAATTAGCACCGCGCAAATCAGCACTGTCC
>NZ_JAFNMX010000008.1:0-106930 GCF_026537015.1 Gilliamella sp. B2887 | reverse complement strand
TCAAAATTTTTGACCTTGCTCACTTACACCTGCTGTCTCTGTTTGTCGATGACGCCGTGTCAGTGGATGCGCATTATAGGCACTTCATTTTTTTTGGCAAGTAAAAAAGATTAAATATTTATTCGTTCGAATAACCTTTAAACAGAAAAGACATTAATACACTGATATTTATCAAGATTATATTTAGTTAATTTTTTAATCAATTTTTCAACGGACTGATTGCAGATTGTACTTAATATAATATTTTCTTTTTTAAATAATGGTATTTTGTTTACGTCATACTTGTCTTTTAATAGATTATATACCCTAGTTGCAATTGCATAACCTGAATCAATAAAATTAACTTGAGGAAAAATCATCTGCAACTCTTCTTTAATAAACGGGTAATGAGTACAGCCAAGAACTATTGTATCAGGAATAGTTTGCATATTAAGCCATGGTTGCATCAATTTTTTCAAATATTGCATATCTACAGCAATACCTTGTAATTTATTTTCTGCTATGAGTGCTAATTCAGACAAACCTAATAATTTAACTGAACAATGATTAGCAAATTGGTTAATAAGATTTGTTGTATAAGCCCTTTCAATCGTGGCTTTTGTTGCCAATAATCCTATACATCTATTTTTAGTTAGTAAACTTGCAGGTTTAATTGCAGGTACTACGCCCACTATAGGAAAAGAAAAGTTAGAGCGTAAACTTGGTAAACAAATAGTGCTAGCCGTATTGCATGCAATAACCGCTAAATCGATTTGTTGAAATTTATTAATAGTTTTAATAACAGCATTAACTCGATTAACCAAAACTTCTGACGATTTATCACCATAAGGAAACATTTCATTATCAAATGCATAAATATAATGCGCATTAGGTATTTTATTGTAAATTTCTTTATAGACGGATAATCCACCAATGCCAGAATCAAATACCAACACACTAGGAGATTGTTTTATACTATTCATAGTAAATTAAACTTTATTAGATAATAAAATAAAAAACGAGCGATATCGTAAATTGAATAGAAATTAATGCAAGTAATTTTATTTCTAATAAATTTGCTTTTATTTTATAAACTATTAAGATAGACGTCTAGATGGTAAAACTGCTAAAATAGGCACTTAAAAGCTGAATATTATATTTTCAGCGTTAGACACTATTAAGTTAAAAAGGTATTTTATGTCAGAATTTCTATTCACATCAGAATCTGTTTCAGAAGGTCATCCAGATAAAATTGCAGATCAAATATCTGATGCCGTACTTGATGCAATTTTAAAACAAGATCCAAAAGCTCGTGTTGCTTGCGAGACATATGTAAAAACAGGTATGGCGTTAGTTGGAGGTGAAATTACAACTTCTGCTTGGGTAGATATAGAAGAATTAACCAGAAAAACAATTAATGATATTGGTTATACTAGTTCAGAAATGGGATTCGATGCAAATTCTTGTGCCGTGTTAAATGCAATTGGTAAACAGTCCCCCGATATCAATCAAGGCGTGGATAAAGAAGATCCATTAGAACAAGGCGCTGGTGATCAAGGTATTATGTTTGGTTATGCAACTAATGAAATGCCTAACTTGATGCCCGCCGCAATCAGCTATGCTCATGATTTGATGCGCCGCCAAGCTGAAGTAAGAAAAAATGGTACACTTCCTTGGTTAAGGCCTGATGCAAAAAGTCAAGTCACATTAATTTATCAAAATGGTCAGATAAAAGGTGTCGATACAATTGTTTTATCGACCCAACATTCAGAAGGTATCGAACAAAAAGTTATACAAGAGGCTGTAATGGAAGAAATCATTAAACCGACATTACCTGCCGAATGGTTAACCTCTAAAACTAAATACTTTATTAATCCAACTGGGCGTTTTGTAATTGGTGGTCCTATGGGAGATTGTGGTTTAACTGGCCGAAAAATTATTGTTGATACCTATGGCGGTGCAGCTCGTCATGGTGGTGGTGCATTTTCTGGAAAAGATCCTTCAAAAGTAGACCGTTCCGCTGCCTACGCAGCAAGATATGTTGCTAAAAATATTGTTGCAGCAGGACTTGCTGATAAATGTGAGTTACAAATTTCTTATGCAATTGGTGTTGCTAATCCAACATCTGTTTATGTTAATACTTTTGGCACTGAGAAAATTGGACACGATAAAATTATTTCGTTAATCAAAGAATTTTTTGATCTAAGACCTTATGGGTTAATTCAAATGCTTGATCTGATTCAACCAATTTATCAAAAAACTGCAACTTACGGTCATTTTGGTCGAGATATCTTTCCTTGGGAAAAAACCGATAAAGCAGCACTACTTCGCGATGCGGCAGGATTATAAACATATACCAATTTATTTACATAATCAGGTGATGGCTTGTTTGAGAGAGTACTTAAATCAAGCCAATCAACTGCTAGGGACTGAATATAAAGAACCAAAAGTTATCTATAAATCAAAAGGTAGTATAGCAGGTAGTGCAGTATTAAATCATTGGGAAATTCAACTTAATATTACAATGCTTTATGAAAATGGGAAAAATTTTATTGATGAAGTCGTTCCCCATGAATTAGCTCATCTTATTACCTTTCAAAGCTATGGAAAGGTAAAACCTCATGGTAAAGAATGGCAATATGTCATGTCTGAAATAATGAAGAAACAACCTAAAGTCACCCATAATTTTATTTTCAAACGTTTCGAGTATGTATATATTTGTGATTGCCAAGAACATTATTTATCACCAATACGACATAATAAAATTAGAAAGAATAAAACTAGTTATCAATGTCGTAAATGCGGTACTATACTTAAACTTAAAAATTTTGTTTAATTCTTGAAATAAATTATGCCTAAATTTGATACGCACTTTTACAAAAGCTCTATGTTTATTGTGATTTTGAGCGTTCTTCTATATATCACTGGTAACTTTTGGCTTCCATTAGACAATAAATTAACCGTTAGCTTAATTGAACATATACAATCATTATTCTTGTTATTTATGTGTTGTTATACATATCATTATGCTAAAAGCGTCAAGTATAATTTAAACCTTTATAAATTTTGGATTTGGACAATATTTTGGTGGTTTATGCTTTTTGGACGAGGCATTAGTTGGGGACGCGATTTTTTCCCTGATATTCCTCGTATTTATTACAAAATTATTGCTAGTATTATTATTGCAATACCATTGTTAAGTATCTTTTTACCCTCTATTCGTCAAGAGATAATTCGTCGATATAAATTTGAGATAATTCCCGTTTGGCACTTATTTTTTGCATTTCTTTTCTTAGGTATTGCTGATATTGCTGAACATAGACGTTTGGGATATGAATTTTTGGTTCTAGAGCCTGATCGAAAAGATCTCATTGAAGAATTGATGGAAATTCCATGTCTTTTAAGTCTAGCATTAACAACTTTCTATATGCAGAAAAATGAACAAAAGAGGTCAAATAAGTCATGTTAAGCTATCGGCATAGCTATCACGCAGGAAATCATGCAGATGTATTAAAACATATTGTATTAACATTATGTATCAATTCACTAAAAGAAAAAGAAAAACCTTTTTTATATTTAGATACACATTCTGGTGCGGGAAGATACTTGTTAAAAAGTGAGCACTCAGAAAAAACAGGTGAATATTTATCAGGTATTAATATGCTATGGCAACAATCTAATATACCTGAGCCTCTTGATACCTATCTATCTATAATAAAACGATATAATCCTTTTAGTGAATTAAAATATTATCCAGGTTCGCCTTTAATTGCTAAACAATTATTAAGACAACAAGACAAGCTTAATTTAACTGAATTACATCCTACAGATTATCCATTATTACGCCAGGAATTCAATAAAGATAAAAGAGCAAAGGTATTACGTGAAGATGGTTTTTTACAATTAAAATCCAAGCTACCACATGAGTTTCGACGTGGAATTATTTTAATTGATCCATCTTATGAAATCAAAGAAGATTATCAAATATTACCTAAAGCATTATTTGAAGCTTATAAACGTTTTGCAACGGGTGTTTATCTAATTTGGTATCCAGTTGTATCACGAACACAAACGCAAAAAATGATCGATAGTATTATTAAATTGGGAATTAGACGAATTTCACAATTTGAATTAGCAATCAAACCAGATAATAATCAGAAAGGTATGACTGCATCTGGGATGTTGGTGATTAATCCACCTTGGAAATTACATGAACAAATGCAAACAATATTACCATGGTTGAAAAATATCTTAGATGTTGAGAGAACAGGTAGTATTATTGCTAAAGAACTGGTTTCAGAATAGTATTAACTTTGTTGAAATGCGAGTGACGATCTCGCATTTTTAATATGGTTGGCTATAGTAGATTTCCTTTCTGTCACGATGTTTCATAAAACATCACGTTTAGATAAAATTAAGAAAAAAAATGACAAGAAAATAGATAAATCCATAAAATAACTGTTAATAACAGAGACATAAATACGGCAGCAGAACCATAGTCTTTCGCTCGTCCAGATAATTCATGTCTCTCACTACCGATCCGATCAACAACGCATTCAATAGCACTATTAAGTAATTCTACAATCATAACAAAACCTATTGAACCAAGTAATAAAATTCGTTCATAGATTGTGAAATCAATTATCATTACTGTCACATAAGCTACCAACAACAAAATTAGCTCTTGTCGAAATGCCGTTTCATATTTAATTGCAGATTTAAAGCCTTTTAAAGAATACTTTGTAGCATTAACAATGCGCTGTAATCCTGTCGATTTTTCCATTATAAATTCCAGATTTAAATTTATCTCACATAACCATAGTTCATTAATCGTTGAAATCTTCTTTCAAGTAAAGTCGATAAATCCATATTTTCAAGTTCATCTAAATCGCTAATCAATTGTTTTTTCAATGATGCAGCTACTTTAGAGTAATCACGATGAGCTCCACCTAGTGGTTCAGGTACAATCGCATCAATAAGATTTAGTTTAAGTAATTTATCAGCGGTCATGTTCATGGCTTCAGCTGCAACGGATGCTTTATCAGCACTTTTCCATAAAATAGATGCGCAACCTTCTGGCGAGATAACCGAATAAGTACTATATTGCATCATGTTAACTTTATCTGCTACACCAATTGCAAGTGCACCTCCAGACCCTCCTTCACCAATAACAGTACAAATTGTAGGTACTTTTAAACGTGACATTTCTCTTAAATTTCTGGCAATAGCCTCAGCTTGACCTCTTTCTTCAGCACCAATCCCAGGATATGCACCAGGAGTATCAATAAAAGTAATAATAGGTAATTTAAAACGCTCAGCTAATTGCATTAGCCTTAATGCTTTACGATATCCTTCTGGAGCAGGCATACCAAAGTTACGATATATCTTTTGTTTGGTTTCTCGTCCTTTTTGATGACCGATAACCATAACCGCACGTTCATCAATACGAGCGATACCTCCAACTATTGCTTTATCATCAGCATATGCGCGATCGCCTGCCAACTCATCAAAATCAGTGAAAATTTCTTTTATATAATCTAATGTATAAGGTCTATTGGGATGTCTAGCTAATTGTGCTACATCCCAAGGTGATAGATTTGCAAATATTTTTTTAGTTAACTCGCGGCTTTTTCGATTTAATTGTTTAATCTCCTTATCTAAATTTAAATCTAATTCTACTTGTTGCGAATCAATGTTCTTTAAGGAATTAATTTTTGCTTCTAATTCCGCTATCGGCTTTTCAAATTCCAAAAAATTGTTCATAACGCTTATGATTGCCTCTTGTTTTATTTGTATTTCCTAAAAAATACATCATTAACTACAGTATACTGACTATTTCTTAAGATAAAATTAAGTCAATTCTACTATGTAATAGTTATTGAAGTCACCAATATTTATATCAATTTACTTCAATTATTCAAAAATAAAGTCACTAGTTTTTAATAATAGTGACTTTATTGATCCAATATTTTAAATCAATAATGCTCAATTGATAGGTAATTATGTATCAAATTCAAATTCAATACGATCGTTACCAAGCAATGTTTTTAATTCAACAATTAGAGCATCTTCTGGTATTATTCGCCATGTAGTACCAAATTGAATACGTACTACAGAATCTTCGCGATGATAATATAAATTTACAGGTACACTTCCATGGCGATAAGGCTCAAAAACTTGTTGTAATCGTTGTAGTATTGAACGATTAGTTTCAATTTCAGTTAATGTAATAGCAAGGCCTTTTACATATTTTGCTCTAGCATCTTTTAAATCTACAATATCTCGGACTGACATTTTTAGTCCACCATTGAAATCATCATGACTAACTTGTCCTGACACTATGAGAATTTTATCTTTTACAAGTAGATGCCCAAATTTTTCTAAAGAATCGGTAAACAGCATGCCATCAATACGACCAGAACGATCATCTAAGGTAAACAAACCAATTTTATTACCCTTTTTAGTTATCCTAACTCTAGCATCTGCAACTATACCTGCAAAGGTTGCGAGTTTTCCCCAACCAGTTGGAGAAGCCTCACTTATCCTTAACCCACCAGAATAACGATTTAATTCTTTTAAATACTGAGTTACTGGATGGCCTGTTAAATATAGTCCTAATGCTTCTCGCTCACCATCTAATAAAACTTGAGCAGGCAATTCGGGAACGGAGGCATAAGCATGTTCAACTTGCTCAGGCTCTTCGGCTAAAACACCGAACATATCTTCTTGACCTATATCTTGTGCTTTCGCATATTGATCTGCAGCTTGCATGGCATCATTAATACTATGTAAAATCGCCGCTCGATGTGGTCCTAATTTGTCAAAAGCTCCAGCCATAGTTAACTTTTCAAGTACACGGCGATTGATTTTCTTCATGTCTGTTCTGGCACAAAGTTCAAAGATATTTTTAAAATATCCACCGCTGTTACGAGCCTCAACAATGGCTTCAATTGGTCCTTCACCAACCCCTTTTATAGCACCTATACCATAAACAATCTCACCTTTATCATTCACATGAAAATGGTAAAGACCACTATTAATATCAGGAGGATTAACTTTTAATCCCATTCTTAAACATTCATCAACTAAACCAACAATTTTATCAGTATTATCCATATCCGCAGTCATCACTGCTGCCATAAATTCAGCTGGATAGTGCGTTTTTAACCATAATGTTTGATAGGAAACCAATGCATAAGCAGCAGAATGTGATTTATTAAAACCATAACCAGCAAACTTTTCAACTAAATCGAATATCCGCATTGCTAGTTCACCGTCAACACCTTGTTTTTCGGCTCCTTCTTTAAAGACAGATCGCTGTTTAGCCATTTCTTCAGGTTTTTTCTTACCCATAGCTCGACGCAATAAATCTGCACCACCTAAAGTATAACCGGATAAGGTTTGAGCTATCTGCATAACTTGTTCTTGATATAAAATAATACCATAGGTTGGTTCTAGTATTGGCTTTAATGATTCATGTTGATATTTTATATCAGGATAAGAAACGTCTTCCCGACCATGCTTACGATCGATAAAATTATCTACCATGCCAGACTGTAGTGGTCCAGGACGAAATAGTGCTACTAACGCTATCATATCCTCAAAACAGTCTGGTTTTAAACGCCGAATTAAATCTTTCATTCCTCTAGATTCCAGCTGAAATACCGCTGTGGTTTCGGCTTTTAGCAACAACTCAAAGGATTTTTGATCATCAAGTTCTATGCGATTGATATCAACTGGTGGTTGACCATTTTTTAACTGACGTTCATTAATCATTTTAATTGCCCAATTGATAATGGTTAATGTACGCAGTCCTAAAAAGTCAAATTTTACCAGTCCAGCATATTCAACATCATTTTTATCAAACTGCGTTACTGGATGATTTCCTTCTGGATCACAATAAATTGGTGCAAAATCAGTAATCTTAGTCGGTGAAATCACTACTCCACCAGCATGTTTACCCGCATTTCGTGTTACACCTTCTAATTGGCGGGCAATGTCGATTAATGATTTAACATCTTCATTATTATCATATAAATCTTGAAGCTGAGGTTCAATTTCAAAAGCTTTTGCCAGTGTCATCCCTGGATCAAGTGGAATTAACTTAGAAATACGATCAACAAATCCATAAGGGTGTCCAAGTACTCGACCGACATCACGTATTACCGCTTTAGCTGCCATCGTACCAAAAGTAATGATTTGTGAAACAGCATCTCGACCATACATATCAGCAACATGATCAATAACCAGATCACGTTTTTCCATACAAAAATCGACATCAAAGTCAGGCATTGAAATCCGTTCAGGATTTAAGAAACGTTCAAATAGCAAATCAAAAGCTAATGGATCTAAATCAGTAATTTTTAAAGCATAAGCAACGAGAGAGCCTGCGCCCGATCCTCGACCCGGTCCAACAGGAATATCATTATCTTTTGACCATTGAATAAATTCCATAACTATCAGAAAGTATCCTGGAAATCCCATCTGATTGATGACATTTAATTCTGTCTCTAGTCGTTTATCATATTCCGATCTTCTTTGATTTCTTGTTTCAGGATCGGGAAAAAGAAATTCAAGTCTTTCTTCTAAACCTATGAGTGATTTATGGACTAAAAACTCTTCAGTTGACATATCTCCTGTCGGAAATTTGGGTAAGAAGTATTCGCCAAGTCGAATTGTAACATTGCATCGTTTTGCTATTTCAACGCTATTTTCCAAAGCTTCAGGGATATCCGAAAATAGTTCACACATCTCTTGTTCACTACGAAGATACTGTTGAGATGAGTAGTTTTTAGGTCGATTAGGATCTTCAAGAGTATTACCATCATGAATGGCTACACGAATTTCATGAGCTTCAAAATCTGATGATTTTAAAAATCTGACATCATTGGTAGCAACAACAGGTAATTGATATTGTTCGGCAAGTTTTACGGCAGTATGAATGAATAATTCTTCATTAAGACGCCCTGTACGTACCAGTTCAAAATAAAAATGATTAGAAAAATTTTGAAAATAGAAATTGATTCCATTATCAATGATTGTTTGATTATTACGAGTGATACCAATGCCAATATCACTTTCTCTTCCTGCTAAAACAATTAATCCTGCTCTATGCTCAACCAACCATTGTTGATCTACTACTGGCATATCGCCAATATAACCTCGCTGATAAGCTTTAGAAATTAATAAAGTAAGATTTTGATATCCTTCATTAGTTGCAGCTAATAATGTTAACTGATAAATGTCATCTGTTAATTGCGGGTTTTTAATAACTAAATCCGCACCAATAATAGGTTTAATTCCTTTGGACATTGCTGAACCATAAAATTTAACCAATCCGCAAAGATTTGTAAAATCAGTGATCGCAAAAGCTGGCATCTGCAATTTGCTCACTTCACTAACTAAAGTATCCACTTTAGCAATTCCATCAATCATGGAAAAATCGCTATGTAAATGCAGATGAATAAACTTGGGGTCTGCCATAATTACCGGAAATAAAAATGATATAAAATTGATTGGCATTATAACACAAGCAAGATGAATATTCTTATCCTGTTTACATGCTCAACTTCAAACAAGTTTGCAATAATAAAAACTCTTGTACACAAAATCAACGACAGCACTCTTAATTGTAGATAGGATAATCGAAAATAGATTATTTAATGTATTTTAAGACATAACCCTTCTGCATTTATTGCTTTTATTTCGGCAGATAATGTATTTAAGTTAGCTTCAACAAGTAAGTTATAGATCGACTCCTCTTAAACACAACATAATGCATCCATTTTCATCAAGTATTCATCACAAATATCAATTTGACCTATTTCTGCAAGGATTGTTGATAATCCAATCAACTCATAAAGTTATAAAAGATTTCAATCATTTCTAAATCGCTGTCAATCGTCATTAAAATAGCGAAATACCTATTGCTACATTTGCTTTTGTATTATGCCAATAATCATGTATTGCTTCTAATGCAGTAAAACCATTATAAATTGCATGACTACAGATAATCCGCCACTTTCAAACCCAAGACCTGGAAAGCATATTTGTTTCAATGATATGTTTTAATACAAGAGCCATTAAATTTTATTCACAAGCATCTTTTACTTGTGCACCATCTTTTAATAATATATCAAACAAAATTGTTCTAATGGAAAAACAGTAAAAGTTCCAGGTCGTTCTCTCATATTTGCGGATATATTTTTTGAAAATCTTCTGCTTCAAACCCTGTTGCTATTGCATCGCCTATTCTAACCACTAAACGTCGCGTTGGTACCTTAGCTATAACATTTGAATCAACTAAAATTAAATCTGGATTTCCAGATAATACAAAATATTGTTTAAAATAATAATTAATTTAAAAATAATCAACAAAGCAGTATATGGTGCATCTGTTGTAACCAAAGTTCGTGCAACGACACAAGAATAACTGAGTTTTTCAGCTAAAGCTTTAGCTGTATTACTGGCTTTTTCCCTCCAGTATCACTAGTACATTTTAATTTTACCTTATAATGAATTATCCATCACATCAGCTAAATTTTTATATTCAGAAGGGTTTTCAACTAATAATACTTTTTCCAATCCTTGCTTATTTCTGCTTTAAGCCCTTCTCTAATGCATTAAAGCCTTGTATATAGCAGTTTTGGTAATAGTGCAGCAGCAATCATAATAGCAGCAGTTATAAAGGATAAAATAAAATTCCCCACACATAACAATGTCATTTTTAATTAAAAAGGTGAAACGTATAGATTGCATCTTATTACCTTGCAACATACACTTTGACTTTCATTAGCGATTGATGCGTTAAATAATTTGGAAAAATGGGATACACCGCATATTTTTGATTAAATAATTTTAACCATTATTAGGCAGCAATATAGAAAAGAGTTTCTTACTCCCATCACGATTTATCGTGATGGGAAAGCAAAATAGAATTAGATTTTTTTAAATAACACTGAACCATTGGTTCCACCGAAACCAAATGAGTTGCAAAGTGCATAATCCAAATTCTTAACTTGACGAGCGGTATGAGGTACATAATCAAGATCACAACCTTCATCTGGATTATCCAGATTAATAGTTGGTGGTATAGCTTGATCACGTAATGCCAGCACAGTAAAAATTGACTCAACAGCACCCGCTGCACCAAGTAAATGACCAATCATAGACTTAGTTGAACTAACCATCACTTTATTAGCATTTTCTTTAAAAATACTTTTAACCGCTTGCGTTTCAGCTTTATCACCAGCTGGTGTTGATGTACCATGAGCATTAATATATCCTACTTGATCAGGAGTTATACCTGCATCACGAAGTGCACATTTCATAGCTAACGCTGCACCGCTACCATCCGCTGGTGGTGAGGTCATGTGATATGCATCACCACTCATACCAAATCCAACTAATTCCGCGTAGATTTTAGCACCGCGTTTTTTGGCATGTTCATATTCTTCTAAGAACATAATGCCCGCACCATCACCAAGCACAAAACCATCTCGATCTTTATCCCATGGTCGACTTGCACCTTTAGGATTATCATTGTTTGTAGATAATGCACGAGCCGCACCAAATCCACCAATACCAAGTGGAGTACTTGCTTTTTCCCCACCGCCGGCTAACATTGCATCAGCATCACCATAGGCAATCATACGAGCAGCATGCCCTATATTATGAACACCAGAGGAGCAAGCTGTAGCAATAGTAATACTTGGACCTTTTAATCCGTAAATAATAGATAAGTGACCAGCAATCATATTAACAATTGTAGATGGAACAAAAAACGGGCTAATTTTTCTTGGTCCACCATTGACTAATGCACTGTGATTTTCTTCAATTAATCCAAGTCCACCAATACCTGAACCAATAGCACAACCAATACGTTCTGCATTTTCTTCCGTTATTTCAATACCCGCATCTTGCATTGCTTGTATACCTGCAGCAATACCATATTGGATAAAATAATCCATTTTACGCGCATCTTTACGTGAAATATTATAATCTTCGCCATCAAAGTTCTTTACCATAGCGGCGAAGCGCGTTGCGAAAGGGGCTGTATCAAAGTGTTCTATGAGTTCAACACCACTTTGACCAGCTAAAAGTGCTTGCCAAGTGGATTCAACTGTATTACCGACTGGAGATATCACGCCCATTCCTGTAACAACAACTCTGCGTTTAGACACATTGTCCTCCAGAAAAGGATTGAAATGAAATTTGAATCATTGAAAATTTTATTTTAAGTTTTCGTTGAATATTCTTAAATTAAAAAATAAAGATAAGAATACAAACTAGGCGATCATTTGACCGCCTAGTGTGAAAACTCTGCAATCTTATTGATTTGCAGTAATATAATCAATTGCTGATTGAACAGTTGTAATTTTTTCAGCTTCTTCATCAGGAATTTCAGTATCAAATTCTTCTTCCAAAGCCATAACTAGTTCAACTGTATCAAGAGAGTCAGCACCAAGGTCTTCAACGAAAGAAGATTCATTTTTAACTTCTTCCTCTTTCACACCAAGTTGCTCAACAATAATTTTCTTAACTCGCTCTTCAATAGTACTCATACTCTTTTTTTTCCTATAAAAATCGCCGAAAGTGGCGGTGAATGTAAGTTTATAAAATGTTGAAAAAGATGCAAATCATTTTTCAACCCAATTGCTCATTTTTTAAGCCAAATGTTAAAATATTGGCTTATTTTACACTATTTTAATCAATTACACCATATACATGCCTCCATTGACATGTAAAGTTTCACCAGTAATATAAGATGCTTCATCTGATGCTAAAAATGCAACTGCATTTGCAATTTCAGTTGGTTCACCTAAACGTCCAGCAGGAACTTGTGCCAATGTTAACGCTTTTTGTTCATCTGTTAGAGTTGCTGTCATATCAGTTGCAATAAAACCTGGAGCAACAACATTAACGGTAATGCCTCTTGAGGCCACCTCACGTGCGAGTGATTTACTAAAGCCAATTAGTCCTGCTTTAGCCGCAGCATAATTAGCCTGTCCAGCATTACCCATAGTGCCAACTACTGAGCCAATTGTTATAATTCTGCCATAACGCTTTTTCATCATTGTACGCATTAAAGCTTTAGATAAACGGAAAACAGAAGTTAAATTTGTATCTAAAATGTCTTGCCATTCCTCTTCTTTCATTCGCATTAATAAATTATCACGAGTAATGCCAGCGTTATTAACTAATATATCAATATCACCAAATTCCGTTTTAATTGTATTAATTACTGATTCAATAGATCCTTCATCGGTCACATTTAGTGCTAAACCTTTACCTTTAGTGCCTAAATAGTCACTTATGGCTTGAGCACCTTTTTCGGTTGTTGCAGTTCCAATAACGGTTGCGCCACAAGCAACAAGTTTTTCTGCAATAGCTTTACCAATGCCGCGACTCGCGCCAGTGACTAAAGCAATTTTTCCTGATAGGTTCATACTCACCTCTTTTTATCTTTTATTTAGTAATTTCTAATGCGGCATCTAATGAAGCTTTATCATTAACAGCACAGCCAGACAACGTGTCAACAATACGTTTAGTTAGACCTGTTAATACTTTACCCGGCCCTATTTCAACTAACAATGTTACGCCTTGATTAGCCATTTTTTCAACTGTTTCAGTCCAACGTACTGGACTATAAAGCTGGGCTGTTAAAGCTGCTTTAATATTATCAGCGACTGATTCAACTTTGACATCAACATTGTTAATCACTGCAAATTTCGGTGTATTAAATGTAATGCTATTTAAGGTTGATGCTAATTTATCCGCCGCTGGCTTCATTAAATCACAATGTGAAGGTACACTCACTGCAAGAGGTAGTGCTCGTTTAGCTCCAGCCTCTTTACATAAAACACCTGCTCGCTCAACCGCTTCTTTATTACCTGCAATAACGACTTGACCAGGAGAATTAAAATTTACCGGCGCAACAACTTGCCCCTGTGCCGCTTGTTCGCATGCATGGCGAATCAAGTCATTATCTAACCCAATAATTGCATACATAGCGCCGGTACCGCTTGGCACAGCTTCTTGCATTAATTTTCCGCGCAATTCAACAAGTTTAATTGCATCTTTAAAATCAATCACACCCGAACAAACTAAAGCTGAATATTCACCTAAACTATGTCCAGCCATAAAATCAGGTTCAGGGCCATTTTCTCCTTGCCATACTTTGTATATAGCTACAGATGAGGCAAGTAATGCTGGTTGTGTATGCCAGGTTTTATTTAATTCTTCCGCTGGACCAGCTTGTATTAGAGCCCATAAATCATAACCGAGTACCTCTGAAGCTTCAGCAAAAGTTGATTTCACAATTGGAAAATTGTCAGCAAGATCTTTTAACATGCCTACAGTCTGTGAACCTTGTCCTGGAAATACCATTGCAAATTTAGTCATTATTAAATCCTTGATTATTGAAATAAATCATAAATTAAAATCTAATTAGTGCAGAACCCCAAACAAAGCCACCACCAAAAGCTTCTAATAAAATTAGTTGGCCTCGTTGAATTCGCCCATCTCGTACACCTGCGTCTAAAGCACAAGGAACAGAAGCCGCGGAAGTATTACCCTGTTTATCTAATGTAACAATGACTTTACTCATATCCATATCTAAACGTTTTGCTGTTGCTGAAATAATTCTTAAATTAGCTTGATGTGGAACCAACCAATCAAGATCTGCCTTATTAAATGAATTTTCCATTAAAAGCTCATCAACTAAATTTGAAAGCTCTTTAACAGCAACTTTAAACACTTCATTACCATGCATAGTCATATAAACGGGATCATTCATATTACGACGATCAACATATGGATACTTTAACAAGTCGCCATAACGCCCATCAGCATGAAGATGTGAAGCAATAATACCCGGTTCATCTGATGCTCCAACAACAACCGCTCCGGCACCATCACCAAAAATAATAATGGTTCCTCGGTCATTTGGATCAACGCCCCGTGTTAACATATCTGAACCAACGACTAATGCATATTTAACTGCACCACTTTTAATGTATTTATCCACTATATCAAGTGCATAAACAAATCCTGAGCATGCAGCTGACACATCAAATGCAACGACATCATCAATATCTAGTTTAGCTTGTAATTCTGTTGCAGAACTTGGAAAAGCGTTAACTGAAGTTGCTGTTGCAACAATAATCATGCCAATATCATTTTTATTGATATTTGCCATATCTATTGCATTTATAGCTGCTTCATAAGCCATACTTGTAACGGTTTCGTTTGGATCAGCAATGCGTCTTTCTTTAATACCAGTGCGCGTGGTTATCCACTCGTCGCTAGTATCGACCATTTTTTCAAGATCAGCATTAGTTCTTATCTGTTTTGGAAGATAACTTCCTGTTCCTAAAATCTTTGTATACATCTAATTATTCGCTCTTGGGTAATGCGGAAGAAAGGCTCATTGCAATCTTCTCTGGTATATTTGTTTGTATCGCCAAAATAGCTTGTTCAATTGCTGCAAAAAATGATTTTTGATTGGCACTACCGTGACTTTTAATTACAATACTTCGGAGTCCAAGCAAACAAGCGCCATTATAGCGTCCAGGATCTAAATAACCAAAATTTTTTGTAATCGTCTTTTGAAGCCATTTACTTAATAGTTTTATAAAAAATGAATGGCGACCTAAAGATAATTTAAATGAGGACATAAAAATTTTAATTAATCCTTCTACAGTTTTCAGTGTCACATTACCGACAAAACCATCACAAACTAATACATCTGTTTTACCAGTTAATAGCTCATTACCTTCTAAATAACCAATATAATTAATTTGATCATTAGCTTTTAAAATCTCTGCCGCTGCTCGGATTTTATCTAAACCTTTAATATCTTCTTCACCAATATTTAGTAATGCAACTCGAGGATGATCTATCTTAAGCACTGTTTTTGCCAGGATTTCACCCATTATTGCAAATTGTACCAACATATCACTATCACATTGCGCATTAGCTCCGAGATCTAATACTACAGTATTTTGATTATTTAAAGCCGGAATTGTGGCTACTAAAGCAGGTCGATCAATTCCTGTTAATGAATGTAATAACAGCTTTGATAGTCCCATTAAGGCCCCTGTATTACCTGCACTTACACATGCTTGAACTTTGTTATCTTTAACAAGTTCCAATGCTATTCGCATAGATGAGCCTTGACTATGACGAATTGCATATGAGGGTTTCATGTCATTAGCAATTACTGAACTTGATTCAACCAAAGTTAGTCTACCATTTGATTGATATTGAGTGATAAGTTGAGAATTTTCTTTAGACAAAAAGAAATTAACTTCTGTGGGATCGCCGACCAGAAATAAAGAAAGGTTTGGATAACAATTTAGTGCTTGTATTGCTGCAGGAACAACAATACGAGGACCGAAGTCCCCGCTCATAGCATCTAACGCAATGGTTAGATTATCCAAAATGTCACCTGAGAATTTCTAATTAAATAGTAATTATTTAGAAATCACTTTACGACCACGATAATAACCATCAGCGGTTACGTGATGACGTAAATGAGTTTTACCTGATTCATCAACTGAGATATTAGCAACAGTTAATGCATCATGAGAACGACGCATACCACGTTTTGCACGAGTTTTACGATTCTGTTGAACAGCCATGGATTTACCCCTTATTCTTTAAACTAACTAAAATTGCAAATGGATTTGGTTTTTCATTCTCAGTAGGAATGTCACCAAATACCATATCTGCCTCTGACACTTCGCAGTGTTTACTATCATGTACCGGCGCAATTGGCAACGAAAGAATAATTTCGTCTTCAAGTAACGCTAATATATCTACTTCGCCGAACTCGTTCATCAGAACAGGCTCATAATGTTCCGGTAGAGTCTCTGCTTGAGCATCGCTCTTAACAGGACTAAATTTATTCATCACATGAACTTCAGTGATAAAAGGTTTAAAACAACGTTGACAAATCAACTCTAACGTCATTTTTGCATCAATTGTGATAACACAAAGTTTTTGCTCATCAAAATAAAAAGATAAGCTACATGTAATATCACTTTTCGGATAATCAACCCTAGTTATAGCTTGAACAGGATAATATCCAACGTAATCAAGCCGTTTTTGCGCTGCTTTAATAGGATCAATTATTAATGGCAATTTATTTAGCATAAGATATATGTATCTACCTTAAAATTTTATTCAGTATAGCTAAAAACTACACAATGCCGTAAGGCGCGCATATTACCTGTAAATCATGATTTCGTCAATGGGCGTAAATAAGATAATTTGTTTTAATTATTGATTATTACTTCAATATTTATTCTTATTTATATAATTTCGTTCATGTCAAAAATATTATCGCTTAACTGAATTTTTTTGTTAAATACCAAATTTAAGTTGGTCATTATTTATATGAAAACAGAATGTAATAAGGGAAAAACGATGACTTTTAATAACAAAGAAAAAGTATTCATTAGAGAATAAGGCTCCTTAAAAAACTCATTTATTATTACCAACTCCCAGATGCCCCACCGCCACCACTGCGTCCACCGCCACCACCACCAAATCCACCTCCTGATCCGCCTCCAAATCTACCAAAGCCGCCCCCACCTCGACGGTTATTACTACCACCATTACGACCTCCGGCTGACAAAATACCACTTAAAATGGTACTTGTTACAAAAGCTAAAAATAATACTGGTAATACCATATTTATGGGATATCCATGCCATAATGTGAATCCCCCAACAGAGAGACCATTGAGCAATCCGGTTCCTAAACTTCGTTTAGCGCTAACTTTATTAAATAATAAATTTGCAATAAAAAAACACATAAAGAAAGAAACTAATCCATAATTAATAAGCTGTGAGCCAAACTCGCTAGCAAGCAAAGTATTAAGATTCTGCTCTTTTTCATCACCGAAATCTGAAGCTGAAGTATCAATTTTTTCTTTTAATACTGATAATGCATTATCAATGCCTTGATAATAGTTATTTTGCTTAAATTGTGGCACTAATTGTTCACGAATAATATGGTTTGCAACTAAATCGGTTATTGTTCCTTCGAAGCCATAACCAACTTCAATACGCATCAGTTTATCATCTTTAACGATCAATAATAAAATACCATTATCAAGCCCTTTCTTGCCAATTTTCCATTGTATAAATACTCGATCTGCATATTGTTCAATCGTTTCATTATCAAGTTTAGCTATCATTAATACGGCAATTTGTGCTCCATCTGTTCTTGGCTTTTCAAATTCAAGTAAACTTGATTCTAAAGTATTTACTTGTGAAGATGTCAATGTATTAGTTGTATCAATAACACGTTGATTAAAAGAGGGGATGTCAGTTAGCCCATAACTAAGCCAACTAAACATTAATAAAAAACTAAGTAAGAAATAATTTTTCATTATACCTATTGCCCAAAATTGACAGATGGCGCATTAGATATTTGTTGTTCATTTTCAACAGTAAATTGTTGTTTTGGTTGTTGTCCTATTATGTCTGCAATCCATTTCGTTGGTAATTTGCGAATATAACTGTTAAAACTTTGAACTGTTTGAATGTATCTTCCTCTTGCTACAGTAATACGATTTTCCGTACCTTCAAGTTGACTCATTAAATCTTGATAAAGTGTATTAGCTTTAAGATCAGGATAATTTTCACTTACTGCAATTAATCGACTTAATGCAGAGCTTAATTCAGATTGTGCTTGTTGGAATTTTGAAAATAAAGCTGAATCACTAAGTTGATCAGAATTAATTTGAATTGAACCAACTTTAGCTCTAGCATCGGTCACTTGAATTAATACGTCTTTTTCATGAGAAGCGTAACCTTTTACAGTGTTCACTAAATTAGGGACCAAATCGGCACGCCTTTTATATTGATTAACAACTTCAGACCATGAAGCGGCTACAGCTTCATCTTGGTTTTGAATATTGTTATAGTCCTTAAAAAAAATAAAAGCCCCAATAATAACTAGTACAATAATAATTAATAAAGATTTTGATTTCATTGTAAGTCCTTATAAATAATTTAATTCATTGATAAATTAATAAATTATGTATAGTAAATATGTTATTTAAGAACTATATATTTTGCTATTTTACTTAGTAAAATAACTTGCTATTAACAACAAATAGATACAAATTTGATGGAAAATAATACAGATATCAGAAAATTATAAAGATAAGACGTTAAAAAATAATTTCAGGTGAACTATTAAGTATTTAATTATATCGGGTAATGATATTTATCAACTAAACTTACATTGCTCACTATTTATTAAATATTATATCTTTATTTATCAAATTTGCGAAGTATAATCCTAATTATTGATGAAATATACATCGCAATATTATTTATTAAAATTAATTCAGATAAATTTATTAAATTATCTTATTTTTATAATTTTTTGATTATAGAATTGTTTCAAAGCATTCTAATTGTGCTGACTCAAAATAAATATCTTTATTATTTGATCGATTATTTGTGTTGCGATGGGTATGTTGAAAATGTTCAGAATTAACCCAAGCATCAAAATCTTCTTTAGATTCCCACTCAGTATATGAAGAGAATAACGTATAATTTTCTTCACTTTTTCCTTGTAATAAGTAAAAACGATTAAATCCGTTCATTTCTTTTAAATGACTATCACGATTACGCCATATTTCAATAAATGTATTTTCACTCCCACGTTTAATCTTAAAACGATTCATTACAATAAACATACAAATCTCCTTTTGCATTTTAAATATTTGACAAAAAAATAGCACGCCTATGCGTGCTATTTATATTCTAGCCTTTCACAAAGCTATTGCTGTTCTTCTGCTGAGTTAAGTAATTCAGCTAAGTTAGCTGTTGCTTCTTCTGCAGAAATTGTTGTTTGAATATCATCAGTCGATGGCATTGCTCGTTTACGCATACGTTCTTTATGATAAGCATAACCAGTACCAGCTGGAATTAATCGACCAACAATTACATTTTCTTTTAAGCCACGTAATTCATCATTTTTACCAGCAACTGCTGCTTCGGTTAATACGCGCGTAGTTTCTTGGAACGACGCCGCAGATATAAACGATTCAGTCGTTAGTGATGCTTTAGTAATACCAAGCAGATCGTGTAAGTAAACAATAGGTTCTTTTCCTTGCGCTTCAAGTTCACGGTTAATAATCTTCAAGCGTGAAACCTCAAGCTGTTCCCCATCAAGTAAACGAGAACTGCCTGGATGAATAACCGTTGCTTTACGTAACATCTGACGAACGATAACTTCAATATGTTTATCGTTGATCTTTACACCTTGTAGACGATAAACTTCCTGCACTTCGTTAACAATGTAACGTGTAACCGCATTTACACCACGTAAACGTAGAATATCGTGAGCTGATTCAGGACCATCCGAAATCACATCGCCACGACCAACTTGTTCACCTTCAAATACGTTAAGTTGACGCCATTTAGGAATCATCTCTTCATATGGCTCACTACCATCTAATGGTGTAATAATTAATCGACGTTTACCTTTGGTTTCTTTACCAAATGAGATAATACCATCAATTTCAGCAAGTATAGCAGGTTCTTTCGGTTTACGAGCTTCAAACAAGTCAGCAACACGTGGTAAACCACCTGTAATATCTTTGGTACCAACAGATGCCTGTGGAATACGAGCAAGTGTATCACCAATATTGATTTCAGCTCCATCTTCTAATTGAACTAACGCTTTACCTGGTAAGAAGTATTGTGCAAGCATTTCAGTGCCAGCGACATAAATATCATCACCTTTGGCATCCACAATTTTGATTGCTGGACGTAGATCTTTACCTACACCAGTCCGCTCAGCCACATCTAATATCGCTATAGATGATAAACCTGTTAACTCATCTGTTTGACGCGTAATAGTTTGACCATCAACCATATCAACAAAACGTACGAAACCTTTTGCTTCAGAGATAACTGGCATAGTATGTGGATCCCAGTTCGCAATTGTTTCACCAGCTTCAACTGCTGAACCATTACCTTTACTTAAAATCGAACCGTAAGGAACTTTGTAGGTTTCTTTCATTCGACCTAATTCATCGATAATCGTTAATTCAGCATTACGTGAAGTAATTACTAATTTCTTATCTGGATTAGTCACAAACTTCGCATTAGTTAATTTAATGCTACCTTTGTTTTTAACTTGAACACTTGATTCTGCTGCTGCTCGAGATGCTGCACCACCGATATGGAATGTACGCATGGTTAACTGTGTACCCGGTTCACCGATTGACTGAGCCGCGATAACACCGATTGCTTCACCTTTGTTAACCAAATGACCACGAGCTAGATCACGACCATAGCATTTTGCACAAACACCAAAATCAGTATCGCATGAAACTACTGAACGTACTTTCACACTATCAACAGATTCAGCTTCTAGTAAATCACAATAGCTTTCATCTAGCAGTGTATTGCGAGGAATTAAGATATCCGCGCCACCTGGTTTTAATACATCTTCAGCTGTTACACGACCTAATACGCGTTCACGTAGTGGCTCTTTAACATCACCACCTTCAATTACTGGTGTCATTACTACACCTTCTAACGTACCGCAATCATCTTCAATAACTACTAAATCTTGAGCTACGTCAACTAAACGGCGTGTTAAGTAACCTGAGTTCGCAGTTTTTAAGGCGGTATCAGCAAGACCTTTACGTGCACCATGGGTAGAAATAAAGTACTGAAGTACGTTTAATCCTTCACGGAAGTTTGCCGTAATTGGTGTTTCGATAATTGAACCATCTGGTTTCGCCATCAAACCACGCATACCAGCTAACTGACGAATCTGAGCTGCAGAACCACGAGCACCAGAGTCAGCCATCATATAGATACTGTTGAAAGAAGATTGAACCTCTTCTTCACCATCACGATTAATGACTTTTTCTGTGGATAAGTTATCCATCATCGCTTTAGCGACACGCTCATTAGCTGCGGCCCAAATATCGATAACTTTGTTATAACGTTCACCAGCAGTAACTAAACCTGATTGGAACTGTTCTTGAATTTCAGCAACTTCAATTTCTGCTTCGTTGATGATTTGTAATTTCTTCGCAGGAATTTCCATATCATCAATACCAACTGAAACACCTGAACGAGCTGCATAAGCAAAACCTGTATACATTACTTGGTCAGCTAAAATTACAGTTTCTTTCATACCTAATTGGCGATAACAAATATTTAAAATTCGTGAAATCGCTTTTTTACCTAGTGGTTGATTAATAACTGAGAAGCTCATACCTTTAGGCATAATTAACCATAAAATAGCACGACCAACTGTAGTATCAACCACAGAAGTTGTATCTTCCCACTCACCAATACTATTACGGTGGCTTTCAGTAATACGTACTTTAACTTTAGCATGTAGCTCAACAAGACCTAAGCGATACAGTTTTTCTGCTTCTTTAGGTCCGGTTAAAATCATGCCTTCCCCTTTCGCATTAATTTTATCACGAGTCATGTAGTAAAGACCTAATACCACGTCCTGAGAAGGAACAATGATAGGCTCACCACTCGCAGGCGAAAGAATGTTGTTGGTTGACATCATTAACGCACGCGCTTCTAATTGAGCTTCTAACGTTAATGGTACGTGAACCGCCATTTGGTCACCATCGAAGTCAGCATTGAATGCCGCACAAACTAATGGATGTAATTGGATCGCTTTACCTTCAATTAGGATAGGTTCAAATGCCTGAATACCTAATCGGTGAAGTGTTGGTGCACGGTTTAGTAATACCGGATGTTCACGGATAACTTCATCTAAGATATCCCAAACAATTGCATCTTCACGTTCAACCATTTTCTTGGCTGCTTTAATGGTAGTTGCATAACCACGGCGTTCTAATTTTCCGTAAATAAATGGTTTGAATAATTCAAGTGCCATTTTTTTCGGTAAACCACATTGGTGTAAACGTAAATATGGACCTACAGTAATTACTGAACGTCCTGAATAGTCAACACGTTTACCTAATAGGTTTTGACGGAAACGACCTTGCTTACCTTTAATCATGTCAGCAAGTGATTTTAAAGGGCGTTTGTTTGATCCTGTAATTGCACGACCACGACGACCATTATCTAATAATGCATCAACCGATTCTTGTAGCATACGTTTTTCGTTACGTACGATAATATCTGGCGCAGCCAAATCTAATAAACGTTTTAAACGGTTATTACGGTTGATTACACGACGATAAAGATCATTTAAATCTGATGTTGCAAAACGTCCACCATCAAGTGGTACTAATGGGCGCAAATCAGGTGGTAATACTGGTAATACATTTAAAATCATCCATTCAGGTTTATTTTCTGATTGAATAAATGCTTCAATGATCTTAATACGTTTAGTTAATTTTTTACGTTTAGTTTCAGAATTCGTTGTTGCTAATTCGTCACGTAGTGCTTCGCATTCTGCTTGAACATCTATGTTACGTAATAATTCTTGGATAGCTTCTGCACCCATACGTGCATCGAACTCATCACCAAATTCTTCTAACGCATCTAAATACTGTTCTTCAGTTAAAATCTGACCACGTTCTAAATTGGTCATACCACCATCAAGAACCATAAATGATTCAAAATAAAGCACACGTTCAATATCACGTAGAGGCATATCAAGTAGTAAACCAATACGAGATGGTAATGATTTTAAAAACCAAATATGTGCAGTTGGAGAAGCAAGCTCAATGTGACCCATACGTTCACGACGTACTTTAGCTTGAGTGACTTCTACACCACATTTTTCACAAATTACACCACGGTGTTTTAAACGTTTATATTTTCCACATAAACATTCATAATCTTTCACTGGCCCAAAAATACGAGCACAAAACAATCCATCACGTTCAGGTTTAAACGTACGATAATTGATTGTTTCAGGTTTTTTGACTTCACCAAAAGACCATGAACGAATCATATCAGGAGAGGCAAGACCTATCTTGATAGCGTCAAAATCTTCAGTTTTAGTTTGTGCTTTTAGAAACTTTAGTAAGTCTTTCACAATTGACTCCTATGGAGTTAAATCAATTAGATAACTTATTATTGCTAATAAGTTATCCCTATAAATAGAAATCATTTGAACTAGAGAAGGTTACTCTTCGTCTAACTCGATATTAATACCTAACGAACGAATCTCTTTTAACAATACATTGAATGATTCTGGTATCGCAGGTTCCATACGATGATCACCATCTACAATATTTTTGTACATTTTAGTACGGCCGTTCACGTCATCTGACTTGACTGTTAACATTTCTTGTAAAGTATAAGCAGCACCATATGCCTCAAGTGCCCATACTTCCATCTCACCGAAACGTTGACCGCCGAATTGAGCTTTACCACCCAATGGTTGTTGAGTAACCAGACTGTATGAACCAGTAGAACGAGCATGCATTTTGTCATCAACTAAGTGATTTAATTTGAGCATATACATGTAACCAACGGTTACAGGACGTTCAAATTGCTCACCTGTACGGCCATCATACAGCGTAATTTGCCCTGACGTTGGTAAGTCACCAAGTTCAAGTAACGCCTTAATTTCTTGCTCTTTAGCACCATCAAATACTGGTGTAGCAAGTGGCATGCCATTACGTAAGTTTTGTGCCAGTGTCATGACTTCTTGATCAGTAAATTCTGCAACATTAACTTTTTGTGCAGCACCTAAGCCAAGATCATACGCTTTTTGGATAAATTCGCGTAATTTAGCTAATTCTTGCTGTTCTTTTAGCATTGCATCGATCTTCTGACCAATACCTTTAGCCGCCATACCTAAGTGAGTTTCAAGGATCTGTCCGATATTCATACGAGACGGAACACCCAATGGATTTAGTACGATATCAACAGGACGACCTTTGTCATCATATGGCATATCCTCAATTGGATTAATTTTAGAAATAACCCCTTTGTTACCATGACGACCTGCCATCTTATCACCAGGCTGGATTTGACGTTTAACAGCTAAGTAAACTTTAACAATTTTTAACACCCCAGGTTGTAAATCATCACCTTGAGTGATCTTCATGCGTTTAGCTTCAAGTTTTTTGTTAAATTCTGCTTTGATTTCTTCGTGCTGTTCTGCAAGCTGCTCTAATTGAGCTTGTTTCTCTTCATTTGCAATACCAATTGTTAACCACTTTTCACGTGGTAACACATCTAATTTATCAGCTTTAATACCACCAGCAATTAATACATCACGGATACGAGCAAACAAAGCAGCTTCTAAAATGTTAAGTTCTTCAGTTAAATCTTTACGTGCTTGTTTTAATTGCATATCTTCAATTTCAAGTGCACGTTTATCTTTTTGCACCCCATCACGCGTAAAGACTTGAACATCAATTACTGTACCAGAAACACCATTTGGTACACGTAAAGAAGTATCTTTAACATCAGACGCTTTTTCACCAAAAATCGCACGTAGTAGTTTTTCTTCCGGAGTTAATTGAGTTTCACCTTTTGGTGTCACCTTACCAACCAGAATATCACCGCCTTTAACTTCAGCACCGATATAAACAATACCTGATTCATCCAGTTTAGAAAGGGCTGCTTCACCTACATTTGGAATATCAGCAGTAATTTCTTCTGCACCAAGTTTAGTATCACGAGATACGCAAGAAAGTTCTTGAATATGAATCGAAGTAAAACGGTCATCTTGTACCACTTTTTCAGAGACTAAAATGGAATCCTCAAAGTTATAACCATTCCATGGCATGAATGCCACGCGCATGTTTTGACCTAATGCTAATTCACCTAGATCAGTTGATGGACCATCAGCAAGAACATCACCTCGCTCAACTTTTTCTCCTAATTCCACACATGGAATTTGATTGATACAAGTATTTTGGTTAGAACGGGTATATTTAGTTAAGTTATAAATATCAATACCGGTTTCGCCAGCGTACATTTCATCATCGTTAACATTAATTACAATGCGTGATGCATCAACATACTGAACGGTACCTCCACGACGAGCTACTGCCGTTACACCAGAGTCAACCGCTACAGCCCTTTCCATACCAGTACCAACAAATGGTTTTTCCGCTTTTAATGTCGGTACCGCTTGACGTTGCATGTTTGCACCCATTAAGGCACGGTTCGCATCATCATGCTCTAAGAATGGAATTAATGAAGCACCAACCGATACGATTTGCTGAGTTGATACGTCCATATAATGAACTTGTTCAGGACTATATAAACCAGACTCACCATTTAAACGGCAAGTCACTAAATCTTCTTTGAAACGTCCGTCTTCATCAAGATTCGAGTTAGCCTGAGCAATAACAAATTCGCTCTCATCAATCGCTGATAAATAATTAATTTCATCAGTTACAATACCATCAATCACACGGCGATATGGAGTTTCTAAAAAGCCATACTCATTAGTGCGAGAATAAACTGCTAATGAGTTAATCAAACCAATGTTCGGACCTTCAGGTGTTTCAATCGGGCACACACGACCGTAATGGGTAGGATGTACGTCACGAACTTCAAATCCTGCACGTTCACGAGTTAAACCACCTGGACCTAATGCTGAAATACGACGTTTGTGAGTAATTTCAGATAATGGATTGTTTTGATCCATAAACTGAGATAATTGACTAGAACCAAAGAACTCACGGATTGCAGCTGAGATCGGTTTAGCATTGATCATATCTTGTGGCATAAGTGAATCTAGATCGCCTAAAGATAAACGTTCTTTAACAGCACGCTCTACACGTACTAAACCAATACGGAATTGGTTTTCTGCCATTTCACCAACGCTACGAATACGACGATTACCTAAATGATCAATATCATCAACTTCACCATGACCGTTACGAATGCCGATTAATTTCTTCATTACGTCAACGATATCATCTTTTGTCAAGACGCTTTCGCCTTCGATATCTTCACGACCTAAAGAACGATTAAATTTCATTCTACCCACAGCTGACAAATCATAACGCTCATCAGAGAAGAATAAATTATCAAATAATGCTTCAGCCGCTTCTTTTGTTGGTGGTTCACCAGGGCGCATCATACGATAAATTTCAACTAATGCACCTAATCGATCACGAGTTGAATCAACATTTAAAGTTTCAGAAATAAATGGTCCATGATCAAGATCATTTGTAAATAATGTTTCGATCTTTCTATGACCAGCATTAGTTAATTCAAGCAATAACTCTAATGAAATTGGTGTATTAGCAAAAGCAATAACTTCACCTGTCGCTTCATTGACATAATTTTTAGCTAGAACTTTATTAACTATATATTCAACAGGTACGTCAATTTTAGTAACGTTATCTTTGTCCAATTCACGTATATGACGAGCCGTAATACGACGACCTTTTTCAGCATAAACTTTACCTTTTGATTCGATATCAAAAAGAGCTGTTTCACCACGTAAACGTTCAGGAACAAGATCCATTTTCAGTTTGGATTTGCCCACTTCAAAAATAGTTTTTTCGAAGAAAATATCTAGAATCTCTTCTGTTTCATAACCTAAGGCACGTAAAATAATTGTTGCTGGAAGTTTACGACGACGGTCAATACGGGCAAAAAGATTATCTTTTGGATCAAATTCAAAATCAAGCCAAGAGCCACGATAAGGAATAATCCGAGCATTATATAAAACTTTACCAGAAGAGTGTGTTTTACCTTTATCACTATCAAAGAACACACCAGGACTACGATGTAATTGTGATACGATTACACGTTCTGTACCGTTGATCACAAACGTACCATTATCCGTCATTAAAGGAATTTCGCCCATGTAGACGTCTTGCTCTTTAATATCTTTTACTGTTCCTTCTGGCGCATCTTTATCATAAATAACTAAACGTAATTTTACGCGCAACGGTGCTGAGTAAGTGATTCCCCTAATTTGACATTCTTTAACATCAAACACAGGTTCGCCCATTTTAAAGCTCACGTATTGTAACTCAGCGTTACCACTATAACTTTTTATCGGAAATATTGAACGGAATGCGGCTTCTAAGCCATATTGACCTTCTGGATCTTGCTCAATAAATTTCTGGAACGAATCAAGTTGAATAGAAAGAAGATACGGTATATCCAAGACTTGTGGACGCTTACCAAAATTCTTACGAATTCGTTTTTTCTCGGTATAAGAGTAAACCATTAGTTCCTCAACTTGCTTATCTGCTATTTTAGCATGATTAAATATTCATCAGGGGGTACTACCTTCAAATAATAACGCCTGACACCTCATCGAAAATATCTTTAAATATCAATTGATTAGGCTTAGAAAATATACAATTTCTTTATTACTTTTTATTGATAATCTTCAAATAAAATTCTTTGACTTTTTACAGCGCAAAAAGGCTGGAGGTAAAAAACCCCCAGCCATTTAGGTTGCTATCGATAAACTTATTTAAGTTCGACAACCGCACCAGATTCTTCAAGTGCCTTTTTAAGTTCATCTGCATCAGCTTTGCTAACGCCTTCTTTAACAGTTGCTGGAGCTGATTCAACAAGATCTTTAGCTTCTTTCAAGCCTAAACCTGTTGCACCACGAACTGCTTTGATAACAGCTACTTTGTTAGCACCAACTTCTTTTAAGATTACATCAAATTCAGTTTTCTCTTCTGCTGCTTCAGCTGGACCAGCTGCTGCAACTGCCACAGCTGCTGCTGCAGAAACGCCAAATTTTTCTTCCATCATTGATACAAGTTCAACAACGTCCATTACAGACATTTCGGCAACTGCATCTAAAATTTGTTCTTTAGTGATAGACATAATATAGTTTCCCAAATTTACAATTTTTATTAATTAATAAAGTTCACAATCATACTGCGATTAAGCAGCTTCTTTTTGATCGCGAACTGCTGCAAGAGTACGAACCAATTTGCCAGCTGCGGCTTCTTTCATGGTTGACATCAAGCGTGCTAATGCTTCTTCATAAGTAGGTAATGTTGCTAAGCGATCAATATTCGCTGCAGTAATCAACTCACCTTCAAAGGCTGCGGCTTTAATCTCAAATTTATCATTTTCTTTAGCAAACGCTTTAAAAATACGCGCTGCAGCACCTGGGTGCTCATTTGAAAATGCAATTAGAGTTGGACCAACAAACGTATCTTTTAAACACTCGTATTGAGTTCCCTCAACAACTCGGCGTAAAAGCGTATTACGAACAACACGCATATAAACACCAGCTTCACGAGCAGACTTACGTAATGCAGTCATTTTTTCTACAGTTACGCCACGAGAATCAGCAACAACTGCAGAAAGCGCACCTTTGGCGATTTCGTTAACTTCAGCAACAATTTCTTGTTTATTTTGAAGATTTAGTGCCATTGGTATTGCTCCTGGATTAAACTAGGCAAAGCCTAGACTGATTTTAACTAGCTACACATGTAGCTAGCATAACCACGATGAGCAGAATCCCTCTATTATATCTATCAGGCTCTGTCACCGTCTACGTAGGAAAATTAAGTAGTTAAAATTCAACTACACCTACGGTCTTGGACGGGGTCTGGTTAAGGCCAGACACCAACCGATTCTTATTGTTTAATTAACAAAGGTAATTAAACCGTTGCATTTAAAGTTGCTTGATCAATAGCAACTCCAGCACCCATTGTAGTAGAAAGGCTAACTTTCTTCACAAATACACCTTTAGAAGAGGCTGGTTTTGCTCGTTTTAAAGCAACAAGTAATGCTTCTAAATTTTCTTTAAGCTTCGCTGCATCAAAGTCAGCTTTACCGATAGTTGTATGGATAATACCATTTTTATCATTACGGTAACGAATCTGACCAGCTTTAGCATTTTTAACAGCTTCTGCAACATTAGGCGTTACAGTACCAACTTTAGGATTTGGCATTAAACCACGTGGTCCTAAAATTTGACCTAATTGACCAACAACACGCATAGCGTCTGGTGATGCAATAACTACATCAAAATCCATTTCGCCCTTCTTGATTTGATCAGCTAGATCATCCATTCCAACTAGTTCTGCGCCAGCTTCTTTAGCTGCTTCTGCATTTGCACCTTGAGTAAATACAGCAACGCGGACACTACGACCAGTACCGTGTGGAAGTACAATTGCACCACGTACATTTTGATCTGATTTACGTGAATCAATACCTAAATTAACAGCAACATCAACACTTTCTGTAAATTTAGCTGTTGCAAGTTCTTTCAATAAAGCAATAGCTTCATTAATCTCATATTGTTTAGTCGCATTCACTTTTTCGCGGATAAGTTTAGCTTTCTTAGATAATTTAGCCATTAATTAACCCTCCACTTCCAAGCCCATTGAACGAGCAGTTCCTTCAATAGAACGCATCATTGTTTCAATGGTAGCACCATTCATATCTGCAGCTTTTAATTCAGCAATTTCGCGAATCTGAGCACTCGTTACTTTACCTACTTTTTTCTTGTTTGGTTCACCAGAACCAGACTTAATTTTAGCAGCTTTTTTTAATAAAACCGCAGCAGGAGGAGTTTTAGTTACAAATGTAAATGAACGGTCAGAATATACTGTAATAACAACAGGAATAGGTAAACCTTTTTCCATGCTTTCAGTTTTTGCATTAAATGCTTTACAGAATTCCATAATATTAACACCATGTTGACCAAGTGCAGGACCAACTGGCGGACTAGGATTCGCTGCACCAGCTGCAACTTGCAACTTGATGTAAGCTTGTACTTTTTTTGCCATTTTTAATTTTCCTTTTCTCGGGTGCAAACGCCTCTATTAATAATAGCTATTAATAAATAGACAGCTCCCCTAAGTTAAATGAGGGCGAAATTATCCTATAACTTAAAACAAAAATCAAGATTTATTTAAAACCGGATAAATGAAAAGCAGAACCACTAGTTCTGCTTTCTTGCCATCAAATTATAGTACGTTAATTGCATTAAGTTCTTTAAATGCAAGCTCTAAACGTGCAACTAAAGAATCTTGACCTTTACGTAACCATACACGAGGATCGTAATATTTTTTATTTGGAGCATCAGGACCTTCAGGATTACCTAATTGTCCTTGTAAGTAAGCTTCATTTGCTTTGTAGTAATCTAAAATACCAGCCCAGTTAGCCCATTGTGTATCAGTATCAATATTCATTTTGATAACACCATAGTTTACCGCTTCTGCAATTTCTTCTGGAGTAGAACCAGAACCACCATGGAACACAAAGTTCAATGATTTTTCAGGTAGATTAAACTTTTCTGATACATATTTTTGTGAATTATCGAGAATTTTTGGCGTTAATTTAACGTTACCTGGTTTATAAACACCATGTACGTTACCAAATGAAGCAGCAATAGTGAAACGAGGACTAATTGCACTCAAACGTTCATAAGCATAAGCAACATCTTCTGGTTGAGTATAAAGTGCTGAACTATCCATATGGCTATTATCAACACCATCTTCTTCACCACCAGTACAACCTAATTCTAATTCTAATGTCATTTTCATTGCCGACATACGAGCAAGGTATTGACAACAAATATCAATGTTATCTTTTAATGTTTCTTCTGAAAGATCGATCATATGAGAAGAAAACAATGGTTTACCTGTTTTAGCAAAATGAGTTTCGCCAGCATCAAGTAATCCGTCAACCCAAGGCAGTAATTTTTTCGCACAATGGTCAGTATGTACAATAACAGGTACGCCATATTTTTCTGCTATTAGATGAACATGTTTAGCACCAGATACAGCACCTAACACTGCACACTCTTGACCTTCAAGTTTTAAACCTTTACCTGCGATAAATTGTGCACCACCATTGGAAAACTGAACAATAACAGGAGACCCCACTTTAGCTGCGGTTTCAATAACTGCATTGATTGTATTTGTATCAACACAGTTCACCGCTGGTAGCGCAAAATTATTTTCACGTGCAATTTGGAACACTTTTTGAACATCATCACCAGTTACTACGCCAGGTTTAACGACATCAGAAATTTTTGTAACCATTTTATTACCTATAAATTTATTAATATAAAAAGTAGTAAGGATGAGTAATTAGCTCATCCTTACTTTTAAACTATAATATTATGCTTTTGCTCTTTCTTCTAACATTGCAACGGCTGGAAGTTTTTTACCTTCAACGAATTCTAGGAAAGCACCACCGCCGGTTGAAATATAAGAGATTTTATCTTCAATACCGAATAAATCAATTGCCGCTAATGTATCACCTCCACCGGCAATTGAAAAACCTTGGCTATCAGCAATTGCCTTGGCAACAATTTCAGTACCACGACGGAAATTAGGGAATTCAAATACGCCTACCGGGCCATTCCATAGGATTGTTTTTGCATTCTTGATAATATTTGCTAATACTTCTGCTGATTTATCTCCCAAATCAAGAATTTGTTCATTTTCTTTAACGTCTTTCACTGATTTTTCAGTTGCGGTAGCTGTTTCACTAAATTCAGTGGCAACTCGTACATCAGTAGGCACAGGAATTTCACAGTTAGCCATTAATTTTTTAGCTTCAGGAATTAAATCGGCTTCGTAAAGTGATTTACCAACATTATAACCTTCCGCTGCAATGAAAGTATTAGCAATACCACCGCCAACAATAATTTGGTCGGCAATTTTTGAAAGTGAATCAAGAACAGTTAATTTAGTTGATACTTTTGAACCGGCAACAATGGCAACCATTGGTCTTGCAGGGTTATCAAGCGCTTTACCTAAGGCATCTAACTCAGCAGCTAATAATGGACCTGCACAAGCAATAGGTGCAAATTTACCCACACCATGCGTTGAAGCTTGAGCACGGTGAGCTGTGCCAAACGCATCCATTACATAAATGTCGCAAAGTGCAGCGTATTTTTTAGATAAAGTTTCATCATCTTTACCTTCACCGACATTAAAACGAACATTTTCAAGAACAACTAATTCGCCCTCTTTAACATCCACGCCATCAAGGTAATCTTTTACTAAACGAACAGGGAAAGATACATGTTCTTTTAAATAATCAACAACTGGTTGTAATGAAAATTCTGGGTTATACTCGCCTTCCGTTGGACGACCAATATGAGAAGTAACCATTACTTTAGCACCTTTCTTGATCGCTTCTTCAATAGTCGGTAGTGATGCCTTAATTCGCGCATCAGAGGTTACTTTACCATTTTTAACTGGCACATTAAGATCTGAACGAATAAATAAACGTTTTCCATTTAGATCAAGATCTTGCATTCTAATAATAGACATGTGACTTCCTCTTATAAATATCAATATAATAAAATTGTGACTATTCTAACATAAAATTTTCTTTTAGGTTACAACCATTATTGCTCATATACTGAACATCTGCCGGAAATAAAAAATTTGTTATCTTAGTAAAAATTTTTATACAACAGCATTGACAATAGGCAGAAAATCAGGCATATTTTGCCGCCTTATTAATATGTAATTTTTATCTAAACTTGGGAGTTGACTTTGGCTAATATCAAATCAGCTAAGAAACGTGCGGTTCAATCCGAAAAACGCCGTAAACATAATGCTAGTAACCGTTCAATGATGCGTACTTATATTAAAAAAGTTTACGCAGCTGTTGCAGCTGGTGATAAACAAACAGCTGAAGTGGCATTCAAAGACATGCAAGCAGTTGTTGATCGTCAAGCGGCTCGTGGCTTAATCCACAAAAATAAAGCTGCACGCCATAAAGCGAATTTAATTAAGCAGATTAAAGCATTGGCTTAATGCCATTATCTGTTAACTATTGCAGTTAGAAAGAATAATAAAAAGTGGTGTAAGCCACTTTTTTTATTTGTATACTAATCCGTTATTCGATATTAATAAGAGAGTATATTGTGGTTCAGCGTGATTATGTAAGAAAAAAGAGCCGATCAAAAAAAAATAACTCACGAAATAAGCCTAATTTAATGATATTTTTGGCCATTATTATCATTATTCTATTTTCTACTATTCTCTATTATATTGTGAATAACAAACCAACTCAATCTGTCAAACCCCCAAAAGTAAAAACACAACCTCCGGCAATAACATTACCTGAACGGCCACAAGAACGTTGGACTTATCTTAAAGAGTTAGAAACTCCCAATGCTAGTTATGGTTCAAGATCAATCGCGAGTGAACGACAACAAATTTTAGATAGTTTTGTTAATAACTCACGTCCAGTGGCGCCGACTAAAAATAATAATGTAACCAAACAAGAAATTCCCACATCTACAACTACGCAAGATTTTAGTACTTCAAATAAATGGATATTGAAATGTGGAGCATTCAAAGATAAAGCTAATGCTGAAACCCTTAAAGCGAGAATCGCGATGATTGGCATCAGTGGTAATGTATCTTCAGGTCAATTATATCGAGTCACAGCGGGGCAATATACAAATAAAAATGAGGCAAATAAGGCATTAAGCTCATTAAAAAATAATGGGATTAATGATTGTATTATTTCTAACTAAAAAGAAAAATATGAGATCATTCAAAAATATACAGTTATTCACTAAAATGTTATGGTTGCGTATCAATCAAGACCGTTTAACCACGTCTTCTGCTGGATTAGCTTATACAACAATCCTTGCTTTAGTGCCACTTATTACTGTTATATTTTCTCTACTCTCTGCTTTCCCTATGTTTGATGAGGTCAGTTTTTCATTAAAAAAAATAATTTATAACAATCTGGTTCCTACCGCTAGTGACACTATCGAAAATTACTTAGAACAATTTATTGGCAATACCAAAAAAATGACCTTTATGGGTATAATTGGTCTAATAGTTACATCGCTTTTATTAATCAATTCAATTAATACCGCGCTAAATCGCATATGGAAAACCAAAAAAAAGCGATCATTCATGTACAATCTAACGATGTATTGGACGATATTAACTTTAGGTCCTATTTTAGCAGGTTCAAGTGTTGCAATAAGTTCATATATATTTTCATTAAAATGGCTTTCTACTGCTGCACCGGGTAACTTTCTACTCAGTACCCTACCTTTTTTTATATCTGTGGCTGGTTTTTGGCTGCTTTATAGTATTATTCCAACTGAATCTGTGCCTTTCAAAGAGTCCATGGTCGGAGCCATTGTTGCAGCGATTTTATTTGAACTAGGAAAACGAGCATTTGCTCTATATATAACTTCATTCCCAACTTATCAACTTATTTATGGGGTTGTATCATCAATTCCCATTATGTTGGTTTGGATCTATTTTTCTTGGTGCATTGTTTTGTTTGGTGCCGAATTTGCAGCAACTTTAACTGACTTTAATCGCAAAAAGCACATAGTTGAAAATCAATCATTACCAGAGTAATTACTTTATGATCGCCTTAATTCAACGCGTTAAACAAGCTAGTGTTACTGTTAATAATCAAATTATTGGACAGATTAATCATGGATTACTAGTATTATTAGGTATAGAAAAAGAAGATAACGAGCAAAAAGCAATACGTTTATGTGAAAAAGTACTAGGGTATCGAATCTTTAGTGATAGTGAAGGTAAAATGAATTTAAATGTTACTCAAACTAATGGTGATCTTTTAGTTGTTTCTCAATTTACACTTGCAGCCGATACGCATAAGGGAATGCGCCCTAGTTTTACTAAAGGTGCAAAACCCGAGGAAGCCAATAAACTATACCAATTTTTTATTGAACAGTGTAAAAAGCAAATTAATACACAAACAGGACAATTTGCAGCTGATATGCAAGTTTCTTTGATAAACGATGGACCAGTGACATTCTGGTTAGAGGTCTAACCAGAATCGTAATATTAACTATTATGTCCCCATGTAGAAACATAATATTTATAGTTGTTTATTTATTGAAGGTTTTTTAACATTTCTATTTCTGAATGATTTTCAACCAAACCTAATTTATTCAGTTTGTTAACATAAAATTGTTTTACATCACTCCATAGGTAATAAGGATAGATATCTGATTTTACAGGTAAATGTACTTCTCGTTCATTTAGCAATACTTTAATCAAAATAGGTTGATGGGTTTGCTTGCTTTTATAAAAAAGCCATTGAATGTTTGCTCCCATAGGAATAATTTTATCTGCTTTCCATACAGTAGGATAATCAAATAGTGTTTTAGTAACATTAGCAGAACCTTCAATTTCAAGTAAAGTGGCTAATGGCGAAATCGTTTCAGCATGTGCAAAGCGCAAATTAGCATCCACATTATTATCTTTTATTGCCTTATCGGCAGAATGAATCATATCCCATAATAATGGTGCAGCAATTTTAATTTGAATACCTGTATTATTAAAGGCAGGGCCTATCTGCAAATAATTTTTTGCAGTAACAACCGTGTTATACCATTCCTTTTGTTCTGATGAAAAATAACGGTCTAATTCAAGATGATTATCCGTTAAAACTTGTGGCGAAAAAGCCTGTAATTCTTGATACAATTGGTATATTGCAATAACAAAATCTGATGTTTTTACTGATGCATCCTCAGATACCTCTAACCCTTTTTTTAATTTATTTAAAAAAGATTTCTTAAAAATGCCTTTGGCAACTTGTTTACTCATCTGTTCGGTTCGAGAAGCATACTCAATCGATTTCACAGCATTTTTAACGGTCTGACTTTTTTTATATTCACTATAAGCGGGAGAATACTCAAAAAAGCGTAATAATGTTTGTTCATTATCTGGTTGTTGAACAACATGAATATTGGGATATTTAACTTTAAAAGATTTAATAAAAATTTCTGCTGTCTCTTTTGCTCTAGGAGAGCTAGTTGAAATAACTTCAATTTTTTGTCCTTTAAATACCGATGGATTATTTTCCAACATCCGTCTACTGATCAAACTAATGTCTGTGCGACCCAGATTAGTGAGCTGACCATAGTGGTTCTGATTTAATTGCTTAATGATAATGAGTTGACTTAGTAGATCTTTTCCTGAATTGGTCAATTGGTGCTGACTATCAGCCAATGATAAAATGTGATAAGCAAGATCCTCATGCTTTGACTTACTGATATAGCGAGAACCATGGCGTCCAATATGATCAATATAAAAAGCTTGATAGCCTGTGGGAGCAGAAGTAAGAATTTGTTTAGGATCGTATGGATAAGCTGTTTTGGAACCAGCGATCACATAGGGTTGAGCAAAACTTAATGAAGTAAAGGTAAATAAAAAAACTGTTAATAGCTTACGAGAACCCAGTATAATCATATTTGTATCTCCATTTAGATACTAATCAGGATTAAGATAAAAAACGGTCAATAAATGCCTTAAATAACAATATCCGTTTCATATATTAACACAGCAGACCCACTAAACTTGATTAATAGTAAAATTTTACGATAAAAGATGATTATTTTTATAACACTCTTTTATTTTTTGTAAAAAAGATTATCTTATTAGGCACTCAAAATAACTTCCATTTTATTAATTAAAAATAATGAAATTATATGGCCTTTCTGGCACCAAAATTAGCTGTGCATTTATTTCAGCATGTATAAGTACCCCTTATAATACAACTCGTTTTTTTAAAGACTTAATTGCAGGGATAACCGTTGGTATTATTGCTATACCACTAGCAATGGCTCTTGCAATTGCCAGTGGAGTTCCGCCACAACATGGGCTTTATACCGCAATTATAGCTGGTCTTGTTATTGCTCTAACGGGAGGATCACGTTTTAGTGTATCCGGACCTACAGCCGCATTTGTAGTTATTTTATATCCAGTATCATTACAATATGGTATATCCGGATTGTTAATTGCAACATTATTATCAGGTGTTTTTCTAATATTAATGGGCATGATTCGATTAGGACGATTAATTGAATATATTCCATTACCTGTCGTATTAGGTTTTACCTCAGGCATTGCTATTACCATCGCCACCATGCAAATTAAAGATTTCTTTGGTTTAACTCTTGAACATATGCCTGAAAGTTATATAAGTAAAGTTATTGAATTAGCTAAGACTTTACCATCCATTAATATTGCAGATACAATTGTCGGAATGGTAACACTGATTATTTTAATTGTATGGCCAAAATTTCGAGTAAAAATATCCGGTCATCTACCAGCTTTGGTTGCAGGTATTATTATCATGTTTATTTTAAATCAATTCGGCTTTCAAATTGAAACCATAGGCTCAAGATTCACCTACACACTTGCTGATAATACTACCGGTCGTGGTATTCCTTCAGTACTACCTGAATTTGTTTTACCATGGGAAAATGCTGAATTTAATTGGGATTGGACGACACTTTCAGCTTTACTTCCGATTTCACTTACTATGGCAATGTTATGTGCCATTGAATCACTGCTTTGCGCTGTAGTATTAGATGAAATGACCCACACTAAACATCACTCAAACAGCGAACTGATAGGTCAAGGTTTAGGCAATATTATTGCTCCATTTTTTGGTGGTATTTCGGCTACTGCTGCTATCGCACGTTCAGCTGCGAATGTTAAGGCTGGTGCTACATCACCTATCGCAGCAGTCTTACATTCATTGGTAGTATTACTTGCTCTTATTTGCTTTGCACCACTTTTATCTTATATTCCACTATCAGCAATGGCTGCTCTGTTATTAATAGTAGCATGGAATATGAGTGCTGTGCAGCGGGTAATATATATCATCAAATGTGCACCTAAAGATGATATTTTAATTATGTTTATCTGTATGACACTGACCGTATTGTTTGATATGGTTATTGCAATTACACTTGGAATAGTACTGGCTTCCATATTATTTATGCGTCGTATTGCTAGAATGACTCGTTTAGTTGAACTAAATCGGAGTGATAATAAAACTTTAATTTTACGTGTTAATGGACCACTGTTTTTTGCTGCTGCAGAAAAAACTTTTGCTGAGCTTTATAAAAAAATTAACGGTTATGAGCATATTATATTACAATGGGATGCCGTACCAATTCTTGACGCTGGCGGACTTAATGCCTTAATACATTTTATTGATGAATTGCCAGAACACGTTGATTTATCAATATGTGAGTTGCAATTTCAGCCATTAAAAACATTAGCTCGCGCAAAAATTGTACCTATCCCCAATAAACTAATGTTCTTCTCAACATTAGATGAAGCATTGAAGGATAAAGAGTAGTTTCATCGTAGTTTTTATGTTATTTAATAAGTAAGTAGTAAGATCTGTGGTACATCTAAAAATACTACAGATCAGCAGTAATCATTACCTCCGCGATCTTTCTTTTCTATTGCTAACTATGATTAGCAATTCTACGATCAGAAAGATGTTTTATTTAAATGTAAACTTAAATATAAAAGTAGGAAAATAATATGATATGTGATGAAAATAACGTTCAATATATAAAACAAAAATCCAATTGGTTAATTGTAGTAGGCATTATTTTAATTGTATTAGGGTGTTTAGCCTTAGGTTATCAATTAATTGCAACTGTTTTTTCTGTCTATTTTATTGGTGCATTAATTTTAATAGCAGGAATTGCACAAACAATAAATTCATTTAACCTCAAAGGTTTTGGTCAAACGGCATTATGGACAATAATAGGTATTTTATACATTATTGTTGGCTTAATATCTTTTTTTCGACCGATTGCGGTTTCATCAGCTTTAACTTTAGTGATCTCCATCTTGCTGATTATGAGTGGCTTTACGCAAATTTTTGCTTCTTTTAGTAATCGAAATTTACCACGTTGGGGATGGGTACTCACTTCTGGTATTATTACCCTAATTTTAGGTTTGATGATTATTACTGGCTGGCCATATGATAGTCTTTGGGTATTAGGAATGTTTTTAGGTATAGACCTTATATTCCAAGGTTTTGCATATGTAGCTATTGGTTTTGCAATAAAAAACTGATAGTTTAATACTAACGGGTTGCTTAAATTGCTATTGATCCAATTTAAGCTACCCTTATCTATTGTAATAACGAAATCGCATCAATTAAATAATTAAAATTAACAATATTAAAATTTAAAAACTTTTATTTGTTCTAGCTTTTACTTCTTTCATGGTTTGTAAAATTCGATGATAATTATCTAACCTTGATGGTGCAATTTTGCTATCTTTCACAGCTTGTTGTAATAAGCAACCTGGTGTATCGAGATGATTACAATCTCGAAACTGACATCCCCCTAAATAGTCATCGAACTCTCTAAAGCCACTAATTACCTGTTCTGGCTCCAGATGCCATAAACCAAACTCACGAATACCTGGCGAATCAATAATATCACCTCCGTTTGGTAGATGATAAAGTCGAGTTGAAGTAGTAGTGTGCTGCCCCAATCCAGATAATTCGGAAATATCTCCAGTAATAGCTGATTGTGATTGATGCGGTAATAATAAATTAATAATACTTGATTTTCCCACACCTGATTGCCCAACTAAAATGGATATTTTATTCTGTAAAAGAGCTTGTAACGCAGCAATACCATGGTGATTGTGACAAGAAACATATAAAACTTGATAACCAATATTTTTGTAAATAGTTAATTGTTCTTCAACTTTTGCTCGTTGTTGATCACTCAGTAAATCGGTTTTATTTAAAACAATGATTGGCTCAATATCGGTTGCTTCGCAAGCCACCAAATAACGATCAATAATATTAAGTGATAATTCAGGTAAAACAGCTGAAATAATTATTATTTGATCGACGTTAGCAGCAACAGGTTTAACTCCATCATAAAAATCAGGGCGAACTAACTCAGAATGCCTTACATGAACCGCCTCAATAATACCATTGGTATTAGGCTCCAAACTTTCACGCCACACGACTTTATCACCTGTCACTAATGATGGTAAAGTACGCCGAATACTACAGCGATAAATGTGTCGTGAGTTATCTTCAACATCAGCTGTCTTCCCAAAACGACTTATCACCACACCATCACGTGGTGATGAAAAATTTAACAGACTTTCATCTTGTTTGGTTTCTAATCGTTGTCGGTGTTTAGCCTCAACACGTCTTTTTTGATTTTTGGATAGTTGATTTTTTGCCACAGTCACTAATTTTTGCTAAAACAGTTTGACAGTTATGCTACACTACTCGGCATCAAAAAGAAAATTTCTATAACAAATTATGACCACACAATTACAAATTAACAGTAGCAATCTCATTTGGATCGATCTTGAAATGACTGGTCTAAACCCAGAAACCGATCGTATTATTGAAATTGCAACTATCGTAACTGATTCTAATTTAAACATTTTAGCTGAAGGTCCCGTTATTGCCGTTCATCAATCCGACGAACGATTAGCCTTAATGGATGATTGGAACAAAAATACCCACGGCAAGTCAGGTTTAATTGAACGAGTACGCCAAAGTAACGTTAAAGAACAACAAGCCGAACAACTAACCATCCAATTTTTAAAACAGTGGGTACCTATAAATAGCTCACCAATTTGCGGAAACACTATTGGGCAAGACCGCCGTTTTCTATTTAATTATATGCCTAATTTAGAGAGTTATTTTCATTATCGCTATTTAGATGTTAGTACCATAAAAGAATTAGCGAAACGATGGAAACCTGAAATTTTAAAAGGATTCACAAAACGAAGTACTCATCAAGCACTTGATGATATTCGTGATTCTATTGCAGAGCTTATTTATTATCGCCAACATTTTTTTAACCTTAAGGACTGATGGATATGCAACGGATTTATACCATTTTACTCTATCTTATTCAGCCATTGGTATGGATAAGATTACTTTGGCGTAGTTACAAAACACCAGCATATCGTAAACGTTTGCTTGAGAGGTATGGTTTTTGCAAAAATAAAGTGAAGGAAAATGGCATTTTAGTTCATGCAGTATCTGTCGGTGAAACCATTGCAGCCGTTCCGCTTATTAAAGCTTTACAACAACAATATCCTGATTTACCCATTACCGTCACAACAATGACACCAACGGGATCTGAGCGAGTTAAATCATTACTAAAAGACAGTGTAAGCCATGTGTATTTACCATATGATTTGCCGTGCGCTATTAGGCGTTTTTTGCAAAGAATCCAACCTAAGTTAGTTATTATTATGGAAACCGAAATTTGGCCTAATTTTATTAGCCAATGCCATAAGTACGCTATCCCTTTAATTATTGCTAATGCTCGCTTATCCGAACGCTCAGCTAACCGTTACAGTAAACTAGGCACAAGCATTAAACATTTATTAGCTAAAATTAGCATGGTTGCGGTACAAAATAAGCAAGATGGTGAACGCTTTCTATCACTAGGCCTACCCAGTGATCATCTAACCGTAACTGGCAGTATCAAGTTTGACATTAATTTAACGACTGAGCAACAACAAAAAATTGCTGAATTAAAACAAAAATGGCAATTAAATCGTCCCGTTTTTATTGCAGCTAGTACTCATGATGGCGAAGATGAGATCATCCTAAAGGCATTTAAACAATTATTGCTGTATAATCCAGATTTATTATTAATCTTAGTACCCCGCCATCCTGAACGTTTTAAAATAATTGAAAAACTAATTAAAAATAGTCAATTTAACTATATAACTCGTAGTTTAAACCAAATACCAACAGTTCAAACTCAAGTGGTTTTGGGTGACACCATGGGTGAACTATTAGAACTTTATAGCATGGCAGATATTGCTTTTGTTGGCGGTAGCTTGGTCGATCATGGAGGACATAACCCTTTAGAACCAGCCTTGCATCATATTCCAGTTATTAGTGGTAAATATTTTTTCAATTTTAAACTTATTTGCGAGCAATTAATTGCTGCAAAAGGAATGATTATTTGTGACAGCACAGCTGAATCTTTATACTTAGTTGTAAACAATCTATTGAATAATAAAACAGAAAGCCAACAAATTGGTGAAAATGCCTATCAAGTATTAAAGAAAAATCAAGGTGCACTAGATAGGCTTGTTAGTATTATAAACGGTTATCTTTGTTCAAAATAAGGTTACTTATGAATAAAACACAAGGGTTATTACTGGTTAATATTGGGACACCTAACACAGCCACGCCTGATGCAATAAAACAATACTTAATTGAATTTTTACTTGATAGGCACGTAGTGGATTTGCCTGCTTTCTTTTGGTATCCAATTTTAAAATATCGAGTATTACCTAAACGGGTGCCTTATATTATTAATCATTATAAAAAAATTTGGATAAATGATTTATCACCATTGATGCATTACAGTCAACAACTGTGCGAGAAGTTACAACAGGCTTTATCTAATATTCATTGCCAATTAGCCATGACCTATGGCGAGCCGAATCTTCAATTTGCATTAAATAAATTACAATCATGTAACAAAATAACAGTATTACCATTATTTCCTCAATATTCGACTACGACAACATTATCTGTACTGGATAAAATAAAAACAATTGAATCCTCTCAATCAATACCCAATAATATTCATTACATCCGTGATTATGCTGATCATCCCAGTTATATTAATGCTCTATATTTACAGATTAAACAAGCGTTTGAAGAGCAAGGGAAGCCTGATGTATTAGTACTGTCTTATCATGGAATTCCCGAACGTTATATCCACAAACGCAAAGATGATTACATAGAGCGTTGCCAAATAACCACATTATTGTTAATTGAAAAATGTAAAGCTCATGGCATTAATCTTCCCATTGAAATGGCTTATCAATCTAAATTTGGCAAAGGAAAATGGGTTACACCAAATACCAGCGATTCGCTGGAAAAACTAGCGCATAACGGCGTTAAATATGTACATGTTATTTGTCCTGGATTTTCTGTAGATTGTATTGAAACTATTTACGAAATTAATGAAGAAAATCGAGAACTATTTTTACATGCTGGTGGTGAAAAATTTCATTATATTCCAGCATTAAATGATTCTAATTTACAAATTAAATTAATTAAAGATCTTATAAACTATACTTAAACGTATAGTTAATCTAAAACTTTTTGACAAAAATAAAAAATGGGGCTAAAAAGAAATTAATTATTGCTTTAAACCTTTAATACTTTGTTTTCAATTGTGCAACTGATTAATATTGAGTCACTATCTACAGCGTATACATTTTATAACCTATGATAGGATTGTCAATATTGAGAATCTGAGCCCTAAGGAGAAAATTAGATGAAAATAATCATCATTGGCGCTCAAGCTGCTGGAGCGAGTGCTGCAGCTAAAGCCAAAAGAATGAACCCCAATGCTACCATTCGTATTTATGAAAAAACTGACATCGTATCGTTTGGGGCTTGTGGTTTACCCTATTTTATTGGTGAGCATTTCACTGATGCTAATGAAATGATATCCCGTACACCACAACAATTCCAACAAGATGGCATTGAAATAAAAACATTTCACCAAGTCGTCGCTATTGATAACATACAAAAAAAATTAACAATTAAAAATATCAATACAAATGAGTGCTTTGATGATAATTATGACAAATTATTAATTGCTGTTGGTGCAAGTCCTATTATTCCAAATTTTACAAATCATCAATTGAAAAATATTTTTACTTTACGAGATCTTGATGATGGTTTAGCAATTAAACAAACATTATCCGATCCTAAAGTAAAACATGTTATTGTAGTAGGTGCAGGCTTTATAGGGCTTGAAATTGCCGAATCATGTGTAGCTTTGAATAAGCAAGTTAAACTAATTCAGTTAGATGATAGAGTCCTGATCGATGCATTCGATGAACAAATTACCGACATTATTGCAAAGAACATCAAACAACATTGTGATTTGCATCTACAAGAACAAGTACAGGGCTTTATTGGAGAAGAGCACGTCACACACGTAATTACCAATAAAAATACGTATCTTGCTGATATTGTTATTATTGCAACTGGTGTGAAACCAAACAGTGAAATTTATCAAAATATTGGTCTTAATACGTTAGCAAATGGCGCTATCATTACTGATAGCTATGGACAAACCAACCTTTCTGATATTTATGCAGCGGGTGACTGTGCAGCATTACATCATAAAGTCAGCAAAGCTTTAGTTTACATTCCTCTTGCTACAGGTGCAAATAAACTGGGGAAAGTAGTGGGCGAGAATTTAGGAGGAGGACAGAGTGAATTTCCTGGAACCATCGGTACATCAGCATTTAAGGCGTTTGATATTGAAGCTGGACGAACTGGCTTAACTGAAAAAGAAGTCCAAAAAGCGGGTATTGCATATAAAACCGTTGTAGTTAGGGATAAAAATCACAGTAATTATGTTGCCGGACAAACTGAGATAACGGCCAAAATCATTTATCACGCTGATAGCCGTATCATTTTAGGCGGTCAAATCGTGGGTGGTAGTGGTGCTGTTTTACGAGTGAATACGTTAGCTACTGCCATATGGGCAGAGATGAAAATTGATGAATTAGCAATGATGGACTTTCTGTATGCGCCTCCATTTTCAAGACCCTGGGACATTTTAAATATTGCAGGTTCAATAGCTAAATAATACAAATTATCTTACTTGATACAAAAATCAGTTCATCAAAATTAATTAAGATTATTAATATGATTTTATTCGATGATTAAATTATCACAATAAAGAGGCAATTATGTCAGATCCCATTTTTCAAGGAACTTTTTTTGAAAAGTTCCTATCAATTACACACTATCAAACTTTAATTGGTATTGGACTACTACTAGTTTGTTTTCTAGGGGTGATGAAACCACTACAGGACAAAAAAGTTAATTTTTCTATTCGAATGTTAGTTGGATTAATACTGGGTGCCGTGCTAGGTTTAGGTATACAAAGTGCAGCAGGATTCCCAGATAGATCAACTCTTTGGATGCAAGAGACGGCCACATGGTATGGTCTTTTTGGGCGTGCTTTTATTGCCTTTATTCGTATGTTAGTCATTCCCTTGATATTTGTCTCAATTGTAAAAGTTATTATCGATTTTTCGGGTAAAAAAAATCTCCCACAAATCGCATTTAGAGGGATATTCTGGTTACTATTTACCACTGCGATTGCTTGTATAGTCGGTATTGTTTTGGCTAATTTGTTTGAATTAGGAAAGATCAGCTCTACAACTATTCACCAAGCTCAAGCTAAACAGTACACTAATATTATTGATACATTTGTAAACCTTATTCCAAGTAATATCATTGCATCAATGGTTAAAGAAAATATTGTTGGATTAGTTATCTTTTCTGCTCTTATGGGACTTGCTGCCAATCGAATGGAAAAGAAAAGTCCTCAACCTATTATCCTTTTTAAAACTTTTATTGAAGCACTTTATAAAATTGTGATGTCAATTGCGATGACTATCATTAAATATATGCCATATGCAGTGATCGCTCTTCTTGCCAGAACTATTATTTCCAATGGTATACCTGCAATTGTTGAAGTATCAGGTTTTGTTGCTGCTATCTACACGGCCACTTTAATCATGTTAATTGTACATGTTTTAATTGTTATGATTCACGGCATATCACCATTTATGTATATTAAAAAAGCGATGGGAACGTGGTTATTAGCCTTTACCAGCCGCTCGTCAGTCGGTACATTACCTATGACTATCTCAACTTTAACAGTACGTATGGGAGTAAATACCGGTACAGCAAATTTAGTCTCATCACTTGGTAGCACTATGGGTATGAATGGCTGTGCTGGTTTCTTTCCAGCGTTGCTTGCCGTTATGGTTGCGCATATGGTAGGTATAGATACTAATTTTCAATTTTATATTATGCTAGTAATTGTAGTTGTGATTGGATCTATTGGCATTGCTGGGATACCTGGTACAGCAACAGTTGCTGCAACAGTAGTTTTATCTGGTATGGGCATGGCTGAATACTTCCCATTAATTGGTATGGTTTTGGCTGTCGATCCAATCATTGATATGGCACGAACCCTAGTCAACGTATCTGGGTCAATGACTGCCGCTGTCGCTACCGATCGCGAAGTGGGACTTATGGATATGAATACGTTCTATAATCCAAATATTACTCTTGAAAATGAACAGTCGGATGTTTAATACAAGTAAAGAATATACAGAATGAAAAGGACGCTTAAAGCGTCCTTTTTTGTGATCAAAAATTAATGTTTAAATTGTCTTTAACCATGCAGTAACATCATTACCTAAGCTTTTATGACGCATTGCGTATTGTACAAAGGTTTGTACATAACCCAATTTATTACCACAGTCATGACTTCGACCTTTAATACAATATGCATCTACAGGATCTTCTTCAAGTAACATTGCAATCGCATCAGTGAGCTGAATTTCACCACCCGTACCTAATGGTGTTTTCGCAAGTAAAGGCCATATTTTTTCTGATAAAACATAGCGTCCAACTACTGATTGATTGGATGGTGCTTCTTCCACTGATGGTTTTTCAACGACACTATACATTTGTCTTACATCCCCAGCAGACAATTCTTGACCATGACAATCGACAATACCATAAGAAGAAACTAATTCTTTCGGTACCGGCTCTACCATAATTTGGCTATGCTTAGTCTCATGATAGTTATTAATCATTGCTGCTAAATTATCTTTTGTTAGATCGCTTTCATACTCATCAATAATTACATCTGGTAGCACGACCGCAAAAGGTTCATCGCCAACCAAAGGATAAGCACATAATACGGCATGACCAAGCCCTTTGGCTAAACCTTGACGGACGCTGGTTATTGTAACATGTTTAGGTAAAATACTTTGTACTTCTTGTAACAGCTGACGTTTAACGCGCGCTTCTAACATTGCTTCTAATTCAAAACTGGTATCAAAGTGGTTTTCAATGGAATTTTTTGATGAGTGGGTAACAAAAATGATCTCAGTAATGCCTGCTGCAATACACTCTTTTACTACATACTGAATAAGTGGTTTATCAACCACTGGTAACATTTCCTTAGGAATGGCTTTAGTAGCAGGTAACATTCGCGTACCAAGACCGGCAACGGGGATAACGGCTTTCTTGACGTTTCCATTCAAAGTTGATTCAAAACTTAATGACATGTTATTTCCTTAAAAAAATTAGCAGATAATACACTATTGCAATAGTGTGTTATCTCTATGCCATATTAACAACATGTATTTTCAACCCTTAATGATTTTATGACTTCAACATATAGGGAATCAAAGAACATGCATGAATAATTGCCTTTGTAAAATTTCATATATTACGTTGATTCAATATCAAATTGTAATAAACGATGAAAAAATTGAAATCTAGCATCGTAAAGGCAGTATTAATAATCTTTACTGTATAATTGAAATTCTAGGGCTAAATTATCAAAAATTAAATAAGAAAGTGAAATAAATTTTGTTAATATGCTTGATACTATAATTATCAATTCAATCTATATTGCTATTAGTGTTTTTTTTATAAAATATTTCATCTATTTACATATTGATACATCGTTAGATTCAATTAATGTAAGATTATCCCTGTCTTTAACTAAAGAATCAATAGCAATATAAATAATCTCAAAATCGCTTGCCTTACTACAAATTTCGCTTTGCGATCACGTGCTTCTTTTTGCGTGGGACTCATATAAAGATCTTCATAGCCATCATCATATAATATCACTCTATCTAGTAAGGACTGTGCTCGCCAAAATGTTTGTTTTGGATAATCACGAATCTCAATATTTCCCGTGAATTTACCTTTCATGCCAGCATAACTTGCTGGTAAGTGTTTACTTTGTCGACTTTGGGCAATATAAATATGCTGATAATTTGATATGTTTGATGGTAAAGGATTTAATACAAATTCTGTATTAATCATACTTGAATAATGACAGTTTTTCATTGTTAAAGGTGCAGTTCGAAAATTTAACGAACCGCACCCAGTAAGTAAAAAAATATAACTACTAAAATATATCTCATTTTACTTTTGACAATTTATAACTTTATTTATTGTCTTTATTATAATTTATCACTAACTTTTTCTGCTGTTTTTGATATAGTCTTACCACCAGATTGGACATCTTTACCTACACCATTAACTGTATTACATCCAACAATGAGAGTTGTCATTGCAATACCGAAGACTAGCATTAACATATTACGTAACATAAATATTCTCCTTTTTGTGACTTGATTATTTTAATGTAGCAAATGCTTCCGCCACATGATGAATATTATGGTGATTTAGACCCGCCACACACATTCTTCCACTGCCCACCAAATAAACAGCAAAATTATCTTTTAATTGTGTGACTTGTTGTTTACTAAAACCAGTATAACTAAACATCCCACGCTGTTTTACTAAATAATCGAAATTTCTATCTGGAACTTGTTTTTTTAACAAGTTAACTAAAGTAGAACGCATCGCCACAATACGATTTCGCATTGATTCGACTTCCTTGAACCAATTTGCTTTCAAATCGGGATCATTTAACACGTAACTGACTAATTGGGCACCGTAAGCCGATGGGCTAGAATAGTTTCGACGGACAGTTGCCTGAAGTTGCCCTAATACATGACTCGCTACTTCAAGATTTTCACATAACACAGATAACCCCCCAACACGTTCACCATAAAGTGAAAAAGTTTTCGAAAACGAGTTACTTATAAAACCACAAAGACCAACTTCCGCAGCTTTTTTAATTGCGTAACTGTCACTTTCAATACTTTCGCCAAATCCTTGATAAGCAATATCCATAAATGGAATGAGATCACGATTTTTCAATACTGCAATTATTTTATCCCACTGTCTCTGTGTTAAATCAGCCCCAGTAGGATTATGACAACAAGGATGAAGTAATACAATGCTTCTAGCTGGCAATTGTTCTAATGTCTCAAGCATTGCATCGAATTTGACTCCACATGTTTGTGAATCAAAATAGGGATAGGTATTTACTTTAAAACCAGCACCACTAAAAATAGCGATATGATTTTCCCATGTTGGATCGCTAACCCAAACTTGTGAATTAGGGAAGTAACGATATAAAAAATCAGCGCCTATTTTTAGTGCGCCTGACCCACCCAATGTTTGTATCGTTGCAATACGTTTATCTTTATAGGCTGAATGTTCTTCACCAAATAGTAATGACTGAATTGCTTGGCAATAAGAGGATAAACCGCTCATCGGTAAATAGAGTTGCGCACCTTTTTGATTGTGATAAATATAATCACGAGCATTTTTGATACACTCTAATTGAGGTACTACACTATTTTCATCATAATAATAACCAATACTTAAATTAGTTTTACTTTCACGATGATCATTATTAAATTCAGCGACTAATGATAAAATTGGATCCCCAGCATAGGACTCTACTTTTTCAAACATATTACAACCTAATTGACACAATAACTAATAGCTGTAGATTATTGCATCAACTCAATTGGCAATCAATCACTAAATCTAAGTTTAACTATAAATAATTCAATTCAATTTTTTCGATGAATTTTAATCAGTTTTAATCTTAATAACCACGATATAATAGAGAATAAAATTATTTAATTTACATTGAATTTTATACTAAAACGTATACTTTACCTGAAACTTTTTGGATAAGATTAGCACTTTTTAGTGCTAATCAAACTAGCAAAACTATTTAGCAGCAACGACTTCTATTTCAACTTTTGCATCTTTAGGAATACGAGCAACTTGTACACAAGAACGTGCGGTGAATCCAGCATTATTTTCTATAAAAAATGCTTCATATACCGCATTAACAGCGGCGAAATCATTCATATCAGCTAAAAAAATGGTTGTTTTTACTATATTACTTACTTGATAACCGGCCGATGTGATGATTGCTTTAACATTAGCTAAACTTTGCTTTGCTTGCTCTTTAACGCAAGTTGACATTTCGCCACTTTCAGGGATTATGGGAATTTGTCCTGACACAAATAGCATATTGCCTAAATCGACTGCCTGAACATAAGGGCCGATTGCTGCTGGGGCGTTTTCGGTTTGAATCACTTTCGCCATTTTCAATTTTCTCCTTTTGTATTTCTTCTATTTTTTCATTACTTTTAATAAGTAATTTACCTTTGTTAATTTTTTTCATTTCAACAGGAAGATAATTTAGTGTCAAGTCAATACACAATGATGATCATGGGACTTCTTAAAATTTTCTGATATGATAATCAAAATTTTTTTATTTATTGAGAGTTAATATGTTTGAGAATTTAACCGACCGTTTATCGCAGACATTTCGCAATATCAGTGGTCGAGGACGACTGTCTGAAGATAATATTAAAGAAGCACTGCGTGATGTACGAATGGCTCTACTTGAAGCCGATGTTGCGTTACCTGTTGTTCGTGAATTTATTAATCAAGTTAAAGAAAAGGCTGTAGGTTTAGATGTCAATAAAAGCCTAACACCAGGCCAAGAGTTTATTAAAATTGTTCAAGCTGAATTGACCACAGCAATGGGAGAAGTCAACAGTTCACTTAACCTTGCAACACAGCCACCAGCAGTAATTTTAATGGCTGGTTTACAAGGTGCAGGTAAAACCACCAGTGTTGCCAAACTGGCCAAATTCTTAAAGGAAAAACAGAAGAAAAAAGTACTGGTTGTATCAGCCGATGTTTATCGACCAGCGGCAATTAAACAGTTAGAAACACTTGCTAAAGCCATTAATGTAGAATTTTTTCCATCCGATATTAATGAAAAACCAATTAATATTGTAAATAAAGCCATTTCACATGCTAAATTGCAATTTTTTGATGTACTTATTGTCGATACCGCAGGTCGTTTACATATCGATAATGACATGATGGACGAAATCAAGGCTCTTCATCAAGCTATAAACCCAATTGAAACCCTATTTGTTGTAGATGCTATGACGGGTCAAGATGCGGCCAATACTGCGAAAGCATTTAATGATGCATTACCGCTTACTGGTATAATTTTAACTAAAATTGATGGTGATGCTCGTGGTGGTGCTGCACTTTCTATTCGCAAGATTACTGGCAAATCAATTAAATTTTTAGGAATGGGTGAGAAGACTGATGCTTTAGAACCATTCTATCCTGATCGTATTGCTTCTCGTATTTTAGGTATGGGTGATGTGATTTCGTTAATTGAGGAATTACAGAGTAATGTCGATCGTGAGAAAGCAGAAAAAATCGCCAAAAAATTAAAAAAAGGAGATAAATTCGATTTTAATGATTTTCAAGATCAGCTTAAACAGATGCGCAATATGGGTGGTATGGGCGCAATGCTGGCAAAATTACCTGGTATTGGTCAACTGCCTGATCATATCAAAGCACAAATGGATGATAAAATAACTATCAAAATGGAAGCAATTATCGGCTCAATGACACTCAAAGAGCGCGCAAATCCAGAAATCATTAAAGGTTCACGCAAGCGTCGAATTGCGATGGGATCAGGAACCCAAGTGCAAGATGTGAATAAACTCTTAAAACAGTTTGACGATATGCAAAGAATGATGAAAAAAATGAAAGGTGGTGGCATGATGAAGATGATGCGCCAAATGAAAGGTTTAATGGGTGGCGGAATGGGATTCCCTCCTCGTTAAATCTGTGCTTGATTTCTTATTTTTTGAATTATCATAGCTGAACGTTAGATAACGACTCTCAAAATTATCGCGCTTAAAACTGCGCGATAATTTTTTTAGTGACCGGACTTAATCGATTTAATCTTTATCGGGCGATTCATCGTTAATACAGTTCCTATCGATGAAACAATAATAAACGCGATGGCTAACCACTGATACCCTGATAATTGTTCATTCAACACAATTAAACCTGAAAGTGCAGCAAATACAGGCGATAAACTCATTAAAGTACTAAACGTTTTAGCTGGCAATTTTGGAAGAGCAACCATATCTAATCCATAAGGAATAGCCGATGCTAATAACGAAACGATAAATACCAGAGGTAGTAAATCTAACGAAAACATAGCACTACCACTTTGCCATACACCAATAGGAAATAAGAAGAACGAAGCAATTACCGACCCAATAGCGACACTTGAAGATCCATAAATAGCGCCTGCTTTACGACCAAATAAAATATAGCATGCCCAAAAACTGCCTGCCAACAAAGCAAATACAATACCCAACGGATCTAAACTCCCTGATACTTGATGAATAGGCAATAACATAGCCAAACCAATGACAGCAATACCTAGCCAAATAAAATCAAACAGTTGGCGCGATGAACACATCGCCACCATTATTGGACCGGTCAATTCAATGGCAACAGCAATACCTAAAGGAACCCTAGCGATAGCACTATAAAAAGCCAAATTCATACAACCAATTGAAATACCGTATAAAAATATGAATTTTAATGCCTGTTTAGGTATTGATTTTCGCCATGGTTTAAAAATAATGATTAAAATTATAGCCGAAAAACACAATCGCCAAGCGGTCATACCTTCAGGTCCTAATACGGGGAAAAGATATTTGGCAATTGATGCACTACCTTGAATGGAGATCATCGAAACAAAAATCAAAAAAACAGGCCAAGATCTTTTAAACATAAATAAATACCTTATTTTAAGATACTGAACTTACTGTCTACTTAATTAAAGCCAAAAGTTTAAGGTAAACGATACGTTTAAGTATAAAATAGACGCCGAAATTACTAAATTAACGATTAATTAATTTTCCCTTTTTACTGATAATAAGGCTAAATCTTGTAAAGCTTGTTTATAAGGTGAATCAGGCAAAATAGCAATAGCATCGTATGCTTTACGAGCTTCTGTTTGAGCAGTTTGAAAAGTAAAATCAAACGAACCACATTCATCCATAATGTGTAAAATGCGATCCAATAAATGCCGACCATTACCTTGTTCTATAGCTCGACGAATCAATGCGGCATCCTCAGATTTTTTAGTGTTATGCATAGCGTGCAGGAGCGGTAATGTTGGCTTGCCTTCATTAAGGTCATCTCCTAAATTTTTTCCTAATTTTTGATTATTATCAGCATTATAATCCAATAGGTCATCAATAATTTGAAAGGCTGTACCTAAATATTTACCATATTCTTGTAGGGCAAACTCCTGTTGTTCATTTGCACCAGCTAACACCGCAGCAGAATGCGAAGTTGCTTCAAATAGGCGTGCTGTTTTACGATAAATAACTTCTAAATATTGTTCTTCAGTAATATCAGGATCATTACAATTAATTAATTGCTGTACTTCTCCTTCAGCAATAACATTGGTTGCTGCCGACATGATCGTCAAAACCTTAAACGATTCTGTACGAACCATCATTTGAAAAGAACGAGTATAAATATAATCACCCACTAATACGCTAGCAGCATTGCCAAACAAAGCATTTGCAGTCGATTTACCACGTCTTAAATCAGATTCGTCTACCACATCATCATGCAATAAGGTAGCGGTATGAATAAATTCAATAAAAGCAGCAGTAATAATATGCTTGTCACCTTGATAATTAAGCGCTTTAGCAATTAATAAAGCAATAACCGGACGAATACGCTTTCCCCCACTGCTAATAATATAATTGCCCAACTGGTTAATCAAAGCCACATCTGAACTGAGTTCAGCTTGTATGGCTTGATTTACTTTAACTAAATCATCTTTTACCAGATCAAGTATTTGATTCATTGATGGATTATTCATCAGCCTAACCGCTAGAAATAATAGATATTAATCTTACTATTATCTGATAAATATTTTTATGCAACAAGAGTTGTATATGATATTTTAAAAAAAACTACAAATGATAAGCATTTTCATTTAAAATACTTACCTTAGATTAGGAATGTTTATTAGTATGAAAATTAATTTTGATATAGATATCAGTGATGAAAAGATCCCTCAATCCATTGCTAAAAAAAAGCGAAGAGGTGATTGTTTATATGCATCTTTTTCTATGTTGTCACATTTTTGTTTACTTGCTTTATTATTTTGTCCTACGCTTTTTGCAGAAAATATTATTGTAGATGAGGGTGATAATTCAATTAAAGCTATCATGGTTGATCTTTCTCTGGCTGCACCAAAACAATCATTAATTGAAAATACGCCTGATATTCAAGGCATTCAAGATAGTGATATTATTGATAACAAACCAATTGAAGAGACACCAATTATTGAACACGAAATAGAAGTAGAAAAACCTGAACCTATCTCAGAAAAAAGACCTGACAAACCCACCGTAATAACTGAAAAAGATATTATTGTAAAACAGAAAGATAAGGTTAAGAAAAAACATCGTCCGATGCAAAAAGCATCACGTCAACAAGTTAGGCAAGAAGTCATTACTGAAAATATCTCAAATACTTCTGTTGCTCCCCAAATATCTGATAGTCGTCAATACTCGGGTAATCCTTCACCAATTAGTCGCAACCAACCTGAATATCCACGCCGAGCACTTGATATGCGATTGGAAGGTTATGTGATAGTACTGTTTGATATAAACAGTAATGGGCGTATTGAAAATATTCGGATTATAGAAACAAAACCCAATAATATTTTTAATCGATCAGTGATTAGTGCAATGAAAATGTGGAAATACCAACCTATTGCAGCGAAAGATCAAAAAATAAAAATTATTTTTAATCGGGATAAATCCATCAGTTTAGACTAGTTATACGGCATGTCGCTTAAGTAAGAATAACAAAGCCATAACCTCTATCTTAAAAGTTATGGCAATAGTGAGCGATACTTTATAAATGATTTAACATCAATTTTTCAATTTGTTTAGGTTCTTTGGGAACATCCGCGGTTAAAACTTCATTACCAGATTCGGTAATTAAAATATTATCTTCAATACGAATGCCAATACCTTTATAATGATCTGGTACATTGGCATCTTTATTAATATACAGTCCAGGTTCGACAGTTAATACCATTCCAGGTTCAAGAATTTGATCCCTTCCACTACCAACATCATGAACATCAATTCCAAGCCAGTGCCCTAAACCATGCATATAAAATTCCATATAAGCTTTGTTGGCAATTAAATTGTCTATATCACCTTGCATAATACCTAATTTGACTAAACCTATTACCATTGTTCGTATGACTTTGTCATTAACATTTTTAATGGATGTACCAGGTTTAAGAAGATGAATTGCTTGATATTGAGAAGCCAAAACAATATCATAAATTTCACGCTGTGCTTGGCTAAATTTGCCATTAATTGGAAATGTTCGAGTAATATCTCCTGCGTAGTATTGATATTCACAACCCGCATCAATCAAGACCATATCACCGTCTTTTAATTGCTTATTGTTATTATCATAATGCAAAATACAACCATTATTACCACTACCTATAATGGTGTTGTAAGATGGGAAGCGCGCACCATGCCAAGCAAATTCATGGTGAATTTCTGCTTCCAATTGATATTCAAACATAGAAGGCTTACATATTTGCATCGCTTTAACGTGCGCTTTAGCACTAATTTTACATGCCTTACGTAATAGTTGCATCTCAAAATCCGACTTAAACATCCGCATCTCATGAACTATTGGTCGCCAATCAATGATTGAGCTTGGTGCAACTAAATTTAATCTCATCCCTTGTCTTAAAGTAACCTGTGCTTGGTTGACAATTTGATCAGCATACTGATAAAGTTGATCAGCATGATAAATTGCGATTTTACCATTTAATAAATTGGGTAATATGGCATCAATTTCATCAAAAAGATAAGATTCATCAACTAAAACCGTTTTCAATGCAGCTTGCTGACCTAAACGATATCCTGTCCATGTCTCTGCCAAAGGATCCTTTTTTCGATTGAATAACACATACCGAGCAGTATTATCTTGTTGTTTAATCAATGCCAACACTGCCTCTGGCTCAGCAAAGAAGGTAAAATACCAAAAATCACTATTTTGTCGATATGGATAATGAGTATCATTGCTGCGTGTTACTTCAGGAGCAGCAAAAAAAAGAGCTACACTATTAGGCATCATTTTCGCAAGCAATTTTTCACGACGCAAAATCATTTCTGTTTTAATATCTTTTTTCATCATGACGACCTTAATTAAGATTACTTACTATGAGTTAATCTTAATGAATTGTTGGTGTTATTTCAGTTTCATTGAATTCATCAAAACATAACATTGATGTTATACGCACATATTCTTTGATTTCTTCAAACGCAAACTCAAGCTCTTGTTGATCTTCTTGTTCATCATAGCCCAATTTAACAATTTGACGTAGATCATAAATCGCTTCTCCTACATCTCCTTTGATTCGATTAATTTTGGGTTGTACTAACCCTATACCAAGCAAAAAATGATTTACCCAACCAACTAAATCATCAATTTGTGCGTACAAATCTTTTTCACTGATAAATAATTGAAATTCAAAATCTTCATCCAAAAGTTGTTGCTTAGTTAACTGATAAAGTTTGGTAATTTGTTCATTCAAAGGTGCAACAATAGTTTGACCATTATTTAACATATCTTCAACTAAAGGACGCCAGCTCTCATCATGGTTTCCTCCAGCTAAAATACCTACGATAAAACCATGTAACTCAGCAGCAGTGATCCCTAATTTACATTGGACTAATTGACGATTAAATTCGTCATAATTAATAGTTTCCGTCATTACTCCACCTTGATGTTGTCATATCACAAAAAATGCATCTCTGCACTTTCCCCAATTTTAGTATATAATTCTAAACTCGCTATAAATAATAAACAGGTTACTGAGCTTTATAAAGGAATTATTTTGAACTTATTAAGATTAATCGTGAAATTGCCTCTGCTACTATCTTTTTATGCAATTTTAGCTATATCATTAACCTCTTGTGGTACATTAATTTCAAATAATGGTGTGATCATCCTTAATATGCAAGATAAGTTACACACTTATGTAACCAGCCAAAATTTACCTGTAGCGTATAAATTAGGTGATGGTGAGCAAGAACTGCAACGATTCGAAACATTCTGTCATGAAGAAATTAGAGCTTCACAACTTGACGGTAGTGAAGAAGTCGTTTTTGAGAATATCAAACATGGTATCCATGGGCAGGTGGAATTTAAAAATTGTAGTGATAAAATCACTCGAATTTACCGATACTGATAAAATCTAGCTATCTTTATAAATTATGGCTAATAATATTTAATGAATGTCAAAGATCTATGAAATCTTACTAGCCTTTCATGCAGTTTTTATTTATATTGGTCGCTGAAAAGAAAATATTTTTAGGAGCAAAAATAATATGTATAAACAAGATGTAACAATTACTGCATCAAATGGTCTTCATACTCGTCCTGCGGCGCAATTTGTCAAGGAAGCCAAAAATTTCAATGCAGAAATTACCGTTACTTCAAATGGTAAAAGTGCAAGTGCAAAAAGCTTATTTAAATTACAAACTTTAGGTTTAACACAAGGAACAACGATTACTATTTCAGCTGAAGGCGAAGATGAAAAAGAAGCAGTACAACATCTTGTAAAACTAATTCCAGAATTAGAATAATAACTCCAAATTAGCTATGAACAGTTTTAAAATTGAATAAGGACTAAATTTATGGTATCAGGTATACTTGTTTCCCCCGGTATCGCTTTTGCAAAAGCGCTATTATTAAAAGAAGAGCCTATTGTTATTAGTAATAGACAAATTCTTGATAACAAAATTGACGCTGAAATTGAACGTTTCAAAGAAGCTCGAGAAAAATCAAGTGAGCAATTACATGTAATCATGGAACGAGCAAAATCTACATTAGGTGAAGATAAAGCAGCAATTTTTGAAGGTCATATTATGCTTCTTGAAGATGAAGATCTTGAACAAGAAGTTATTTCACGTATTCAAACTAAACATTCTACCGCTGATGCCGCAGTTCAATCTGTTTTTGAAACTCAAGCTAAAGAACTCGAAAATTTAGATGATGAATATTTAAAAGAGCGTGCAGCAGATATTCGCGATATCGGCAAACGCTTACTTAAAAATATTTTAGGTATTGAAATTGTTGATTTGAGTGCTATTAACCAACCATGTATTTTAGTAGCAACAGATTTAACACCATCTGAAACCGCTCAGTTGAATTTAGACATGGTATTAGGTTTTATTACTGACGCAGGTGGGCGAACATCACATACGTCAATTATGGCTCGTTCATTAGAAATTCCTGCTATTGTGGGTACGTCTAATGCAACCCAAGAAATCAAACAAGGTGATTTTGTTATTTTGGATGCAATTAATAATGCTATCTATATCAATCCAGATCACACTACTCAAGAAAAATTAAAGCAGGTCCAAGCAAAATTTATTACCGATAAAGAAGAACTTGCAAAATTAAAAGACTTACCAGCTGTAACACTTGATGGACACCAAGTCGAAATTTGCGGCAATATTGGTACAGTGCGTGATATTGCTGGCGCAGAACGCAATGGTTATGAGGGTGTTGGTTTATATCGTACAGAATTTTTATTCATGGATCGAGAAGCTTATCCTAATGAGGAAGAACAATTCAAAGCATATAAAGAAGTGGCTGAATCGACGAATGGTTTATCAGTGATTGTACGCACGATGGATATTGGTGGTGATAAAGATGTACCTTATATGCATTTACCAAAAGAAGAGAATCCATTTTTAGGCTGGCGTGCAATTCGTATTTGTTTAGATCGTAAAGAAGTACTGCACGCTCAATTACGTGCAATCTTGCGTGCATCTGCATTCGGAAAATTACGTATTATGTTCCCAATGATTATTTCAGTGGAAGAAATTCGTATATTAAAATCTGAAATTAATATTCTTAAAGAACAATTAACGACCGAAGGAAAAGCATTCGATAAAAATATCGAAATTGGTGTAATGATTGAAACCCCAGCAGCAGCAGTGATTGCACATCATTTAGCCAAAGAAGTAGATTTCTTTAGTATCGGTACTAATGACTTAACACAATATACACTTGCTGTTGACCGTGGTAATGAATTGATTTCTCATCTTTACAATCCATTATCACCTTCTGTATTAACATTGATTAAAAATGTTATTGATGCTTCGCACAAAGAAGGTAAATGGACTGGAATGTGTGGTGAACTTGCTGGTGACGAACGGGCAACAATTTTATTATTAGGTATGGGCCTTGATGAATTTAGTATGAGTGCTGTATCAATTCCAAAAATTAAGAAATTGATTCGCAATACTAATTATGAAGAGGCGAAAAAGTTTGCTGATACAGCTCTACAAAAAGCAACAGCTAAAGAAATTATTGACTTAATTGAAAATTATACCGCTGAAAAGCAAATTTGTTAGGAGACAATGATGGGTCTATTCGATAAAATTAAGCAATTAGTATCCGATGATAATAAAAATAGCATCGAAATTATTGCACCTTTAAGTGGCGAAATTGTCAAAATCGAAGATGTACCAGATGTGGTTTTTGCTGAAAAAATCGTTGGTGACGGTGTTGCAATTAAGCCCTCTGGTAATAAAATTGTTGCACCTTTAAATGGTAAAATTGGTAAAATTTTCGAAACCAATCATGCTTTTGCAATTGAATCAGATGAAGGTATTGAGCTTTTTGTTCACTTTGGTATTGACACAGTAGAATTAAAAGGTGAAGGCTTTAAGCGAATTGCTGAAGAAGGTCAACAAGTAAAAGTAGGCGATACTATTATTGAAATCGATCTGCCATTACTTGAGAGTAAAGCTAAATCAGTGTTAACACCAGTAGTTATTTCTAATATGGAAACAGTATTAGAATTAACAAAACTTTCTGGATCGGTTGAAGCAGGTAAAACGCCAATAATGCGAGTAAAAAAATAATCTTTTTATTTAATTTACTTAAAAAAAACCTTCAGTTTAAACTGAAGGTTTTTTATAAACATGTTTAATTTCTTAAACTTCTTAACGCCACTTTTTATATTGGTTAATTAAGTTATTGGTAGACTCATCATGAGAATTAACTGGCTTATCATCCGATAATTCGGGTAAAATACGTCCTGCTAACTGTTTACCAAGTTCTACACCCCATTGATCAAAACTAAAAATATTAAGAATAATACCTTGAGTAAAGATCTTATGTTCATACATAGCGACTAATGCACCAAGTGTATAAGGTGTTATTTTCTTCACTAAGATTGAATTAGTTGGTTTATTACCCTCAAAAACTTTAAATGGTACTATAGACTTAACTTCATCAAGTGTTTTACCTGCTGCAATAAATTCTTGCTCAACTTGCTGTGCAGTTTTACCAAATGCTAAAGCTTCTGTCTGTGCAAAAAAGTTTGATAACAATTTCGGGTGGTGATCACTTACTGGGTTATGGCTAATTGCTGGTGCAATAAAGTCACATGGAATTAATTTAGTACCCTGATGAATTAATTGATAAAATGCGTGTTGACCATTAGTACCAGGTTCCCCCCAAATAATTGGACCAGTTGTATAAGTCGTTTTTTGACCATTGCGATCAACACGCTTACCATTTGATTCCATATTTCCTTGTTGGAAATAAGCGGCAAAACGGTGCATATATTGATCATACGGTAAAATCGCTTCAGTTTCTGCTCCACAAAAATTGTTGTACCAAAGACCAATTAACGCAAGTAATGCTGGAATATTTTTCTCGATTGACGCGCTCTGGAAATGTTTATCCATAGCATGACCTCCAGCTAAAAACTTTTTAAAATTTTCAAAACCAATTGATAGAACAATTGATAAGCCAATTGCAGACCAAGATGAATAGCGACCACCAACCCAGTCCCAAAATTCAAACATATTGGTGGTATCAATACCAAATTTTTCGACCTCTTTAACATTGGTTGAAAGCGCAACAAAATGTAAAGCAATGGCTTTATCCTCTTTGGCTGCATCCAGTAACCACTTACGAGCAGTCTGCGCATTTGTCATGGTTTCTTGGGTGGTAAACGTTTTAGATGCCACTAAAAATAAAGTGGTTTCAGGGTTTAGATCTTTAAGCGCTTCTACAATATGAGTACCATCGACATTCGAAACAAAATGCATTGTTAGATGATTTTTATAAGGGCGTAATGCTTCGGTGATCATATGAGGACCAAGATCTGAACCACCAATACCAATATTAACTACGTCCGTAATTGCTTTACCCGTATAACCTTTCCATTCTCCACTAATGATCTTTTTACTAAACGAATCCATTTTAGCAAGTACGGTGTTAACCTCATCCATTACATTCTTACCATCGACATAAATCGGGGTATTTGAAGTATTACGCAACGCAACATGCAATACAGCACGATTTTCTGTACGATTAATTTTTTCACCGCTATACATGGCGTTAATGGCGCCATTTAAATCACATTCATCAGCAAGTTTGTAAAGCAATTCTAAAGTTTCTTGCGTCACTCTATTTTTTGACAAATCAACCAAAAACTCATCTTCAAAAGGAATGCTCAGTTTTTCAACACGCTTAGGTTCATCTTTTAAAATTTGGGCAATGGTTTTTTCATGATGCTTTTCATAACTAGCCTGAAGAGATTGCCAAGAAGAAGTGGTAGTTGGATCAATTGACTTTAACATATCTAATTCCTTAATTAATATAGCACTGCTGCCCATAATATAACTATGCCTAACATGATGCAAGATAAGGATTTTATCTTTTGTTTTTTAAATTGATATCATTTCAATCCCTTTTTTTACTATCTTCAATATATTTTGTCAGATTCTCAAAATCATCAAAGATAATAGGACCAAGATAAGGCACATATTTAGCTAAGTATATTTAAGACACAATTCCTTTTTCTTAAGCCAAAATTGTCACGTTACTAACTCTAAGGGATCTATTTATCTAATTCGTTCCGAGTAAGCGTGCTCTTTTATGCTTATGATGCTTCTACTTATAGACCTTGATAAACGACTTCACTATGAAATATGTAAAGGATTTATCTGTACATTTCTACACTAAATTCTATCCAGTTTTATTTATCAATAAAAAACAGTTCTTATTCACGTATTTCACATATTATTAATTAGTGTGGGATTTTATTTTCTGGTTGTATTGTTAAGTTTATTTCGTGAGATAACCACTTTAAATAAAAGGTAAGTGATTTTTTAGTAATAGCGCTCAATCTATAAGGAGCGCTTTTTTAGAGCTTGGGGAATGATAGTTATATCATAGATTATAGCGATAATATACACATAACTTCTCACGTGTTTCATAGATCAATTAACGTTGAATTGGTTAAGTAATGCAACACTCAATTGCTTCATCTTGAGCTGTACTATAATCAAAATGAGCTTTTTTAGAATCAGATTCTTGTAATTACATTTTAGTTAAATCAATAAAATTATAGTTAGCTAACTGACTTTTAAAACCGATTGTTGCATTTGTTACCATTCTTTTATTTAATTAATTTATAACATTTCATTGATCTTTTCTTATTTCTTATATTACTAATATCAGTAATGGATTTAAAAAATATTAATGTTTTTGGATTACATTTATCTATTGTATGATTTGTTTTTTCATTAAACCATGTGAAAAGCATGCGTTATACTTTTTTAAGAACAAATTTTTTGCTTATTTTCCATAATTAATATTATTTACTTCTATATACCAATAGGGTTTATATATTTGCTTTTTTTAATCATCAACCGTCATATTACGTGTTTTTAAATCAAATGGTGTTAATTGATAGACATAATAGTTAAGCCAATTACTAAATAGTAAATAGGCATGGCTACGCCATGTAGCTTTCGGGGGCAGATTTGGATTATTATCTGGAAAATAATTTTCTGGAATATTCGGATTAATCCCAGCGTTAATATCGCGAAAATATTCATTGGCTAAGGTGTAAGAGTCGTATTCTGGGTGTCCTGTTACAAATGCCATACGTTTATCTGTTGTTGTCATTAGATAAGGCCCTGTTATATCGGACTCAGCTAAAATTGTTAAATCGGTGTAATTTATAATTTTATCTTTGGGAAAATCAGCATTACGTGAATGAGGTGCTAAAAAAGTATCATCAAATCCTCGTGATAAAATCGCATTCGGCTGAATAATTTGATGTTGATAAACACCTGATAATTTCTGGCTGCGAGTAAATTTTGGTAAATCATATAAGACTTTCAAAGCAGCCTGTACAGCCCAACAAACAAACATTGTTGAAGTTACATGTTCTTTTGCCCAAGTAATAATTTCAGCTAATTTAGACCAATAAACTACATCAGAAAAAGGCACTTTACCTAGTGGTGCTCCAGTTATAATAAGCCCATCAAAATTTTGATGTCGAATATCATCAAAATCACAATAAAAGCTTCTCAAATGTTCCATTGGTGTATTTTTTGATTCACGTTGATCAATACGCAATAATTGAATATTCACTTGTAAAGGGGAATTTGATAATAACCGAAAAAATTGATTTTCAGTCTCTATTTTTTTAGGCATTAAATTAAGGAAGAGAAGCTTAAGTGCTCGAATTTCTTGATTTTTAGCACGCGATGAAGTCATAATAAAGACATTTTCATTGCGTAACACATCTACAGCAGGCAATGAGTCTGGGATACAAATAGGCATAACAACAGCTCCTAAAGCAATGATTTATTTTTTATAATTAAAATAGACGTCTAGATATCTACATAGCTAAATATAGTGGGTTTTATAAAATTTGTCGAGATTTTTATTAAGCAATAAGATTCAAAAAAATCAGTATACTAGAAATTTTAATAGTAAATAATGCTTAAATGGTCTTCAAAGTGAAAACGTTGATGGGAATATTAAAACTTAGAAAGTACGAGTATCAGTACGCCAAGTATCGGCGGTTAATGCTTCGCCAAAATAGCTATTAATTAATTTTTGGGTAATGTCACTTAATGGTGAAGCTAATACTTCAGCCGTATTACCATATTCAACCAGTTCTCCCTTATGCATTACTAAAATTTCATCGCTGATATGTTTCATCATTCCTATATCTTGAGTAACGTAAACATAAGAAATATTTTGCTCAGCTTGCAGTGACAACATTAAATTGACTATTTGTGATCGCATTGAAATATCTAGCGCAGCTAAAGCTTCATCTAAAATTATCACTTTAGGCTTTAAAATTAATGCTCGAGCTAGTGCGACTCGTTGTTTTTGCCCTGCTGCCATTACCGAAGGATAATAAGAAGCATGTTCAGGTAATAATCCAACTTGTTTTAAGACGTCATTAATTAACTTTTCACGTTCTTGGGCATTATATTTAGTATTGTGTTTCAACGGGATTTCTAACAATTGTCCAATACGTAATCTTGGATCAAATGAGCTCTCTACATGTTGAAATATCATACGGATAAGTTGGCAACGGTAACTATAATCACCATATTCAACTTTATTACCATCAATCCAGATATCACCGCTATCAGGTTTCAACATACCGACTAACATTTTTGCTACAGTTGACTTTCCTGAGCCATTTTGTCCAATAATGGCCAACGTCTTACCTTCACTAAGTGAAAACGACAATGGTTTAACTGCATCAATACGCAAATGCCCCAGAAAACCTTTAGGAATTTTGAATTGTTTAGATAAATTACGCACTTTTAATATTGGATTCATCATATATACCTGTTATTGACCACTACTCATCAGTATTTAACGGAAAATGGCAAGCTACTGAGTGATCTTTTATCGGTCTTAACTCAGGTGCTTCGATACACTTCTTTTGAGCATAAGGACAACGGGGTCCTAACCGGCAACCTATCGGTAAATGCTCAAGAGATGGAATAACTCCGGGTAAAGTATTGAGTGGGCTTTTATGGGGCATCGCTTTTCCAAAATCAGGAATAGCATAAATCAAAGCTTGAGTATAAGGATGATAAGGGGATTTAATTAAATCTTCACTATCAGCAACTTCCACCGTTTGGCCACAATACAATACACTAATACGATCAGTCCATCGTGTCACCATTTGTAAATCATGACTGATAAGAAGAATTGTGGTTCCAATATTTTGATTCATACTCGCAAGAAGCCTAAATATTTGTGATTCGGTTGTTGCCTCCATTGAATTAGTGGGTTCATCTGCAATTAATAATTTGGGTCGATTAGCCAGTGCAATAGCAATCATTACTTTCTGGCACTCTCCTTCAGTCAATTCAAATGGATAAGATTTTAATATTTCTTTATGGTCTTTAATTCCCACCCGATGCAACAATTCAATGGCACGATGTTTGCGCCAAAATAATCTTTGCCACCAATGCCCTTTAAATGTTCTTCTTGGAATAGCATTTATTAACTGTTGACCTATTTTCATTGAAGGATCTAAACATGATTGCGGTTCTTGAAATATCATAGATACATTATCACTAATCACTTTTCGACGCTGTTTAGGAGAAAGTTTTAATAGATCAATATCATCAAAATGAAAGCGATCAGCCGAAATCTTCCAATTATGATTAGTCACCCCTAAAATGGCTTTAGCAATAAGACTTTTTCCTGAACCTGACTCTCCAACTAAACCACGAATTTCACCTTCAGATAGCTTTAAGTTTACACGATCGATTGCTCGTAACAAACCATCAGGCGTAATAAATTCTATGGTTAAATTTCGAATATCTAACAAAGCCATAATTAATGCCCTGCTCGTCGGCCATATAATCCAAAATTGAATAAATAGACCAAAGTTATAGTAACAACTACAGCCAATCCTGGCGATAGAAAAGCTAAATAATTAGTACCGATAATATCTTTCATTTTGAACATCATCATACCTAAATCGGGACGTGAAACGTCATTTGCAAAACCTAGAAAAGTTATGGTAGTAATGGCCAAAATGATCGAACCAAATAATGAGGCAATTTCGGTCAAATACATGGGTAAAATATTAGGTAAAATGTAGTGATTAAAAATTGATAACGGTGATAACCCATCCAATCGGTAAGCTGTAATGTAAGTTTTATGCCATTCATTAATCGCTTGTTGATGAATATTATAGATAAAGCGTGGTGTATAAGATAATCCAATCACTAATAATATGTTGGTAATATCATCTTCTAATATCATACTAATTGCAATGACGCCTAGTAGCGGTGGCACAACCATACAAAACTTAAAAATAAATAGAATTAGCGGACGCAAAAAAGATATAAAGAACATCAAATAATTAATTATCCCACCAAAAATAATGACATAAAATACGGCTTTTAATGTCATGGATATGGTCGAGCGATATCCGATCAGTAAATAATCAAAAATATCTTGTCCTTTGGCATTAGTACCTAAAATATGATTTAAATCACCATTCGCCCACCAAGCTGGTGGTAATGAAGCCGGATAAATAGAATTTAAATGAGCATGAAAAAACCATTTAGTCGATAATGCTACAAATGCAATTGCTAAAATACCATAAAAGCTAATAATTAAATAAACATTACTGTGTAGCTTATTAAAGCAAGATACAATAGCATTTACTAGTTTAGTTACCCTAGACATAATTTACCTTATGACGTAATGGATAAATAGCAACAGAAGAAATTTCACCTAATAATGTTAATAGACTAATGACCGTACCACATGCCAAAATTGCAATAGCTATAATGGAATAATTATGATGGTGATAAGCAATCATCACCCATTGCCCTAGACCAACACGATTAAATAAAATTTCTATTACCATTGTCGAAAACAGCAGTGTTGTCGTATTGTATGTTAACTGTGGAATCGTTGCAGGAATAGAATTAGGTAACAAATGACGGCGTAAAATTTTAAATGGGGATCGTTCACGAATAATCGCTATTTTAATATAGTTTTGACGTGAGGTACTTTTTACCGATTGACTCACTAATTGTATTGTCATAATACTTGGTTGAATGGCTAAAATAATAATAGGCAAAAGCAAATGATGCAGATGTACAAGAAGTGCTTGTAATTTCATTGTTTTTGATGCAACAAGAATTTCGAGTAACGATGTGCCCGTTACTGACGGCGACACATCAAAATTCATTGATATCGACCAAGTAGGCGATAACCAATGCATCACAATAACAACAAACATAACTTTAGGACAAGAATACAGAAATAAAGATCCTAAGCGAATAGTATTATTAAGCCAATTAATATTACTCAAACCAAGAAAAATTCCCAATGGCAGTCCAATGACTAGAGCAACCACTAAAGCTAGTATACAAAGTTCGAAAGTCGCTAATAAAGTGTGAAAAAATGATACGGTTTCACCTGATAATAATCTAAATTGACCTTGTAGTAATTGCTTAAAAAAAGCACTATATGCATCAACAAAACTCAAATTATTAGAGTTAAGTATTGAATGTGGAGCAAAATAGACTAAACAGAAACTAATCTGAGTTAATACGCAGATAATAAATAAAAACGTTACTATTTTTTTGAAAATATAGATAATCATGTTTATCTTTATCGCTGTTATAAGTAAATAAAACACGGTAACAACTATTTATTACCGTGTTTTAAACTATTTAAAGGATTAATCTTCTGATATTAATGGTTTGCTAGCAGCTGCATAAGCATGATCTTGTGCGCTCAAACCACCCGCATTACCTTTACCATCAAAATGATAGTCTGACTCTTCACGTGACCTTATAGTTTTATTCGATACTTCATACTCTGGTGCTGATGCTTTAGTCATTACAGCCGAAGAATGCCCTGTTGTTTGTTCATTTTCATTCACTGATTTATCACTGTCATTACTTTGTTCAACTTCATTAGAATCAAGTTGTATATTAATATCTATTTGATTAACAGGAGCAATATCTAACGTTATATCTGTATTATCTTTCATATTATTTGTCACTACAACTTCATTATCCTTAACAACAATAGGGATCAAAAGTGACGGAATTAACGGTATTGTCACTTTTGGTTCCTCCTGCTTCAATTGACTATAATCGATAAATACTCGACCTAATGCCAGTTCTAATGATGAAGCTGCAAATGCCAATGGCATTGGTGACTGTTTTTGTTCAGTATTTTTTAAACGTCGCTTATTACGCTGACCATTCATACGCAAATGTCTGGATGTTCGACGTTGGCGCTTTGGTTGAGTTTCAGTAACTTTATTCTCCACTGATTCTGCGACAAGAATTGGTAACAGTAAAGTTGGAATAATAACTTTTTCACCGACAGCCTGATCGATCATCTCACTATTTTTGACTCGAACACTTTTGTTTAAAGTGCGCTGTTGACGTCGTGGTTTAGGTTCTTTTGGCTTAATAGTTGTAACTTCATTAACCGTTTTATCTACTTTAGCAGTTGTATTTATTGTATTTATTGTATTTGATGCATTTGCATTATTACTTTGTCTTGTGCGACGTCCACTATTTCTATTTGGTGTTTCTTTTGCTCGACTTTCTGTTGCCGGTGTTACCATAGCAATAATGTTATTAACAGCATTATTACTACGATTATTACGCTGGCGTCGATTATTAGAACGTTGATTATCACGTCGTTTTGGTGATGGTTGTTTAACTTCTGGTTCTGGTTTAGGTTTTTCAGCAGCAAATAATTTACATACTTTACCTAGCATATTATTGAACAAATTGACCAATTTCTCAATTTTTGGCTCAGCTTTGACTTTTGGTGTTGCACAAGCTTCAACTTTAGGTCCTGATAATATAGCTTGTTCTACAATAATGTCTGCTGTCTGATCATCTTCCTCTTCTTCAAGCTCACGAATCAGTTTAGGTAGATTATAACTTAGTACATCTGTCTCTTCACCAGTACGTTTACGAATAACTTTATAAAGAGGCGTTTCCATCTCTTCATCCCCGGCAATGACAATTTTGACATCAGGATGCATTTTTTCAATATTTGTAATCGCTCGACGTTTTTCATTGAGTAAATAACTCGCAATTGGCACAGGAACAATCACATCAATTTGAACTGTGTTATCTTTCATTGCTTCTTCTTGAATTAAACGGAGAATAGAAAGAGACAATGAATTGTTATCACGGACGGTACCTGTACCTTGACAACGAGGACAAATATGATGTGTTGCTTCACGTAATGAAGGACTTAAGCGTTGACGTGACATCTCAAGCAAACCAAAACGAGATATTCGCGTAGTTTGAATACGAGCACGGTCAGTTTTCATCGCTTCTTTTAACCGGTTTTCAACTTCACGCTGGTTGCGAATCGGTGTCATATCGATAAAATCAATAACAATCAAACCACCTAAATCGCGTAAACGTAATTGACGAGCGATTTCTTCAGCTGCTTCAAGATTTGTATTAAATGCAGTTTCTTCAATATCACTACCGCGAATTGACTTAGCAGAGTTAATATCAATAGCGGTTAATGCCTCAGTCGTATCAATAACGATTGAACCACCAGATGGTAAGCGAACTTCGCGTTGGAATGCTGACTCGATTTGTCCTTCAATCTGGAAATGATTGAATAATGGAACATCACCTTCATAAAGTTTTAAGCGGTTAACATATTCAACACGACCTAAATCAACCAATCGTTTTTTAGCCACTTCCATTACTTTAGGATTATCAATTAAAATGTCCCCTACATCATCACGTAAATAATCACGAAATGCACGGGTAATAATATCACTTTCTTTATGAATTAAACTTGGGGCTGGATAGTTTTTGGCTTCATTTTGAATTGCTGTCCAATAATTCACTAAAGCATTTAAATCTTGTTGTAACTCTTCTTGACTCTTACCCACACCAGCAGTACGAGCAATAACCCCCATTCCTCTTGGCTTTTCAATCGCATCAATAATGCGTCTTAAATCAGCTCGATCTTCACCTTCAATACGGCGCGAAACACCACCAGCTCGGGGATCATTAGGCATCAATACTAAATAGCTACCTGCAAGGCTAATATAAGTCGTTAATGCTGCACCTTTTTTACCACGAATCTCTTTTTCAATTTGGATTAGAACTTCTTGTCCTTCTTGTAAGTGCTTAATACTACGACGACCCGAAATATTGGTAGGGAAATAACTTTCAGCAATCTCTTTTAATGGTAAAAATCCATCACGTTCACCACCATAAGAAACAAAAGCAGCTTCTAAACTTGGATTTATTTTAGTGATTTTGCCTTTATAAATATTAGCCTTTTTTTGCTCATGCCCAAGACTTTCAATATCTAAATCATACAAGCGTTGTCCATCAACGAGCGCAACGCGCAACTCCTCTTGCTGGGTTGCGTTGATTAGCATTCTTTTCATTATTCTACACTCTTTATTAATCTTAATTAATTATAGGTAGAATATTATTATTAATAATAAGCGTTTATTTAACAATGATAAATAATGGTTGTTAACTAAATATTCAAATATGGTATTCATTATTTTATTTGTGCTATTTTTGTTATTATTTTATGTGAAACCGATATTATTCATACAATATCTTTTTAAAATTTAGGTATTATTAATGTTCAAAAGTTTCATACACTTTGTGAACCATCCCTAAATATATAACTCTTCGATATTATTTCTATGGTTAACTTATAAACTAAAGTTTTTTTTGACTTTGGCTACCAAATTAAATCGTTATCTGATTGTTCAAAATAAACATATTATTTAATTATAATAATCCTACTTACGCTATTTTACTTTTAAAAAAGTTGTAATGTCTAACGCCATTGCTGCATTACAAGGATAAAAAAATCCTTTCTTATTTTAACGTTTCAGCAAAGGATAGCAAGTAAATTAAAATTGCTATTTTATAAATAGTTATCAATATTTTGTATTTCTTATAAATCTTGTTCAACCAAAAAAGAAAATCTTACTTTTTAGTATGAGTACTTTATACGGAAACATCATGTAAACCTGAAACTTTTTTTACAATTTTTCGTCTTAAAGCTCATTTCACTTAATTAAAAATAAGCAACAAATTACATCGTGCAACGTTGTTCTTAATCAGTATAATAATTACGAATAAAAACAATTAACAAGAGACAAGAACGATTTATGGACTTATCGGATAAAAAAACACTCATTGAATTTACTACTCGTTGGTTGAATCAGTTTGATTACGCACCACAAAGTGAAGAATTGCATTCCATACCCTCACCTTGTATTTTAAAAACTCAACAACTCACTGTATTTTGGCGACCATTTATCTTACAACCACCAAGAGATCTCTCCATTGTTGAAGAAGTTGTAGGTATCACCTTACATCCCTGTTCACACATTTTTTATGGCACACAATATGCTGGCAATATGGCAGCTAAATTAGCTGACACAAACTTAACTTTAATTCAAACTTGGAATGATGATGATTTTTCAAACTTAGAAAGAAATTTAATAGCCCATTTATCTCAACAAAAAAAATTAAAACGCGTTCCAACCATTTTTATAGCTGCGACAGATGAAGATACTGAAATAATTTCCTTAAACAATTTAACCGGAGAGGTTGTAAAAGAAGATTTGATTACTGGAGAGTTAATTACACTAAGCCAAAATTTAACTACTTTTTTAAATAAACTCATTGTTATTAATTAAATAACAATTATTAATCGATAACTCGAGCAATAAGTCAGTAATGATATTGATCCGTAAAAGTAAATATTTTCGAAATTGTAACTTATAAACGAATGTGTATATAATGCTTTAAAAGTCATTAGATTAGATAGGTGAATTATGTTTGAATATTTAACAGCAGCGTCAGCCGATCCCATTTTAGGGCTAGCAGATCTTTATAATAAAGATGAACGCACCAATAAGATTAATTTAAGTGTTGGTGTTTACAAGGACGAAACCACCAGAACACCTATTTTAGAAAGTGTAAAGAAGGCGGAGCATTCATTATTAACTGACGAAACTACTAAAAGTTATTTACCAATTGTTGGCGCGAGTCCATTTAACGAAGCGACACAAACGTTACTTTTTGGTCATAAAAATGAACGTGCAAGAACAGCCCAAGCGCCAGGAGGAACTGGTGCCCTACGTATAATGGCTGATTTTCTATCTCGCCGTACTAAAGTAAAACGCATTTGGATAAGTAATCCATCTTGGCCTAATCACCGGAGTGTATTTCAAACAGCTGGTCTTGAAGTAAGGGAATACGACTATTACAATCCTCAGACACATAGTCTTGATTTTGATGCCATGATGAGTAGTTTAAGTCAAGTCACTACCAGTGAAGCAGTACTATTCCATGGTTGTTGTCATAACCCTACGGGTATCGATCCTACACCAGAACAATGGCAAGCAATTTCAGATCTAGCACTAAAAAATGGCTGGTTACCTCTATTTGATTTAGCTTACCAAGGTTTTGGAGAAGGTGTTGAAGAAGATGTGTATGGATTGAGATTATTTGCTAATCATCAACCAGAATTGCTTATTGCGAGTTCTTATTCAAAAAACTTTGGACTATATAATGAGCGCGTGGGAGCATTTACATTAATCGCTGCGAATGCCGAAATTGCTGAGCGTGCTTTTAGTCAAGTTAAAACTATTATCCGTGCGAATTATTCAAATCCTCCAGCTCATGGAGCTAAAATTGTCTCTTATATTTTAAACAATGACGAGTTAAAAGAAGAGTGGATTGATGAATTAACCAACATGCGTCAACGTATTCATCGTATGCGACAATTATTTGTTAAAACGTTACAAGATAAAGGTGCAAATCAAGACTTTAGCTTTATAGCTAAGCAAAATGGAATGTTCTCATTTAGTGGCTTAAGTGAAGAGCAAGTTATAAAGTTACGTAATGATTATGGCATTTATATTGTTAATTCAGGAAGGATCAATATTGCAGGAATGACTATTGATAATATGTCCAGACTTTGTGAATCAATTGTTGAAGTACTCTAAAACCTATTAATTCCTTGAATAAAAATTTAAAATATCATAGGCAAACTAAGGAAATGATACAATTTCCTTAGTCATTGCGAGAAATAATAAAAATTCTAATCCACTAAAATTGCAGTAATCCATCAAAATAAAAACAATTTTATCTCTAAGTGATTTTGAATAAACCACTGTATCTTTCATTCTCTATTTTTATTCCTTTTAGTTATATCAATATACAAACTGATTATTAGACGCTAATCCATTAATTATTAATAATTGAACAGTAGAATATAGAAAATAATTGGGGGCAATTTGGTGGCATCACACGTTTTAGATTTTTTAATTTTGGGAAATAATTTTAGCACCAGTGAAATGCGGGCGATTTGGTCAGAGCAAAATCGTTTAGAAAAGCAAGTCGATGTAGAAGTCGCCTTAGCAAAAGCCGAAGGTCAATTAGGCGTGATCCCCGCTGATGTAGCTAGTGAGATTATAAAAAAAGCAGATGCATCAAAATTATCTTTACAGCAAATTGCAAACGAAGCAGCAAAAGCTAAACACTCATTAATGTCAACCATTAACGCACTACAAAAACAGGTGGGCGAAGCGGGCCAATTTATTCATTATGGAGCAACCACTCAAGATATCGTTGATACGGCAACTGTCTTACAATTAAAGCAATCTTTTGCCATTGTTGAACGTGACACGAAACTTATTGCCATTGAACTTAAACGATTAGCTAAGCAATATCAATATCTTCCTATGGTTGGGCGCACTCACGGTATGCAAGCGCTACCGACCACTTTTGGCTTTAAATTAGCGGTTTGGTTGGATGAGTTTGTACGTCATTTACAACGTTTAACTGAAATAAAACAACGAGTGTTAGTTGGAAACATCAGCGGCGCTGTTTGCACTTATGCATCAATAGGGAAATTAGGTCCTCTAATTGAAGCTCGTGCATTATCGAGTCTTGGTCTTAATACCCCAAATATCGGTTGGCAATCAGCCCGCGACCGTTTTTCGGAATATGCCTCAGTCATTGCCTTAATTAGTGGTACACTAGGCAAAATTGGCAATGAGTTTTATAACTTAATGCGTACTGAAATAAACGAAGTCGAAGAACCGTTTTCAGAAGGTAAAATTGGTTCAACAACTATGCCTCATAAACGTAATCCAGCAGCCTTAGAAGGTTTAGCGAGCTTAACCGCCCCTCTATTAAAAAGTGTGGCGTTAATCCACGAATCGATGAAAGTTGAACATGAGCGTGATGCCATGAGTTGGCGGGCAGAATGGATTGCCTTACCCGAAATCAATTTATATATCTCTGCTCAATTGCAAAGCGCATTCACTATTTTTAAAGGTTTGAAAGTGAATAGCGATCGCATGTTAGCAAATTTGTTAATGCAAAATGGGCTTTTGTTATCCGAAAAAGTCATGTTTGAAATTGGTAAGCGTTTAGGAAAACAAACTGCCCATCATCTGGTGTATAACTGTGCTATGCAAGCCTTTGAACAAAATAGAGCGTTCAAAGAGGTGTTGTTAGATGATCCATTACTGAATAAAGAGTTTACTTTAGCAGAACTTGATAGCTGGCTTGAACCAATTAATTATCTGGGCACGGCACCAGAAAAAGTGCAGCAAGTTATCAATTATGCTGAGCAAAGTGGAGTACTAGTATGAACTTCCGCTTGATTAATCAGTCTGATATTTCCGCATATCAGACTTTATTACACAATGCGTATCAAATGGCAACCAATTTAGGGATTCATTTTGCCGCGGCCTCAGTGAATTATGAGCAAATTACCCATCATATGGAATGCAATGCAGTTTATCTGTCTGAAAAAGGAGGTGAACTAGTTTCAACCTTAAGTATCCGCTTCCCATGGGGAAATAACCCAGGACCTTATGGATTACCGCATCTAGGTTGGTTTGCTACCGATCCCAAATATAAAGGGAAAGGTTATGGCAACCAATTATGGGATTGGGTAGAACAACAAATCCTAATTAATCAATTAAAACTACCCGCGGTCACTTTAGGTACAGCACAAAATCACCCTTGGTTGGTACAAATGTATATTAAAAAAGGCTTTCGTCCAATTGGTCAAGCTGATTTAACGGTGGATCATACGACTATTTATTTCGAAAAAATCTTTAATCAACATAGCTATACCGAATGGAAAAATAGGAATTATAAAAAATGAATAAAATGATAACATTATTATCTACTGCAATATTCACTTGTTTAGCGTTAGTCAGTTGCGATAATCAATCGAGCAAGCCAACAACTGAACAAAATGTTCTAAAAGTAGGTTCCACTGGGCAAAGTTATCCCAATGGTTATAAACAAAATGATAAATTAGTAGGATTTGATGTTGAGGTCACTGAAGCTATCGCAAAAGAGCTCGGTTATAAAATTGAGTGGATTATTGCAGAATTTGGCGGTTTAATGGGACAATTTGATTCAGGGCGTTTAGATACCATTGCCAATGCCGTTGCAATTACCCCAGAGCGTGAAGCTAAATATGATTTTTCCTCTATTTACAGCTTTTATGGCAGTCAAATCGTTACTCATAAAAACAATAAAAATATAAATCAACTATATGATTTTAAAGGTAAAATTATTGCCGGAGTGCTTGGCTCTAATCATATCAATAATCTAAAACACGCTTTCCCTAAAAATGACATTATAATAAAAACCTATGAAACACGAGATGGTGCTATGTATGATACTGAATATCAGCGTGTTGATGGATATATCAATTCAAAACCTATATTACTTGCCGAAATCAAACGCAAAAACTTACCGTTTAAATTAGTCGGTAAGCCCATCACTATTGAACAGGTAGCGTTTCCATTTAGTAAAAATGAAAAAGGCCAAGCACTACGTGAAAAATTTAATCAGGCTATAGAAAAACTGCGTGCTAATGGCACATTGCAAAACATTGCAATTAAATATTTTGGTGAAGATATTACCTCATGAATTTTAATGTAACTTATTTTTTTAGTGTGTTCCCACAGATTTTACCTTATCTGCCAGTCACACTCTTTATTGCTATCGTATCGATCATATTTGCCATTGTTTTTGGGTTAGCAATTGCATTATTACGTAATCATAAAATGATCATGATTGATGCTATCTTTGCGCTATTTATTTCATTATTTCGTGGTATTCCTTCTGTTGTATTATTGTTTATTATTTACTATGGTTTACCACAAATTTTTCCGATATTAAAGCAGATTGGTGCAACGACAGCAGCAATTATTTGCTTTAGTTTAAAATATTCAGCTTATTTAGCCGAAATATTTCGTGCGGGCTTGGCATCAGTTGATCAAGGACAAAAAGAAGCTGGTTTAACCTCAGGTCTTAGTAACTTTCAAGTTTACCGTGGCATTATACTGCCACAAGCACTGGTTAATGCCCTACCCAATACAGGCAATATGTTTATTTCATTACTTAAAGACTCATCGGTGGCTTTTTTTGTTGGCGTACAAGAATTATTAGCAGCAGGAAAAATGTTAACGGCTAATTCTTTCCTTTATTTTGAAACTTACTTAGCTGTCGGTATTGTTTATTGGTTTACTGTTGTTGTCTATTCTTGGATACAAAAAAAGATTGAGAGCAAGCTCAGTAAACCCTATCATCGTTAAGGAGAAAGGTAATGATTTCTGTTTCACATTTATCTAAACGCTTTGCCGATAATGAGGTTTTAAAAGATATTAATTTAAATATTAAACAAGGTGAAGTAGTAGCCATTATTGGTCCTTCGGGTTCAGGTAAATCGACCTTGTTGCGTTGTTTGAATTTACTGGAAAAACCGAATACGGGGACAATCAAAATAGGTGAGGTTGCGCTAAATAGTAAACATTATCGCAATAAAGAAGAGATAAGCTTGCGCAAACAATCGTCCATGGTTTTTCAACACTATAATTTATTTAAAAATAAAACCGCATTAGAAAATATTACTTATCCATTAATCATTGGGCAAAAAATCGATAAAGATAACGCCAAACAACATGGGCTATCTTTACTTAAGCGAGTGGGTATGTTGCCTTATGCGAATCAATATCCAATCACCTTATCGGGCGGTCAACAACAACGAGTCGCTATTGCTAGAGCATTGGCAGTAAGACCCAAAGTACTATTATTTGATGAACCTACATCGGCACTCGACCCTGAACGAGTCCACGAGGTTCTGCAAGTGATGTTACAGTTAGCTAAAGAACATATTACGATGATCATTGTCACGCACGAAATGGAGTTTGCTAAATATGTTGCCGATCGCATCATCTTTATGGCAAATGGTGTAATTGTTGAAGAAGGTCCAGCAAAATCAATTATCGATAATCCACAAAATGAACTGACTCAACGCTTTTTATGCCAAATTACTGATAAAATTGATTTTGAAATTTAATCAAGATAAGTCAATAAAACTTACTTTAGCATTTTCATTTTACAATGTTAAAACATACTGTGCTATAAATTGGTTAATCGTTAAACCTGAGGCTAAATTTTTGATATCAGCTAATAAACTTTTTGCTTTTTGTTGGTCTTTGATTGCATCTGTTAGTTTTAATAACATCTCCATTTGGCTATAAGGATTTCTAGGTGATCCTTTTGGAACATCAATACGTTGACTAATTTTTTCTCCTGTATCTAGCTCAATTTCAATTACAACATATCGACCGTTATAGGCGTCAGCATGGGGGGCAAGGTTGATTTGATAACTACGCTGCATTTTTTGCATCAGTATTCGAATCTGTCCTGGAATAGGATTGGATCTAAATTGCTCAAAATTAAGCGGGATACCTAATAGAGTTAACGCTAAAATATATTCAGCTGAAAACCGCCCCTGCTCAGCTATTACAGGATTATTATAGATTAATGCGGCATCACTGTTTACTGGTGAAAAAAATAGGGTAATATGGCTAATATGGTGAACATTAAATTGTAGGTGTTGATAAAGTAACTGACCAGCATCAGCAATATAAGCTGCGGCAGAACAAAAACAATAGGTTTTAAACCATAGCCCAGGGTGTTCTATTCTCCAAACGATTCCCCACTGACTTAAATCAAAATTATCATTACCCTGCCCATAAACAGCTAAAAATCCTAGTTTTTCGTCTAAAAAGTCCTTCTCTGCAGTGATTCCACTGCGTAACCATTGAACAGATTGTATCGCATGCTGAGCGGCTAACCCTGCATGCAAAAACTTAATGGGGGTACCCATCACTAGACGGATACCTGATGCTTGAGTCGCCGACAATGTCAAAGCTTGCCGCAAAAAAGGTTCATTATAAAGGTAACAAATAGCAGCTGTGGCAGCGATACCACCTAAGGTGAGAGTTGCATGCCATCCTTTTTCATAATGCTTTGGATTAACGCTTTTACCTAGTCTCGCCATAACTTCAATACCAATAACATAAGCGGTCAAAAAACGCTTACCATCAATAGGAGATTGAATCTCATCTAATTGTATACTAGCAAATAGTGCTGATAAAATAACGGCGGAAGGATGTCCACGGATATCAGAATGGACATCATCATAATCTAAACAATGCGCTTGAAAACCATTAAATAATGCCGCTTGACGGGCTGTCGCTAATTTTTTTTGTCCTAGCAACCAAGCTTTGGCTTTACCCCCTTCATCATCAATCCAATTAAGCAATCGATGGATATCGACTTCATGACGAGCTTGTAAACTACTAGCAAAATAATCAACCACACCATTGATTGCGCATTCAATTGTCCTAGGATCGTTAATTATGGGAGTATTTGCTATTAAAAAACTTAATTGTTGGCCTAAATTCATTTTTCATCTCAAAAAAATCGTTACATAACAAACTGAACCTGGTTACCATAACGTATAAAAAATTATAAGTTAAAGATTGTCTGGTTATAATTTAATAACTTTTAGTCATAACCCTTAGACTTTGAATATCCATTTTTTTACTTTTAATTTATATGCTAAAATAATGTGAGCAACATTTACTTTTAACACGACAAAAAATTAAATCCATTATGTCAATTTGTTATATCGCATTAGGTAGCAATTTGGACGATCCATTTGCACAAGCCAATCGAGCTATTACCGCATTAAAACAGTTATCTGCTACTCATATTTTAGCTATTTCACCATTTTACCGTAGTAAACCGTTAGGCCCTAAAGACCAAAATGATTATCTAAATGCTGTGATTAAAATGTCCACAGATTTGTCACCAATAGCTTTGCTCGATGAACTGCAAGCAATTGAGAAATCCCAAGGGCGTATTCGCAAAGACAATCGCTGGGGAGCAAGAACCTTGGATTTGGATATTCTACTGTATGATAATTTAATTATTGATAGTGAGCGATTAACGATTCCTCATTATCATATGAAAAGTAGAGAATTTGTTCTTTATCCACTGTTTGATATCGCGCCGGATTTAATTTTACCTGACAACGATAAACTGCATGAGTTAGTGGTTAAATGTCCACTCAATGGCTTAATAAAGTGGAATAATTAATTATTTTGTTTAATAACATGGAGTTGTTTTATTTTTCTCTTACTTAACGCAAAAAAAAATTAAAAAAAATTTGCCAAAGGCTAAATTATTGCTATAGTTTACCGCCTGCAAATAATCTGTACATAAGGGGATTGTTTTGAAAAAGGAACAAAAAGTAAATACCTCTTCTCTTAGCCTGCTTTCAATTGCAGGACTTGAGCCTTATAAAGAGGCAAAAGGTGAGGAGTATATGAATCCTAACCAATTGAAACATTTTAAACTTATCTTAGAAGCATGGCTTTCACAATTACAAGGTGAAATGGGTAAAACTGTTTCTCACATGCAAGATGAAGCTGCAAATTTTCCAGATCCGGCTGATAGAGCAACTCAAGAAGAGGAATTCAGTCTTGAGTTACGCGCCCGTGATAGAGAACGTCGACTCATTAAGAAAATTGAAAAAACATTGAAGAAAATCGAAATAGATGATTTTGGTTATTGTGAATCTTGTGGCGTTGAAATTGGTATTCGTCGTTTAGAAGCGCGACCAACGGCTGATTTATGCATTGATTGTAAAACCTTAGCTGAACTTCGAGAAAAACAAATGGGTATATAATTCCATTTAATCAACGAGTTTACTTAATACGCCCATGCAATATATTGGTCGTTTTGCACCCTCACCTTCAGGACCATTACACTTTGGTTCGTTGGTGACCGCTTTAGGCAGCTACTTACAAGCCAAATACTGTCGTGGTAAATGGCTTGTTCGCATTGAAGATATCGACCCACCTAGGGAGGTTAAAGGGGCATCAACTCTCATTTTAAAAACTCTCGAAGCGCTCAATTTATATTGGGATGATGAAATTTTATATCAATCAAACTGTTGTAAACGTTATAAAACTGTTCTGCAATCGCTACTTAATAAACAACAAGCATATTACTGTGATTGCACAAGACAACGAATTCACAGTTTAGCAAATAAAATTTATGATGGATTTTGCCGTGATCGACCGTTGTCTGTTATTAATAGCGAACATATGGCGATTCGTATTAAACAAAATCATCCAGTTTTAGCCTTTACTGATAAAATACGAGGGAAACAAACTGTCCAACAAGCAGATGCCTTAGAAGATTTTATTATTCATCGCAAAAAGGGGTTATTTGCTTATAATCTAGTGGTCGTACTTGATGATCATGAGCAAGGCATTACAGAGATAGTACGCGGTGCCGATCTTCTACCTGTTACAACAAAACACATTTCACTGTATCAACTATTAGGTTTCAATGTTCCGACATATTGTCATTTACCTTTGGCCTTAGATAAAAATGGTAACAAGCTTTCTAAACAAAATCATGCCAGCCCTATTGATTTAAACAACCTTAAGGCATTAACTGTTCAAGCTTTACAATTTTTAGGACAAAAAGTGCCAAAAGATTGGCAAGATGCATCTCAACAGCAACTTTTAGATTGGGCGATTCAACACTGGCAGCTCACAAATATCCCAAAACATAATGCCAGTTATCCACCAATATAGGATAAATTCGGTGTGATACCAACATTATGATCATGTAGCAAATGTTTTTCTGGTTTAATCATTAATGAAGTAAGGATTTTGGTTTGTAATTGTGTTTTTTGATCTGGGCTTACCAACAAATCACGTAAATCAACGGCTGCATTACCAAACAAGCAATAATGTAATTTACCAACGGATGACACACGCAATCGATTACAGCTTTTACAAAAATCTTTGGAATATGGCATAATTAGCCCAATTTTACCTTGATAATCGTTATGTACATATACTTTGGCTGGTCCTGACAATGGAATCTTTGGTTGTAACTGCCATCCTTGAACAATGAGCTGTGATTCAATCATTGTACCAGCGGTATGATATCGTTCAAACACCTCATTACTATCACCGATTTCCATCAACTCAATAAAACGTAATTCTATTGGACGATGTTTAATCCATAATAGATAATCATCGAGATTGTCATTCATATTTTTCATCAAAACAGTATTAATTTTGACCTTTTTTATACCAACTTCCAATGATTTTTCAACACATTGCACTAGTTCTTTCAATTTATCTTGGCCCGTGATTAATTTGAATAAGTGTGGAGATAGGCTATCAATACTGATGTTAATTGCATTTAGCCCAGCTTGTTGCCAATGTGAAATATTTTTTAATAAACGCGATCCATTGGTAGTGATTGCCAGTTCCTTAATACTGGAATAAGAAGAAATCATTGCCAAAATATCAACAAAATCGCGTCGTAATGTTGGTTCTCCGCCGGTTAAACGAATTTTATTTACGCCAAGTTCATTGAAGGCAGATACAATATTATCAATTTCATTCAGTGAAAGAAACGTATGATTTTTATTAGGTCGATAACCATTTGGTAAACAATACTGGCACTGAAAATTACACAGCTCAGTAATCGATAAACGCAAATATTGAAATCGCCGTTGATAGTTATCAACTAATTGCATATAGAATTTAAACACCTTATCCAAATCGGGAAGCATAGCCATTTCTGCACTATACCGCGGCTAATTGACCATATGAATAACATTATCACTTAGGAAAAATAGCTTCAGAGTTTAGTTAAGTCTAGCACAGTCTTAATTTATTGACTATAAGCAACTATTTCATATCAACATAACAAAAATTGATTTATTTTTTATTTTAGACTTGACGTTATTATTACTGTTCCCTGCATAGATAGCGTTAATGTAGCAAGGAATAATAGGTGCAGTTCGAAAGAAATGAACCTACAGAATATCTTTTTGTTTATGAATTAAATTTTTTTTAATTAAATATCTTCTTTTATATCAGTATTGGATTATTCGTTTACATAGTCATTAATAAACTAAATTCATTTTCTATATCTTCATAGTGAGTTAATCAATCACTGTTATCAATGATTAAAATTGATCTAATTTTATACTACAATTACATTCAAATCCTTGTTGAATATCCTATTGAAAAATAGTTGATTAGAAAAGATCAGTTAAATTTTTCATATTCTATAAATCAACTTATTTATAAATTAAGTTATTATCAGCTTTACTTATTTTTTATTCTATTTGAATATATAATAATTTTTTGCCGATAAAACCGTCAAATGGAGGTTGTAATGATTACCCATATTAGCCCATTAGGATCAATGGACTTACTTGCTCAAGCTGAAGTTGATATTTTAAAAAAATCAGCTAATAGTGATCTTTATCAGTTATTTAGAAATTGTTCTTTAGCAACACTCAATGCCGGCAGTAAAACCGATAATACTAAAGATCTGTTAGATAGATTCCAATCTTTCGAAATTAATGTTATTAGTAAAGAAAGGGGAGTTAAACTAGAGCTTATTAATGCACCTGAAAGTGCATTTGTTGATAAAAGAATTATTCGTTCAATTCAAGCTAATCTATTTGCCGTTTTACGTGATATTCTTTTTTTAAATAGCCAAATAATTGCAATAAAACATTTAGTTCCTAATGATAAACTTGAAAAAGAACGCTCTTACTACATCACCAACCTTGTTTTTTCAATTTTACGTAATGCTAACGCACTGCATGTTGGTGAAGAACCCAATCTCATTGTTTGTTGGGGTGGACACTCAATTAATGAAAGCGAATATTATTATGCTCGTCAAGTTGGTTTACAACTAGGATTGCGTGAGCTTAACATTTGTACTGGTTGTGGCCCTGGCATAATGGAAGCACCAATGAAAGGCGCCGCGGTAGGTCATGCACAACAACGTTATAAAGATAGCCGGTTTATTGGCATGACCGAACCATCAATTATTGCTGCCGAACCCCCAAATGCATTAGTAAATGAACTGATTATTATGCCGGATATTGAAAAACGTCTTGAAGCGTTTGTAAGAATGGCACACGGTATTATTATATTCCCAGGCGGACCTGGAACAGCCGAAGAATTACTTTATATTCTGGGTATCATGTTGAATCCTGCTAATAAAAACCAGACTCTACCACTAATTTTAACTGGTCCTAAAGAGTGTGAAGGTTATTTTGCAGCCATTGATGATTTTGTACGTAATACATTAGGCGAAGAAGCAACCAAGCTTTATCAAATTGTGATTGACTCACCTGAACAAGTTGCTCGTATTATGAAAGATGGAGTAAAACACGTAAAATCTTCGCGCTTAAAAACGGGGGATGCTTATGGGTTTAACTGGCTATTAAAAATTGATGAATCCCTACAACATCCTTTTGAACCACTGCACAAAAATATGGCTGCATTAAATCTGCATAAAAACCAACCTGTTGAATTACTGGCGGCAGATTTACGTAGAGCATTCTCGGGTATTGTTGCCGGCAATGTCAAAGAATTTGGTATGAAACAAATTGCCGAACATGGGCGATATAAATTACAAGGTGATCCTGAAATTATGAAACAGCTTGATAATTTATTAAGAAGTTTTATAAAACAAGACCGCATGAAACTACCAGGAGGAACCGCTTACCAACCCTGTTATGAGATTTGTTATTAACAGAAAGCCAAAACCCAACTATTATAATATTCCGCCGAAAACAATATCGACGGAATAATCTTTATTAAACATATTGTTAAAAATCACTCAAAATATCTAAAGCTTCTGATACTTTCTTCACTGCAAAAATCTGCATATTGTCGGGTTTCTTTTTAGGCATATTTGCAAAAGGTACAATCGCTTTTTTAAAACCATGTTTAGCTGCTTCAAAAATTCTCTCTTGCCCACTTGGTACCGGACGAATTTCACCACCTAGACCAATTTCGCCCAATATCACAACGTCTTGCGGTAAAGGACGATTACGAAAACTTGATACTAATGCAGCTATCAATGCCAAATCAGCACTAGTTTCAGTAACTTTTACGCCACCAACAACATTAACAAAAATATCTTGATCGGCCATTTGTAATCCACCATGACGGTGCAAAACAGCTAACAATAACGCCAATCTATTTTGATCAAGACCTACGGTAACGCGTCTAGGGTTACCATATATAGAGTGATCAACTAAAGCCTGAATCTCAACCAATAGTGGACGCGTTCCTTCCCAAAGTACCATGACCGAACTGCCGGGCAACATCTCATCACCGCGACTTAAGAATATCGCAGATGGATTACTGACCTCTTTTAAACCTTGTTCTGTCATGGCAAATACACCAAGTTCATTTACTGCACCAAAACGGTTTTTATGACTGCGTAGCGTTCTAAAACGAGAATCGGCATCCCCATCTAATAAAATGGAACAGTCAATACAGTGCTCAAGGACTTTTGGACCTGCCAGCGAACCATCTTTAGTGACATGTCCAACCATAATAATGGCAATCCCTTTTGTTTTGGCAAAGCGTGTTAAATAAGCTGCAGTTTCCCGCACTTGTGCCACGCTTCCAGGTGAAGATTGAATATCGGCAAGGTGCATCACTTGAATTGAGTCAATTACCATAAGTTTAGGTTGTGATTGTTCAGCCTGTAGACAAATTTGTTCAATGCTGGTTTCAGATAACATATTAATATTATCGGTTGGTAAACCTAATCTATGAGCCCGCATAGCAACTTGTTGCAGTGATTCTTCACCTGTTACATACAATGTATTCATTTGTACAGATAATTTACTCATCGTTTGTAACAATAAAGTACTTTTTCCAGCCCCTGGATTACCGCCAATTAATATGGCACTGCCAGGCACAACTCCGCCACCTAACACACGATCGAATTCAAAAAATCCAGTTGAAAATCTTGGTAAGGCTTCTAAACTAATTTCCGATAATTTTTGAATCTTGGCTTGACCTGTTCCACCAGCGTAACCCGTTAATCTGTCATTACGTGATGAGGTGCTTGCTAACCTAACTTCAGTAATCGTATTCCAAGCATGGCAAGCACTACACTGACCTTGCCAGCGCGGATAATCTGCACCACAATCATTACACACATAAGCACGTTTAACGGTTTTTGCCAAGTTATTCTCCTAACCTTCACTTAATAAACTGGTTGATAAAATACACCATAAACCAGTTAAATCTGCATAATTAATACTAATTCTCGCCTTTTCAACAACTTTGGGTTTACCATGATAAGCTACGCCAAGTCCAGCAATCCGAATCATCATTAAATCATTTGCTCCATCACCAATTGCAACAGTTTGTTCAATTGGAATATCAAGCGAAGCTGCTAATTGCTGCAATGTTCTTGCCTTGTACTTAGCATCCACAATATCACCAATCACTTTACCAGTTAGTTTGTCATTTTTGATTTCTAATTGATTAGCATAAGCATCAACTAACTTTAATTTTTGTTTAAGATGATCAGCAAAATAGGTAAATCCCCCAGAGGCAATAGCAACATGCCAATTTTTTTTGTACAACTCACGAACTAAATAAGTTAGTCCTGGCGTAAGTGGTAGCCTGTCTTTCACTTCTTGTAAGATGTTTTGAGATGCACCTTTTAATGTCGCAACTCTTTTACGTAAACTAGTTGAAAAATCTAGTTCTCCGCGCATAGCTTGTTCAGTAACGGCAGCAACTTGCTCGCCAACCCCATGCAATTTAGCCAATTCATCAATACATTCAATGCCAATTGCAGTTGAATCCATATCCATGATAAGTAGACCAGGAGAATGCAACGTTGGTAGATTATCAATTGGTGCAACATCAATACCTAAAGTCAGTGAGATGGATTTAGCTTTTTTAGGCATTACCCCAGCGATACGAACAATTTGATAGGTTTTGATTGTCCACGATGACACAATCACCATTGGCATAGCCAGTTTATTTTGGAATGTTGATAATATTGTTTTATTCAATTTCTTTCCATAAATAATCCAACCGGTTTTACCTGCATTGTAATCAAGTGGAACAACCTCACAACCATTTAAAGAAAGCGGTAATCCTTGCCAATCTTGAATATTTTCAGGTAAATCATTATAGGTGAGTGTGTAAGCCATATCAGAAAATCATTATAACGTAAAACGAAATCAGAATTTAGCATATCTACAAAAGATTGTCCAAATTGGAATTTAGCTTATCTAATATTCAACTTTTAAATTCAAATATTTGAACACAAAATATTTAAAACGGTATAGACTCCTAAATATTTTTTACAAAATATGTAATTTTATATTCAAACATCCATTTTATAGCGAACAAAACCATCAAAATATTACTGCAAAAGATGATTATTAATTTGAAAATTCGTAATATTCACCAATTTTATCCAGATTACAAAATCAATGTATAAGAAGAACAAGTCGCTTTACTTAGCATGATCTAATCGTGCTAAAATACCTTGTGTATTGGTTTCACATGCCAGCAATACTTGAAATATGGTTTGATGAGGTATTAACCTATCAATTTGCTTATGGCTTACAAAGGCATAAATTAAAAGATTAAAAATGATTACAAAGGTTAACTTTAGGACAAATAGAGCAAAATTTTATAAATATCACCCTGAATTAATGAATAACTTATTCGAATCCATTAAGATTTCAGCATGATACATACCAATGTAATATCTATCCTGTACTTTTATAAGATATGACACCTGTTATTGAAGAGTAAAACGACGATAAAAGCAAAAGTATTATAACATAGTAAGCAACTAGCTAAATTAATTAAAATTACAGCAAGTAGCACAACGGTAATGCATTAATTATTTTTTAATAGAGCATGACATTTTTAAAATGCACTAACTCTTTTTTTTAAAACAGAATAGAAAAAACCATCACCACCTTGTGCAGTCGGTAAAAATTGTTTCATGTCACCCACAAGTTGGGCATTGCTGTTTTCTTGCAAAAAACGCTCAATTTGTAATTTATTTTCATCAGGTAGGATTGAACAGGTAGCATAAACTAAAATGCCATTTACTTTAAGATATGGCCAAATTTGAGTTATAATTTCGTGTTGTAATTCAGTTAATTGTGTAATATCGCTATCGCGACGTAACCACTTGATATCAGGATGGCGACGAATCACTCCTGTTGCCGAGCATGGTGAATCAAGCAAAATACGGTCAAATTGTCTGCCTTTGCACCATTTCTCAGGTGTCAACCCATCCCCCACTTTCACTTCTGCTACTTGTTTTAAGCGTGCCAGATTTTCTTCAATACGTTTAGCACGACACGCATCAACATCTACTGCTAATAAATTTGCTTTTGGTGCAATTTCTAAAATATGGGTTGTTTTACCACCTGGTGCGGCACACATATCCAAAATTTGCTCACCATTTTTGGGTGCTAACAAATATGCAGCATATTGAGCAGATAAATCCTGTACTGTAACTGCTCCTTCTGCAAAATAAGGTAACTTCGCTACATTTACAGGAGACAATAACCTAATAGCACAAGGTAAATCAGCAAAAGTCTCTGATTCAATTTGCTGTTCAGCTAACAATTGTTGATACTCACTAACAGAATAGTGATTAAGATTAACTCGTAACCACATTGGCGGTTTTTGGTTATTCGCATTGACAATATTTGTCCATTGCTGTGGATAAGCTTGTTTTAGACGATTAAGTAACCAACTTGGATGCAAGGTTTGAGTTGTCTGCTGTTTATCATCCTGTACAAATTTTTGTTGTAATGATTGCTGTTGGCGTAAAAATTCACGCAATACGCCATTTACTAATCCTTTGAGCGATGATTTGTTTAAATCATTTACGGCATTCACTGTTTCGCCTACTGCGGCATGTTCAGGGATTCGGGTATATAAAATTTGGTAAATGCCCACTAACAATAAATAGTGTAAAACTCGATTTTTTCCAGTAAGAATTTTATTCATCAAAGTATGAATATAAAAATTAAGTTCAGGCAAAACACGCATCACACCAAAACAGATTTCTTGTACTAGAGCGCGATCTTTTTCCGCTATTTTATGGGTAAATAACGTTAAGGCCGTACTAAGCGATTGCCCCTCTTCAAGCACATTGAAAATCGCTTGCGCACAAATAGCTCGAATATTTGAATGTGACTTTTTATTCATAACCAATAATGACCTTAACTCATCTATCTAAATGTTTATAAAATTAATGATCCAACCCAGCCAGCAATAAATAATGGAATATTAAAATGAGTAAATGTTGGAATAACACTATCGCGGATATGATCATGCTGACCATCACTATTTAAGCCTGCTGATGTTGATAAAATAGTATCAGAAGGCGGAGATCCTGCATCACCAATCGCTCCAGATGCACCAATTAAACAAACAGTAGCAATAGGAGAAAAACCAAGTTGTACACAAAGTGGTACATAAATAGCAGCAATAATTGGTACAGTTGAAAATGAGGAACCAATACCTAAGGTGATAACCAGTCCAACAAGCATCATCATAAATGAAGCAATAACTTTATTGCCAGCGAATAACTCAGCACTATTGATAACTAAAGGTTCAATTTCGTGAGTCTGTTTCAAAACTTCGGCAAAACCTTGAGCTGAAATCATTACAAAACCAATCATCGCCATCATTTTGATACCATCAGTAAATACGCCGTCTGCTTCACCCCACTTAATTGAGCCTGATACAATAAAGCAAATAAAACCAACTAAAGCACCTAAAATCATTGATCCGGTGTAAAGTTGAATTGCGAACGATAAAATGACAGCTAATAATGAAACAATAAGTGAACGCTTATTCACATTGTTTAGTGCATCTAAATTAATTTCTTCACGAATAATTTTATATTCTCTTGGTTTTCGGTAACTTACAAAAATAGCCCACAATAAACCAATAAACATACCCAATGCAGGAATGGCCATCGCATGCATGACATTAACATGACTGACATCCATTCCTGATGAAATAATATTTTTTAACAAAATTTGATTTAAAAAGATATTACCGAAACCAACAGGTAAGAACATATAAGGTGTAATAAGACCAAAAGTCATGATACAAGCAATCATTCTTCTATCTAATTGCAAACGCGACATCACATATAAAAGTGGTGGAATCAATAGAGGGATAAAAGCGATATGTATAGGAATAATGTTTTGTGATGAAATACTAACCAGTGCAATAATGATAATTAATAACCATTTAATACGCTTTTTAGCACTACTGGTTGTAAGCTGTTTTATTGCCTTATCTGCTAATAATTCAGGCAAGCCTGATTTTGAAATCGCTACAGCAAAAGCGCCAAGCATAGCATAAGAAAGCGCAATATTAGCACCATTACTAATACCAGTATTAAAAGCATCGATCGTTTCTTTTAACGATAAATGGCTAAATAATCCGCCTACAAACGCACCAATAATTAAGCTGATTACCACATGAACACGGCAAAGAGACAAAATTAACATACAAATTACCGCAACCACAACTGCATTTATAGACGAGAACAAATCAAGCACTGTATTCATAAAAAGATTCTGGGTTAAGAAGCAAAGTTTAACATTTTAGGCTATAGATATAGAAAGTGCAATTGATAGAGTAGAACATAGATTGTAAATAACGTTAACGCAAAACATATTGATTTTTGTATAAATTTGCAACATTTCTAAACAAATTTTAATTAAAGATTATTGAAAGAGTTGTCTGATATTTAATCGTTATTGCTTTTAATCTACTGATTTTTATTTTTTTGATGTAACTCCCATTTTAATAAAAAATCCTTTTTTAACTTAGCAAGTGAACAATATCTTTTACTTTAAATAATAAATATTTTTAATAGAAATACCTATATTTATAGAAATAATATAACAAATCATGATTAAGCTAATTCAAAAATTACAGAGAATTTATATTTCCTATGAATTAAATTTTAATTAATAAGAAAGATAGGCTAAATATTAGTACGATAATGAATGCTATCACAATAATTCAGGTATGATAGCCAATTCAATCCATTTTATTCATAAATCAAACACGCCTGAAAATCTAAAAAGTGCTAAATGAGGATTGGTGGTATATGCAATTTTTCTATGATAGAAATCTAAACTAAACTAAAAAATATAAAGGAATGACTTTACCAAACACATAATTGTCGGGTATCAAAAGAAGCTTAGAAATTGATCTTGTGACATTATGAAAAGCATTACTTTAAATATTGATTTAAATTGAATGTTGTAATGATGAGCCATCCCTGTCAAAATCACTCATTTAACGCGCTATGGTGTATATTATAGATATTCGCGCGTAACTTAACTAGTTGAAGAAAAATCTTTATGTTATAAAACCTTGTGTTTTGATAAGGTTATTTTGGAGAATGTCTATGAGAGATAATATCGACGGTCATCACTTATTAATAGGATTAATGGCCTACCCAATCCGCCACAGTTTATCGCCACAAATGCAAAATATAAGCTATTCTAAATTGAATATACCTTATGTATATTTAGCATTCGAAGTGGATCAAGAAAAGTTACCGGATGCAATAAAAGGTTTAAGGGCATTAGGGTTACGTGGAAGTGCCGTATCGATGCCAAACAAACAATTAGTATGCCAATATTTAGATAAATTAACACCAGCGGTTGAAATAAGTGGCGCTTGTAACACCATTTCAAATGATAACGGCGTACTAACAGGTTACAACACTGATGGTATAGGCTATATGCGTATGCTTAAAGAGGCGAATGTTGATGTTATTGGTAAAAAAATAACAATTATGGGAGCGGGAGGTGCGGCAACAGCAATTGTTGTACAAGCAGCACTAGATGGTGTAAGAGAGATTGCCATATTTAACCAAAAAGACGAGTGTTACAAAAAAATCAAAGCGATAGCAAAAAAATTAAATAAAGATACTCAATGTAAGGTTCATATAACTGATCTTGATGATAAAAAACAATTACGCAAAGAAATTGCAGAAAGCGTCGTAATTTGTAATGCTACTGGCGTAGGTATGAAGCCATTAGAAAATCAAAGTTTAATAACCGATCCAACTATGCTAAGAGCAGATCTTGTGGTAACTGATTGTATTTATAGTCCACGAAAAACGAAATTACTTGAAATAGCAGAGCAACAAGGTTGTAAAATACTCAATGGTATTGGCATGATGTTATGGCAAGGCGCAGCACAAATTAAAATTTGGACTGGTGAAGAGGCACCTATTGAATATATAAAAGAAAAAATGGGATTTAAAGATCAATAGATAATCAAACCTATTTTTTAGATTTAAATACCACCATTATAATTGGTGGTGAAATTGATTGAATTAGATTCAATTAACATGATTTTTTACTAGCAGGATATTAAATGAAAACCGTTACTATTAAAGGAATTGAGATAGGTTCTGGCGCACCTAAAATTATCGTCCCTGTTGTCGGTAAAACCGAAGCAGAATTACTCGAAGAAATACTATTTTTACAATCAATCGATTTTGATGTGTTAGAATGGCGTGTTGATCACTTTACTCAAGTTGACAATATCAATGCTGTAAAACAGATAGCGAAACAAATTCGAGAACTTTTACCCAATAAACCTATTTTGTTTACTTTTAGAACAGAAAACGAAGGTGGTGTAAAACCTTGGCCATTAACTTCATATATGGAATTAAATAAACAAATAGCGCATAGTGGTTTAATCGATCTTATTGATGTTGAGGTGTTTATTGGTGATAACTATGTAAAAGAGATTATTCATATTGCCCATCAGCACAATGTTTTTGTGGTAGCATCCAACCACGATTTTGACAAAACCCCCCCTAAAAGCGATATCATCTATCGATTACGAAAAATGCAAGATTTAGGCGCTGATATTTCCAAAATTGCAGTCATGCCACAAACAACTGATGATGTTTTAACGTTACTTGCTGCAACAACCGAGATGAATGAAAAATACGCTGAAAAACCCATTATTACTATGTCTATGTCAGGTCTTGGTGTTGTGAGCCGCGTAGCTGGAACAATCTTTGGATCTTCAATGACATTTGGTGCAGCAAAAAATGCATCAGCACCAGGTCAATTAGATGTGCAAGAGTTACGTTATATTTTAGAGGTTTTATATCGAAGCAAAATCTAAGAAAACATTAAGTTTATTATTAATTAAAAAGTTATATTTAATTTGTCTTTAAGTAAACATTATCAAAAATAGAATAAATCGTCGTATTGATAAGGCAAAATTGATTTAGATCAGATAATGATGTCTGAGTAATAAAAAATGCAGTTGGACATAATATTATTCAATTTATTTCTGAAAATAGGGCCAAAGAGATTTGTAGAGTTAAAATTAATCAACCTTTATAATAAGTTTATATTTCATTAAAACTTAACTATGTTAAGTAAATTGCATAGCCTAAAGATCATGCAAATTTGCTAACAATTAATTAGTAACAAGTATATACTTAAACAATCTCTTTATTTTAAAAAAACGTTTAGCTTTATAATTTTAACAGGTTCTTCTGTTTGCTTAACAAGCTCATAATTAAAGTTATTAAAATATATCAATAATGTAAAAGCCTGAGGTTTATTTTTTTATGTTTTCATGGTGGACTAAAGTCTATTTCTCTCTTATCCAAATCTTAGTCAAACTTTTTGTTAAAAGTAAACCGATTCCTACTGATCCAATAACAGAACTAAATTTGGATTTAAGTAAACCTATTTTATATGTACTCCCTTATAACTCTCAAATTGATCTGATGGTCGTCAGATCTCTCTGTTTACAATATCATTTACCAGATCCCCTAACAGGTATTGAAATCAATGGTAAAATCGTACCGTCATATCTCTATATTGATAAAGGACCAGGTATTTTTTCATCTTATCGACAACAAACTAAAGCAATTGAAATTTTAAGAGACTATATTTCTGCACATCAACACAATCATAATCTGGATGTTCAAATGTTACCTGTCTCGGTAATGTTTGGGCGAAGACCAGATAAAGAAGGCAAAAAAATACCATCATTACAAGTAGTGGGTGCAACGTATAAGTTATATAAAATAATTGTTTCCGGACGTGATTGTTACACACGCTTTTCTCGTACCGTTTCATTTAATACACTTAGACTTGATAATAACCAAGATATTTTAACATTAGCACACAAATTATCACGTGTTGCTCGAATTCATTTTGCCAAACAAAGAACGGCATCGGTTGGACCAAAACTGCCTGTTCGACAACAAATGCTTAATAAATTATTGAATAATCCTGGTATTTCAGAAGCAATACAAGAAGAAGCAAAAAGTAAAAACATTAATCTTGATAAAGCTAAAAAAAATGCCTTATCCATTTTAAATGAAATTGCGGCAAATTTTTCTTATCGAATGCTTAGAGTGACCGATTTTATTCTGACTTGGGCATGGAATAGACTTTATCAAGGATTAAAAGTCACCAATGCAGATCCAATTCGTGAATTAGCACAAAACGGATACGAGATTGTTTATGCACCTTGTCATCGTAGTCATATGGATTATTTATTATTATCCTATGTTCTTTATCGTCAAGGATTAGTTCCCCCACATATTGCCGCAGGTATTAATCTGAATTTCTGGCCAGCTGGCCCCATTTTTCGACGTTTAGGTGCTTTTTTTATTCGCCGTTCATTTCGAGGAAATAAACTCTATACCTCTGTTTTTCGTGAATATTTAGCTGAATTATTTATTCGTGGTTATTCTGTTGAATATTTTATTGAAGGCGGTCGTTCTCGCACAGGGCGATTGCTTGATCCTAAAACAGGCATGTTAACAATAACTGTACAGACCTTGTTACGTGGCGATGCCAGACCTATTACGATTGTGCCGGTTTATATTGGTTATGAACATGTTTTAGAAGTTGCAACCTACGCAAATGAATTGCGTGGAGCCAAAAAAGAAAAAGAGAGTTTATGGATCACTATTAAAGCCTTCTTTAAACTGAAAAAGTTAGGTTTTGGTTATGTTAATTTTGGGCAACCAATCCCATTAAATCAATTTTTAAATCAACATATCCCAGATTGGCGCAATGCGATTGAACCAACGGGTTCTCAACGCCCTAGCTGGTTAACACCAACAACAAACTTACTTGCCAAGCAGATAATGGAACGTATTAATTCATCGGCAGCAATCAATGCCATGAATTTATGTAGTTCAATATTACTAGCAGCAGATCAGTGCACATTAACAAAAGTGAGATTGATTGAACATATTGATTATCTGATAAAATTATTACACAAAGTACCCTATTCTGATTTAATTACTATCCCTGATCAGACGCCTGAAGAACTGTTTGAGCATGCAAAACAAATGGGAAAATTTATTATCACAACCGATGAAGTGGGTGAAATGGTTGGTCTTACAGCCGAACAAGCAGTATTAATGACTTATTATCGTAATAATATCCAACATTTATTAATTATTCCCGCAATAGTAGCCAGAATATTGTTAAAGCATAATCGAATTTCATTACAAGAAATCATTGAACAAGTAAAATTACTTTTCCCATTGATAAAATCTGAATTATTTCTTTATCACAACGATGAACAGCTCACAGAGTATGTGAATAATATAATTGCAACTTATTCTGAATTAAATTTAATCAATTCTTCTTCGGACAAATTAACGTTAAGCTATTTAAAAATATCAGAATTACAATTACTCGCTTCATCATCGAAAGATACATTACAACGTTATGTGATTGCATTTTCTTTGTTACAAAAAGATCCTTCTATCAGTCGTACTATTTTGGAAAAAGAAGGTCGATTAATTGCTGAAAGATTATCTGTGTTACACGGTATTAATGCTCCTGAATTTTTTGACAAAGGTGTATTTTCAATATTAGTCGCATCGCTACGTGAACAAGGCTATTTAGATGATAAAGATGGCGCAAATCTACCAAAAATTGAAGCTATGAACAAAATACTTAAACCGTTAATTACGGCGCAGGTCATGCAAACTATTGATGAAATTAATCCTTGAATAAAAGAATAAAAAAGCATTGTTTTTAGGAATATGTAATTATTTTTATTTGATACATTATTCAATAAATAGCGATAAATATACTTAACCATTATGTATTCCTGAAACTTTCTAACAGGAATACAACTTTTCTTTTCCTTATATTCACCGTATTGCATATACGCATAAATTTATTTTTTGACAAACATCAAATTTTACCAATTACTATTTGTTTTCTCTTTATTTCTGTTCAATAAACGATTATCATTAATATTAATAAGGATATTTATCGCCTCCAATACAATAAATTTAATAATGTAATGTCTGCTTTCTAAGGAGTCTATATGCTATTTAACCGTAGGCAGTTCTTTAAGATCTGTGCTGGTGGCATGGCAGGAACAACTGTCGCTACACTAGGATTGATGCCGAATATAGCGCTTGCACAAACTCGCCAATTTAAATTACTAAAATCAAAAGAAACCCGTAATAACTGCACTTATTGCTCTGTAGGATGTGGAATGTTGCTTTATAGTCGAGGTGATGGTGCAAAAAATGCTGAATCATCAATATTCCATATAGAGGGTGATCCCGACCATCCAGTGAGTCGCGGTTCGCTTTGTCCAAAGGGTGCTGGCGTACTTGACTATATCAAAAGTGAACAACGCGTTAAATATCCGGAATATCGAGCACCAGGCTCGGATAAATGGCAACGCATTAGTTGGGATGAGGCGATTGAACGCATCGCCCGCTTAATGAAAGAAGATCGTGACAAAAATTTTGTTGAAAAAAATGAAAAAGGTATAACTGTAAATCGTTGGACAACAACAGGATGGCTTGTGACTTCTGCTGCCAGTAATGAAACCGGTTGGTTAGCATTTAAAGTTGCACGTTCATTAGGTATGTTAAGTCTTGAAACTCAAGCAAGGGTTTGTCATGGACCATCAGTATCCAGCTTAGCAGCAACTTATGGTCGAGGGGCTATGACCAACAATTGGAACGACATTAAAAATGCAAACGTCGTTATTGTTATGGGTGGAAATGCCGCAGAGGCACACCCAGTTGGCTTTAAATGGGCTATTGAAGCTAAAATTACTAACGGTGCAGAATTGATTGCTATTGATCCACGTTTTCATCGAACAGCTTCTGTTGCTGATCATTATGTACCGATTCGAGCTGGATCGGACATTGCGTTTTTGCTTGGTATCATTAATTATCTTATTACGCACGATGAAGTGAATTATGATTATTTAATCACTCATAGTAATGCAAGTTTAATTATTCATGATGATTTTAATTTTGATGCAAATAATGGACTTTTTAGTGGCTACGATGCAACAACCAAACAATATAATCAGACCAGTTGGGCCTATCAAAAAGATGAAAACGGCTTTGCGCTTCGAGATAAAACATTAAATCATCCTCGTTGTGTATGGAATCTGCTCAAACAACATGTAAGTCGCTATACACCTGAAATGGTTAATAAAGTAACCGGCAGCCCTATTGAAGGCTTTTTACATGTTTGTCGGTCCCTAGCAAGCACCAAAACGAATGACAGAGCAGCGACCTTTTTATATGCATTAGGTTGGACACAACATAGCTATGGCACACAAATTATTCGTACAGCAGCAATGATCCAGCTAATTTTAGGTAATATTGGGGTCATGGGTGGCGGCATTAATGCACTACGTGGGCATTCGAATATTCAAGGCTTAACCGATGTTGGTTTATTATCTAATCGTTTACCTGCTTATCTTGAATTACCCAAAGACTCTCATGTTTCACTTCAACAATATTTAGAAGAAAAAACACCAAAACCACTTGGTCCAAATGAAGTTAATTTCTGGGGGAATTATCCTAAATTTTTTGTTAGCTTTATGAAGGCAATGTATGGGGATAAATCCACTATTGACAATAATTGGGGATTCGATTGGTTACCGAAATGGGATAAAACCTATGATGTTTTAAGATTCAGTAAAATGATGCGTGATGGCCAAGCCAATGGCTTTATTTGTCAAGGTTTTAACCCGCTTGCTGCACTACCTGATAAAAATAGTATTCGTGAAGGATTATCTAAACTGAAATTTCTGGTTAATATTGATCCAATGCCAACAGAAACGGCCGAGTTTTGGAAAAATCATGGCGAATCAAATGATGTTGATCCAAGCCAAATTCAAACTGAAGTATTTAGACTTCCAGCTAACTGTTTTGCTGAGGAAAACGGTACAATCGTTAACTCATCACGTTTATTACAATGGCACTGGGCAGCAGCAAGACCACCCTATGAATCACTTTATGATCCAGAAATTATAGCGCGCATTTATTTAAGAATTAAAGAACTTTATGAAGAAGAAGGTGGTGCTTATCACGAACCAATTAATAATTTAACATGGGATTACCAAGATCCTGAAGGACCAGCAGCTGAAGAACTTGCAAAAGAGTGTAATGGACGAACACTGGTAGATATAACCGATAATAATGGCAATATTATTCTTAAAAAAGGACAATTATTGAGTGGTTTCTCTCAACTAAAAGCAGACGGTACAACATCATCAGGCATTTGGATATTCTGCGGTTCTTGGACAGAGCAAGGCAACCTAATGGCTCGGCGCGATCCAAGCGATCCATCTGGTAAAGGCATTCATGCAGGCTGGGCTTGGACATGGCCAATGAATCGACGCGTCCTTTATAATCGAGCCTCTGCTGATGAAAATGGCAAACCATGGGATTCAAAACGTGTATTAATAAAATGGAATGGTTCAAGTTGGGACGGTAATGATGTTGCTGATTTCACTGCAACTTTATCGCCAACTTCTGGTGCAGGAGCTTTCATTATGAATAATGATGGCTTAGGAGGATTATTTTGTTTAAATCGATTAGTCGATGGACCATTCCCTGAACATTATGAACCCTTTGAAACACCGATTACTAACAATCCATTACATCCTAACCAGATCAACAATCCTGTGGCTCGTGCATTTAAAGAGGACTTAGCACGCTTAGGAAGTGCCAGTCAATTTCCGTATGTTGGAACAACTTACAGCATAACTGAACATTTCCATTTTTGGACTCAACATGCAAGACTGGCTGCTATTTCACAACCTGAACAATTTATTGAGTTAAGTGAAAATTTAGCAAATAAAAAAGGAATAAAACTTGGTGATACAGTTAAAGTAACGTCATACCGTGGTTATATTAAAGCTAAAGCGGTTGTAACTAAACGTCTTCCTACATTAACCGTTGATGGTAAAGAAGTTGAAACCATTGGAATTCCAATCGTATGGGGTTTTACTGGGCAGACAAAGAAAGGATTTTTAGTTAACGAATTAACCCCTCATTTAGGTGATGCTAATTCGCAAACACCAGAATACAAGTCTTTCTTAGTGAATATCGAAAAAGTGACTACAGCGGCATAAGTGAGGGAGAATAAAAGATATGTCATTACAAACTCAAGATATCATCCGCCGCTCAGCAACGAGTGCTTTAACTCCAGCTCCACGAGTTCGAGATTATCAGCAAGAAGTGGCAAAACTGATTGATGTTACAACCTGTATCGGCTGTAAAGCCTGCCAGATTGCATGTAGTGAATGGAATGATCTACGTGCTGAAATTGGTAATACTGTTGGTGTTTATGACAATCCAGCAGACTTAGAACCTAAAGCTTGGACGGTGATGCGTTATTCTGAAGTCGAAGTAAATGGTAAATTTGAATGGCTGATTCGCAAAGATGGTTGTATGCATTGTTCTGATCCAGGTTGCCTCAAAGCCTGCCCATCGGAAGGTGCAATCATTCAATACGCAAATGGTATTGTAGATTTTCAATCAGAACACTGCATTGGTTGCGGTTATTGTATTGCTGGCTGTCCATTTAATATTCCACGAGTAAGTAAAGAAGATAATCATTCGTACAAATGTACATTGTGTGTTGATCGCGTTTCTGTAGGACAAGAGCCTGCTTGTGTCAAAACTTGCCCAACAGGAGCAATTCATTTTGGCACAAAACAAGATATGATTCGTCATGCGGAACATCGCATTGAGGATCTTAAAAAACGAGGTTTTGAACAGGCTGGTCTTTACGATCCTCAAGGTGTCGGCGGTACTCATGTAATGTATGTATTACATCATGCAGATCAACCCGAACTGTATCATGGTTTACCGAAAGATCCTCACATTAGTGAAATTGTTAAATTCTGGAAAGGTGCATGGAAACCGTTATCCGCAGCCGCATTCATTGCAACATTTGGGGGGCTACTATTCCATTATATGAGTGTTGGTGCAATAGAAGTTGATGAAGAAGATATAGAGCAAGAAAAAAAAGCTGATAGACAAGCTAGAAAACGTCTAGGATTACCAATTTTTGAACGTCAAAATAGCACTAATTCAGTACAACAGGAGAATCATCATGAGTAAAAAAGACATGATATTAAGAACACCACTTATTGTTCGTTTTTGTCATTGGTGTATGGTGTGTCTTTTTATTCTAACCGCACTATCCGGTTTATTTTTATTTTTTCCATCAATGAAATTGTTTGGTTTAGTACTTGGTACACCACAATTGGTCAGAGCATTGCACCCAATGATAGGTTGTATTGTGTTCTTACTATTAATGTTTATGTTCTTGAAGCTTGTTCACCATAATATTCCAAATAAAGCAGATATTGTATGGTTAAAGAACTTTAAGCATGTAATTATGGGCAAAGAAGAAGGCATTCCAATTGGTAAATACAATGTCGGTCAGAAGTTTTTATTTTGGTGCATTATGAGCCTAATATCTGTACTATTTATCACAGGAATGATTATGTGGCGTAGGTATGTTTCTGACTATTTTCCTGTTCAAATTGTCCGTATCGCTATATTTTTCCACTCGCTTGCTGCAATAGGATTAATTTTACTCGCCATAGGTCATGCCTATATGGCTCTTTGGGTTAAAGGATCAATTAAAGGTATGATAACAGGTTATGTATCTCGAGCCTGGGCTCGTAAAAACCATTCTGCATGGTATGAAGAAGAAATGCAAAAAATACATCAAAAAGAACTTAATGCTAATACCAAATCAGAAACAAAACAAACAACAAAAGTAGAGCGTAAACCGGCATAAAAACAACTCATTACATTAAATAAATGTTATCCCTAATTTTAATTAACCGATAACATTTAATTATGAAAAATTATGGATAAAACGATAGTAAAATGGTAATTAATAATGAGTATAAAAATCATCCCACAAGAGCAACTTGAACAACAAACAACAAACACAGTTATTCGACAAATCCCACTACTCTTTTATCCATCGCCAAAGACGCTGTATATTCATCGTGCGGAACGTTTAAAAGAGCTAGCAACAAGTAGTCCATTTAGTGAATATTTGGAATTTTGTACTATAATTGTTGAACTACAAGCCAATATTGTCAAGCAAAAACCAGTAAATATCGATTTGCCAAATAGCCTTGATGGTCAATACCCCCCTTTAAGTTTATATAATTTTCCCTTATCCACTTTTTGGCAAGAATATTTAAGTGAACTATTAGGTTCGATGACAGATACAACAGAACAAATTAGATTAGTGACAGAACAGCTAAGAAAAAATAGTTCTGATCAATTACAAGATAAAGCCAACCATTTAATTAATGGTGAATTTAACTGTGTAGAAGGTAATGAAGCTATGTTTATCTGGTCCGCATTATCGGTTTACTATAGCCAGCTAGCAAGTCAAATCAAAGGCAAAGCAGTCGCAGAAAATAGCGATAAAAACTGGTTATGTCCTGTATGTAATAGTATGCCTGTCGCCAGTATTATTCAGCTAGGAAGTAACAATGGATTACGTTATTTACACTGTAGCTTATGCGAAAGTGAATGGTACGTACCTCGAATAAAATGTACCTGTTGTGATAATATGCAGGACATTCAATATTTTTCACTGGATAAAGAACTATCAGCAACAAAAACAGAATGCTGTGATATTTGCCACAGTTATCTAAAAATTCTAGATCAAGACAAAGATCCACGTATTGAGGTTATTGCTGATGATATCGCTTCGTTGATCTTGGATATAAAAACAGAAGAGGAAGGATTTGCTAAAAGTGGCATAAACCCTTTTATATTTGCTCAATAAAAAAGTAAATATACGTTATAGTTAAAATTCAGTTTCATCAAAATCAATTATTATCACAATCAATATTGCTTACTAGCGAGAGAGTTGATTAACGATATTTATTATTTGAATAAAATACAACTTAACATTTTATATTAATAAGGTTAGAATTGAACTAATGTACTAGTTTATGAGTTTATTTTATGAAGCGTTTTATTTTTTTAACAATGATGATATTACTTATACCGCTGTTTAGTTCCGCTGATACATTTAAATATGTTGCAATTACAGCAATTATTGAACATCCATCATTAGATCAAATCCGTGAGGGTGTGAAAGATGAATTAACAGATAGTGGTTATAAGTTAAACGAAAACATAACAGTACAATATAAAAGTGCGCAAGGAAGTAGCGCTACTGCCGCTCAAATTGCTAGACAATTTATTGCAGCAAAGCCTGATGTCATTGTGGCCATTGCAACACCTAGTGCACAAGCAACAGCGGCTGCGACTAAAAAAATTCCCGTTATATTTGCCGGAATTACTGATCCTATCGCAGCAAAGTTAATTAAAACCTGGCAACCAACTGGCACAAATATTACTGGTGTTTCAGATTATCAAGAGATTGTTCCTCAAATTAATTTTATGAAGAAAATTGTACCTAATGTTAGGTCAGTAGGATATATTTATAGTCCAAGTGAAATTAACTCTACCGTTGTCCTAAAAAATCTGCAAACTCATCTAGCCAAACAAAATATTTCTCTTGTTGCTGTACCCGCACAGAGAACTGCTGATATTTCAACAGCAGCCAATACATTAAAAGGTAAAGTAGATTTAATTTATACAACAACAGATAATAACGTTGTTTCAGCTTATGAATCACTTGTAAAATTTGCTAATGAAAATAAAATACCACTTTTAGCTTCGTTTCCTGATGCAATTGAACGAGGAGCTACTGCTGCTTATGGTATGAGCTATTATGATATTGGACGTCAATCTGGTAAGCAAGTTGTTCGGATATTGAAAGGTGAAAAACCTGGAAGTATTGCCCCGGAACTTGGACAAGCATTACACCTTGTTATTAATTCTAATGCAGCAAAAAAACAAGGAGTAAATTTATCTCCCGAAATTATCCAATCAGCTTATAAAATAATTGGACAATAATTAAGTATTATTTTATTAAAAATATCAAAATTAACTTTGCTCAAAGGTATGGGCAAAGTGTAATATAACAAACAATATTCCTGTTTATAGCCATTCGTCACCTGCTATGTAATGAATTATTTACATTTGCTAGTTCTTTTTTTATTCTGGAAAAATATTCAATTTTGCTTTATAGTAACTCAAAATTTCGCTTGGTTGTAAAAAAAATAGTACAGGAGTACCTTATGCGTAATTATATTATTAAACTTTTTATGATTTTCAGTTTACCGTTCGCTGCATTTTATTCTTACGCAGATACAAAAGCCGAACAAAAATTTGTAGCCATTACTGCAATTGTTGAACACCCAGCACTAGATAGTGTACGAAAAGGTGTTGAAGATGAATTAAAAGATAATGGCTATATTGCAGGGGAAAATTTAAAGCTCCAATTTGCCAGTGCACAAGGTAGCAGTGCAACTGCTGCTCAGATAGCGAAGCAATTTGTAGCGAATAAACCTGATGCTATTGTTGGTATTGCAACACCAAGTTCACAAGCTTTAGTTGCAACAACAAAACTTATTCCTATTGTTTTTACCGCTGTGACTGATCCTGTGGTAGCAAAATTAACGCCAAGTTGGGATGCATCAAAAACAAATGTGACAGGCGTTTCCGATGCCTTATCACTGGATTCTCAAATTGAAATGATGTTAAAAATTAAACCTGATGCTAAAAATATTGGTTATGTTTATAGTCCTAGTGAAGTTAATTCAATTATTATCTTGAAACAATTGCAAGTAGAACTTGAAAAAAGAGGAATGAAAATTATTGCAGCTCCTGCTCAACGAACTTCTGATATATCAACAGCGGCAAGGAGTTTAAAAGGTAAGGTTGATATGATTTATACGACTACCGATAATAATGTTGTTTCATCTTATGAAGCTTTAGCTAAAATTGCTAATGAAAGTAAAATTCCTCTTGTAGCATCAAATCCTGAATCAGCTGAACGTGGTGCTATTGCAGCATTAGGAATGAGCTATTATGATCTCGGTCGTCAAGCTGGTAAAATTGTTATCCGGATACTTAATGGCGAGAAACCAGGGGATATACCACCACAAGTTGGTAATATTACTCAATTAACAATTAATAAAAAAGCTGCTGAACGCCAAGGTATTACTTTATCTGAAGATGTATTAAAATCAGCAGCAAAAATTGTCGAAAAATAATTGTAACTTTTTGATAACTAAACCGCTATTTCAGCGGTTACTTTTTAATGGATGTTTTTCATGTCTTTTGAATTTTTTTTAGGATCTATTGGAATTGGACTTATTTATGCACTGGTTAGTTTAGGTGTTTTTATCTCATTCCGTTTACTTGATTTTCCGGATCTTACCGCTGATGCCAGTTTTCCTCTTGGAGGGGCGGTTTGCGGCCTATGTATTTACGTAGGTATTGATCCTTGGATAGCAACATTGTTAGGCATGTTTGCTGGTTGTATTGCTGGAGCAATGACTGGAATATTGTATGTTAAACTCAATATACTACAACTACTTTCAAGTATCATTGTCATGATAGGGCTTTATTCTATCAATTTGAGAATATTAGGTATTGGACCTTATATTATGGACGAAACACCAAGAATGGCTGGTTCACCTAATCTCTCTTTACTTGATGCTAAAACAATATTTTCACCATTTATTACTGAAGATTATAGTAATCAATATATTGTACAACCACTTATGATATTAGGTTTTGTCATTCTATTTTGGTTATTACTCAATCTCTTTTTAAATACCAAAATCGGCTTAGCATTAAGAGCAACAGGAACCAACCAACGAATGGCCAAATCTCAAGGTATTCCGACAGGTAGTATTACTATTCTTGGTATGGCAATATCAAATGGCTTAATAGCTCTTGGCGGTTCTTTATTTGTACAAACCCAAGGTGGAGCAGATGTTACAATTGGTGTTGGTACTATCGTTATAGGACTGGCATCAATTATTATTGGCGAAAGTATTTTTCCAACTAAGCGTATTTGGGCTGTAATGCTGGCGGTTATTTTTGGTTCAATTTTATATCGCTTATTCATTGCGTTTGCACTCAGTAATGAGTTTTTACAAGAAATTGGTGTAGGAACCGAGGATTTAAATCTTATTACAGCTATCTTGGTAGTACTTGCTTTAGTTTTACCTAAACAGTTAAAAAAACGCTCAAAAAAAAGAGGAAGTAAGCATGATTAAAGTTGGAGAATTACAATTAACTTTTAATCAAGGAACACCTATCGAAAATCATGTATTACGAGGATTAAATCTTAATATAAGCGAAGGTGAATTTGTCACAATCATAGGTAGTAATGGGGCAGGGAAAAGCTCATTACTCAATGTAATTAGTGGTGATTTACTTGCCGACTCAGGCAGTGTAATTATTAATGGAAAAAATGTAACTCGCTGGCCTGCATGGAAAAGGGCGGGATTAGTTGCTCGAGTTTTTCAAGATCCAATGGTTGGTACTTGTGAAAACCTAACTATTGAAGAAAATCTTGCTATTGCTTATAACCGAGGACATAGCTTTACATTGTCTCCAGCCCTAAATAGAAAGTTACGTGCAATATTTAAAGAAAAACTTGCGACATTAAATTTAGGTCTAGAGAATCGATTGTCCGACATGATGGGATTACTTTCTGGAGGGCAAAGACAAGCAATTAGTTTACTAATGTCAACGCTGCAACCATCTAAAATATTATTGCTTGATGAACATACCGCTGCACTTGATCCTAAAACGGCACAATTTGTTTTAGAGCTAACCGATGAAATTGTTTCAAAAAATCATTTGACAGCCATGATGGTTACTCACTCTATGAAACAAGCATTAGAATATGGCAATAGGACAGTAATGCTCCATCAGGGTCAGGTCGTACTTGATGTTGCTGGAGAACAACGTGCCAAGCTAACAGTAAATGATTTACTAGCTATGTTTGAAAAAACGCGTGGCGAAAAAGTTACTGATGATGCATTACTTTTAGGATAATAAACCAAATAACAAAGCAATATTCTTTTTAAATATTGCTTTGTTTTCCAAAATTCATTTTGAAAAATTCATAACTGTTTTCTTATTTGCGGTTAAATATTCATTAAAGTACTTCTTATCACTTTTACCTCTCACACTAGTGTATAACAATATTAAAAGCTTTTTCAGATAATTCAAATCTAAATATTTTATCAATAGAATTTACCTACAACATAATCTCGATTTAATTAATGATAACAAATCCATTAATTTTAGATTTTATGAATATTTCGTAAAGTAATAGTTATACTTATATTGATGCATTATTTGTATCAAAATTATCAGCTATAAAACTTATTTCAATAAATTAATAATTTTTTAATTTAAATCTATAGGAATTAAAGATCGTTATGAATATATCTTCTTTTCATTAAAGAACCTTTGATTCCTTACAGCATATAATATTCAACAATTACTTATTAGGCATTATCAATAATAAAAAATAAAATTAATATTATTTGCAAAGATTATTGAAATAATAGAGATGGGCAGTTTTATTTATACAATGAAAAGATAGCAATATCGTATTGATTATTTTATATTTATTGCAAAATTTTATAGAAATTTTTAACTAATGATAATTTTAATGATTAAATTCACTATTAAGATACTTATTATAAATATCTCTTAATTAAGATCTATTAGCTAAAATCAATTCTGTTTTTATTAATAATATCTTCAATAAAAACAGAATTATTGTTATAAAACTTATAAGATTGTGGTCACAATCAGGAAAATAACTCAACTAATCAAAGTTGTAAATAAGATAAATTGTCATCAAAAAGATAGCAAATTTTGTTAAATGTTAATTATAACAATTTACTAGATAGATATTTGGTATAGGTAAATGAGCTAATAATCTGCTTTCAAATAACCTTATCAGAAGTTTGTAATTTCTGTATGCAAAAAAGCCCAGCATTCCTGCTGGGCTCTCGATATATTTAAAAGTCTGGCGGCTCCCTACTC
>NZ_JAFNMX010000007.1:0-143450 GCF_026537015.1 Gilliamella sp. B2887 | reverse complement strand
TCAAAATCAGCCGTGAGGGCATTGAGCTGGGCACAGCGGATAATGTGTATATAAAAAGCAATGCTCTGCAAAAAATGGGACCGGCGACCATCAATGTATCGCCCTCTTCTCTGCCTAGCCCATTATCTGCCACGACAAACCGTATTTGTTTACGCTGTTTAATTCAAGCTGCTGAGAATGGTGAAATGTTTGTAGTTAGTGGGAGTTAATTCGTCATGTTAAACACCCATATTGTCAATCAAATAAAATTAGAACGCCAAAAACAGTCACGATATAAATTACACCTTTATGCTTTAATCGATGGCCTTGGATATGAGCGTTTATTTCGAGATGAAATCGTTGAAAGTGAAGGAGTGGCTCCGTTATTCATTCAACCTAATAATCAAGATGTTGCTTTTGCAGGGCCTTGGATTTTCAATGTTTCGCAATTGAGTGATGATTTAAAAAGCCAAGTCATTAAACTTGAACAAACGTATCCCTCGGTGTCATGGATAATCTCATCGTTATCTTTTAACCATTTATTGAATCATTTAGAAAGAAGATTGCATTTAACCTTGGAAGAGAATCGTTATGCGTTACTTCGTTATTACGATCCACGAGTATTAAATAGACTCCCTAGCGTATTCACACCGGAACAATTTAAACTCTTTACGTTACAAATTAATGAGTGGATCTTTTACCTTAACAATCATTATTATTCATTGATGACAGGACGATTATCATGAAATTTAGTACAGAACAAATTAACAAAATTTTAGAGCAAGAAAAAGATGAATATCTTTGGGATCTGATACATAAATTTAAAAATGATAAACGTTTGAAATTACCTGATGAACAAATTGACGATCTGTTTAAACGATTAAAAGAAACATATAACTATCTTATGGAGTTGGGGTTTGATAAAAAGGTGCTCATAGAAACATTTTTATGTGCCGAAACAACAACGCCTGGTTTTAGAGATAATCCAAAATTCAAAGCTTGGATAGAAAAGCCTAACGGAATTCCTGAAAATCAATTTGAAGATTTATTAAGAATAGCCAGTAAAATTCAATCATGGCAATAAGGAGAAAATATGGTAGTACCTATTGTGATTGGTATTGCGTTAGAAGAGTTGGCTTTATATATTATAGCTACTGGTGCAGCGATTATTTATGCAGATCAAACAATGAATAAAGAATCCGGTACTAGGACTGATTCAAAGCCAACTTGGCCTAATAGTTCTGAAACGGATTCTTCAAAAAGCGGTGAAACTACACAAAGCGATTTATTTAACTACAGTGCTGACGCTTCAATAGACGAAATTATTGAACGAGAGCTGCATTCGCAATCAATTGGCCTTGAACAAGAGTACAGTCGAATTAGCTATGATGAAAAAGCACGGCTACGAGCAGAAACCTTAGCACTTATAACGACATTAGTAACCTCGCAAAATTGTGATTGCCCACCCGATACCTATAAGCGGGTTAAGTTAAAACCAATACGTCGAGGTATGAGCTTACTGTCACTCGATTATCAATCAGCGATTTGTGATGTTGAGTGGTACATTGAGGAAGGTAATAAAAAATCAAATTTAATTCCTGAGTGGGTCTATTTTCAGGGACCGGGTGATCCGCCAGTGGATTTTGATGGATGGCTTCCGCGGTTTTGTCTATTTTTAGAGGTTAAAGCGCGTTATGATTTTTTATTTCAAAAAGGGTTAGGAGACCCTGAGTTAAATAATTGGGCTCTAGGTTATTACGAAAGATTAATAGATCAAGCAGCACGGCAAAATAGGGTTTGCGATTTTAATCCTCCTGCAAAATGTTGTTGGGTGTGGATGACACCAAAAGCGTATCTTCACTTTGAAATGGTAAAGCGTGATTTTCCACATTTGTTGTCTATTTTTGTTCCATTATCTTTTTATTAGGAAACCATTATGAAAAAACAATTAACTGTTGAGATGTATCTTAAACCTGAAGCCTATTTACCACTCTCTGTGTGTATTGCGCAAATTGAACAGATATTAAAAATCCAGCATAACTATCTTCATAAAAGTGAAAATTGGTACTTATGTGGTGCCTCTAAGAAAAAGTCATCCATTTATCAGCTATTTAATAAAAATGGCGTAACTAAAGTTGGATTGGAAAAATTAACTCAAAAATATAAGAAAAATAAGAATTCTTTTAGTGAAGCGATTTGGGATAAAGATACTGAAGAGGCAGCTCTAAGTTATTTTTTATATGAGAAAACTTTTGAGAAAAGATTTTTCCTTAAAATTTATTTAAGTTTTACAATAGATATAACGATTACTAAATCTCAAACAGTCACTGCATTTATTTTAGCCTTAGTTCAGAAATTTAATAGTGCCTATATTATGGTTAATGGAAATTATTTACCCCAAAAAGCTGTTTTTCCCGACAGACTATCTGCAGGCTGGATGATATACCTACCCAAGGCTCAATTAACGCACGAAATGGTGCCCGAGTCGTCGGATGTGGTAAGTGTCAAAAATGAGGATGGATTGGTAACCGGAACGCTGGTGGTAACGATGCCTCATTTTTTTGATAAAGAAAATGCAGATGATATTAAAGCGGTAAATCGAGTTGATATTCGGCTACGTGAGTTAGATCTATTGCCATTGTATACAGACATGTAAACTATTTATTCTGAATTAGAGGGAAGAAAAATCAAATTTAATTCCTGAGTGGGTCTATTTTCAGGGACCGGGTGATCCGCCAGTGGATTTTGATGGATGGCTTCCGCGGTTTTGTCTATTTTTGTTCCATTATCTTTCTATTAGGAAGCCATTATGAAAAAAGAATTAGCTGTTGAGATGTATTTTAAACCTGAAGCCTATTTACCACTCTCTGTGTGTATTGCGCAAATTGAACAGATATTAAAAATCCAGCATAACTATCTTCATAAAAGTGAAAATTGGTACTTATGTGGCGCCTCTAAGAAAAAATCATCCATTTATCAGATATTTGATGAAAATGGTATAACCGAAGTTGGTTTGAAAAAGCTGACTCTTGGGTATAAAAAAGAACATAATAGTTTTGATTTGGCTGTTTGGGATAAAGATACTGAAGAGGCAGCTCTAAGTTATTTTTTATATGAGAAAACTTTTGAGAAAAGATTTTTCCTTAAAATTTATTTAAGTTTTACAATAGATATAACGATTACTAAATCTCAAACAGTCACTGCGTTTATTTTAGCCTTAGTTCAGAAATTTAATAGTGCCTATATTATGGTTAATGGAAATTATTTACCCCAAAAAGCTGTTTTTCCCGACAGACTATCTGCAGGCTGGATGATATACCTACCCAAGACTCAATTAACGCACGAAATGGTGCCCGAGTCGTCGGATGTGGTAAGTGTCAAAAATGAGGATGGACTGGTAACCGGAACGCTGGTGGTAACGATGCCTCATTTTTTTGATGAAGAAAATGCAGATGATATTAAAGCGGTAAATCGAGTTGATATTCGGCTACGTGAGTTAGATCTATTGCCATTGTATACAGACATGTAAACTATTTATTCTGAGTTAGAGGGAAGAAAAATCAAATTTAATTCCTGAGTGGGTCTATTTTCAGGGGCCGGGTGATCCGCCAGTGGATTTTGATGGATGGCTTCCGCGGTTTTGTCTATTTTTAGAGGTTAAAGCGCGTTATGATTTTTTATTTCAAAAAGGGTTAGGAAAGCCTGTGTTAAATAAATGGGCTTCAAATTATTACAAAAGATTAATAGATCAAGCAGCACGGCAAAATAGGGTATGCGATTTTAATCCTCCTGCAAAATGTTGTTGGATTTTTATGACACCATGGGCGTACTTGGGTTCCCTTACCCTAGTTATAGAGGATATTTTATGCGAGAGATATTAAATGTTCAGTTTCGAATACTTATCTATTTACCTAAAGTGACATTAGTTACCTATGCTGATTTTTGTCACCGTTTGGAAAAGGCCTTAAAGGTTTATCAACACTGTTTTGACCCCAAAATGACTTGGTATTTGCTCAAAAATACGGTGAAAGTAAAACCCGAGGCGTTAGTCCATAGTCCCGATGGTTTTACTGAGTTTGGTTTAAAAAAACTCTCTTTCGCTCACAAAAAAATCGATAAAGAGGGTGATACGCTCATTTCATTTATTGATGGTGAACACAATACCTTTGGAAAATTAATTAGTTATAGTGCATCTAAATCCTTAGATAACTCGTTTGTTCAATCTAATATTGACTTTTTTTTCACTGAACCCAACGAGCCTCAAATTTTAAAACAAATCACGTTTTTTGTTACCGAGCTGGCAAAAGTCTTTACCGATAGCTATATTGAAATCGATTTGATGCAGACCTTTTCGAAAGTGAATGCACTATTTGTAAAACGGATTGGTGTCTCGTTAATTGCTTATATTCCAAGTCCCTTAAAAGCTAGCGACTATCCCGAAGCCCATCAAGTGATCCCGATTGATAAAGACGATAAACAGGTGGGAACTGTGATTGTATCGCTTGATCATTTACCAAGTATTGAAAACACCGAAGATGTGAAAACAATCAATCGGATTGATTTAAGATTGCGCGATGCGGATTTATTACCAATAAGAAGTGATTTATAAGGGATATTATGTGACAAGCTACTCTGTTCAATGTGATTATTAACTTAACTAAAAAAGCGTTCATTACCTTTGTCGATAGACATGAGCGATCACACAAAATTGTGATTGCCCACCCGATAACGTTGGCGTCGCTTTACTCGGCAATAATTCGCCAATATGGAAAACCCTTGCTTTTCCATTATCCACAGAAAACAGGACTGCCATTTAGCAGCGGTATTGGGGCTAATCCCTAATTGTTGATTGGCGGTTTTAAGGGTTTCACCTTGTAGCAATAAGTCAACAAAAGGCAACCACAGTTCGCAATGAGATAAATGATTTAATTGATATTTTTTGAGCGGATTAAACGTATGTCGACAGCTTCGGCAACGAAAATTAAGGCGGTGACCAATACGAACCGTCAGAGGTGATTGGCAATAATCGCAAGGCATGACGGATGTACTGAGCAAATCTTTAAGCCATGATTTAAATGCTTGCGCTTGCTGACTGACCTGGTTAGGGGTGGTTTGCTCAAGGTCTAATACCGCTTGATAAAGGTCAGGCTCATGCTGTTCCAGCAATTGCCGAATAACATTATCCCGTCTACGAGCTGCTCGTGGTGACAGGTTGAACTGAGCTGCAATAAAACTGTGGGGCTGAGCCGTTAAGGTGTACGGAGCAATATCAATCAGCAATGATGTCGGTTTAAGGCGCTGGTATAAAGGATTTGCTGCAACGAAATTGGGCAACTGTTGCAAAAATCGCTCAGCAGCAGGCTGTTGCTTACTCGGTAAAATTGCATGATACATTATTACGCTCCTTATAACGGTATAGACTCCTCAATAATTTTTACAAACACTATAACCTAAAAAGTAAACTCTTGGAATTGTTTAATTAACGACTGCCCAGCCTAAACAGAATATGCTATATTATTTTTTAACTGATTTTACAAGGTGATACGATGGATATTAAACTGACTAAGCATGACAAACGCTATATTGAAGGCACAGACGATGTCTACAGCATTATGCAACGTGTGTTATTGCGTGATAACCAAATCGACCAAGAAAAAGAACATCTTTGGATGATTGGGATGAATCAAGCTGGTTATATTCTGTACATCGAACTGATTGCGCTTGGCAGTTATAAATCGGTCGACGTTGAACCGATGAATGTATTTCGTGTTGCGGTAATGAAAAACGCCTCACGCGTGATATTAGTTCACAACCATCCATCAGGATCGCTGATGCCGTCCGAGGCGGATAAAGATATCACTGATCGCCTCATTCAAGTTGGCCGTATTCTAAATATCAATCTAATCGACCACCTAATCATCACCCCAAAAACCTATATCAGCTTTCGCAGTACTAAGCTTATGGATGAGTTAGAACAAAGCCTAAAATACGTCCCAACTTATCAAGTGGTTGAACGCATCCGTAAGGAAGAAAAGTTGATTGCTAAAGAGAAGTTGGCGGTAGCTAACAGCAAAGCGAAGATAGCAAAATTGGGAGAGAAAAAAGAAAGAGAACAAAAAGAACGATTGGTTCAAGCTTTAGTCCAAAAAGAAGTATCCGTTGAACAAATTGCGATCATCATGAAAATTGGTGTAAAAGAGGTTCAAAAGATTTTGAAAAAGAAAAATAGTTAAAATTAAAGAATAATTAGATTTATAAAATGTGAAGTAACTCGCATTTTTTATGTTTTTAATTTAAGTTTTGCGATCTAACTAGCCTAAAATCAAAAAGAATTATAAATAAAAACAGATAATCAGAACAGATATAAATATCGACACAAAAAGGAAGTAGAATTGTCATGAATAATGCCTCTAAAATAAATAAGCCATATCTATGTCTTAATGCTATGCTAGTAGAAAAAAAATACAATACATTAGATTTCAGTAATTTTCTTAAAACAGAAATCAAAATAAATAGCTATGATTTAGATGATAAATATAAATTAGATGGTAAGTTTTACGTCAAAATCTCAACCGACAAGAAACCAGAATGGCATAAATTTACAGAAAATATTACAGGAAAATCGCTAGATGAATTAATGAACAGATCTAGCTCGGCAGTTTTATTTATAAAAAACCAAGATGTCATTATTGCTTTTACATTCGGATATGGACTTTTTTTAATTGATACAAAATATTTTGTACAAGATTTTGGTATCAAAACTGCTTTAAACACACTTAAACATGATAGTTTACGAAGTATTGATTTACATACATTAGATGACCAATCTATCCAAAAGAGATCTCAAGCATCAAGAAATTCTGGTGTTACCGCATTCGGTATAGATATATCAAAAGATGTTTTACGTGCAGTTACAGGCACTGCTAAAAAAGGTATTAATTTTAAAAATATATCAGGAGGAGATGCCGTTTATTCTTTTAGTGTCGAGATAAACATAGAAGAAATTCCCAATTTAGTTACAAAATTATTTACACATTATAATAATGACTCATATAAAGTTGAGTTTTCGTGGGTTGACAATATAAGAAAAATAAAAGAAAAAACACGTGTAGACGCCCTCGATAACAAATTACTAGAAAATATACAACAAAAATCTACGGAGATTATGATTACAATTCCTGAGATAATTCAATGGGATTCTGTATATGGGTTTAGCTTTACCAGATCAAAACACATAATTAAACCCACAATTGAAACAAAAGAATATCTTGATAATATTGATCCATCAGCGGTTAATATAAAATCAATTAAACGAGATCGGCTTCATGTTTTTGATATAAATGAAAATGAAACAGAATATCCAATTTATAATTGTATTTATTTTGAACATAAAAAAGGAAGTAAGACTTTTGTTCTTTTTTCTGGACAATGGTATGAAATTGATAATAATTTTATAAAAAGAATTAATAGTGTATTGAATCAAATCGATATATCAGAACTTCAATTTCCTACTGTGTACGACTGGTCAAATGGTAATAAACCAAAACTTGAGGCAGAACAAGAATACAATAAAAGAACCGCCAAAGAACTTGATTGTTATTTATTAGATAAAAGATTAATAAAAAGTAATAGAACTACAACTCCAATTGAAGTGTGTGATTTATTGACTAAAGATAAGAAGTTTATCCATGTAAAACATCGAAAAGGTGGTTCAGCAGGATTAAGCCATTTATTTTCCCAAGCTAAAGTCTCATCAGAGGTCTTATTAGGGGATAAAGAATTTAGAAAAGCTGTTTCTAAAGAATTAAAAATTTCTTTTCCAAAATTAAAAGAAATTATTCCCATTAACCAATTCAAAAGTGATGGTGTTGAAGTCATACTTTTAATTTTAGGAGAGAATTCTTCAACATTAAAAAATAATTTACCATTTTTTAGCAAAGTAAATTTGGCAGATACATATCAGAATTTAACTCAAAAAGGATTTAAAGTTACTATTGCAGGTGCAGAAAAAGAACAGAAAATATAAATTATTATATATAAGTTTAATATTTATTCTATAAGCTATATATTATATTAGCGATCTAGAGAAAATAAAGCTGTTGATACGATTGTTTATAAAAATTAAATAGATAATCAATTGAGAAATACAATATTTGTATGAGATAAAATCAGTATTTTTTCATTATAAATTGTATCAACGACATAGTAATATACCAATTTCCTGACCATATTAAAAATATTAATCTAATATTTTTGATATTTGTTCAAACTTTTCTTTCTCAAATTCATCAAAATTATTTCTAATATTCTTATTTTCTTCCTTTTCATAATATTCAATGATTTTTTGTGGTGCACCGTAATCACTTGCTAATCTGCCTTTTTCGGTAAGTGCATTATATTCAAGTTTAATTAAAAGTTTATCAATACCATGTTCTTCATCTATATTTGTGTTGTTTAAAGTTGTTTGATGATATTTATACATGATATTAAACACTCCTAAATATTTAACTAACTGATATTTAAATTGGTTAAAGATTACATCAGCCGTTATTCTAATAGCTTCATCAATCTGCTTGCTCCTCTTCTCTAACTGATATTTTACACATCCTAAAAAACCATTATTAATGTAGGCAGATAACATATACGTAATAATAGGGTAAGTACCAGACTCTATTTTAGTTTCTGTTTCTACAATACGTTTCAGTTGAGGGTTAGTTATAATAGGTTTTATTATATATAAAATAGTTTTTAATCCATCATAATGGATATTTAATTTTGGAGAATTAATATATTGAATTAGTAGCTTTATATTTTTCGTTTCTAAAGTATTTAATTTTTTAATTCGTTTATAAATATATAATTTATCTTGATAAGACATAGCCTTGAACATCGATATAATTTCATTTGGAATATTTTCATTTTTTAATTCTGCTAAAATTTTTAATTTACGCATTTTCTCATGCAAATTTAAAAATTTATTATCAGTTATAAATAAATCTATATCATCTTTTCTAGCTTCTTCATCATAGTTTTTGTACTTTATAACATCTCCCTTACTTTTTAGAATATCCTCAAATTCTGGTGATAAAATTAATACTCTACCACTATAGTGATGTAAAAACCGTCCAGCTCTACCAACGATATTTTTTGCATCAAATGATTTTAATGTTTTTTTTCCTTTATAGGCACTTAAAACAACAAGATTTTTTGCAGAAGTATTAACCCCTTCAGTAATTGTTGTCGTTGATATCAATACATTCAATGAGCCTTCATTAAAAAGATCAACAATTTCTTTTTGGATATATTTAGGAATATGGCCATGATGAATACCTATTTTATTTTTTAACGCTTTAATTAATATCCAAGTATTATTTTCTTTATCTCTTAAATTATAATTTTTTTCTAAATGTAAAATAAATCTTTGTAACCTCTTTGATTTGTGATTATTTTTTTGAAAAGATGATAATTTCAAAAGGTTATTGATTGTTTTTTCTGCTTTTGCGGGACCACTGGTATATAAAAGAGCATTTTCTTGAATATATAAAATAGAAGCTATAATAGAGCATACTTTTTCATTACTTTTATCCGTACTTTTTATGGTTATTTCTAATTCTTCAGCAATTTTATTTAACCCATTTGTCAATGAAATTATTTTCTTTGAGACTATTTCATATTTATTAAAATCAATTACTTTAAACCTATTCTCTTTTAAAAAAATATTAAACGATTGATTAATATTGTTATTTTTCTCTTCTGGAAATTCAATATAGGGACCAACTAATAAAATATCACTCGTTTTAGGCAAAATTTCATGTAAAGCAATACGATAAGCTATATCTCTTTCGTTTTCTTTATTCTCTGAATCAATCAAATATTCATTATCGATTTTATATATTTCATCAATAAAAACAAAATCTAATGAAAAATTTCTATGTTTATCAATAAAAGATAAATATCGTTCGGGTGTATAGATAAATAGGTTTTGATCACCTAACATAGGGACATCGCTAAGAGTATGAATAGAAAAGTTACTAAAATAATTATACTGAGAATCTGAAATCAATTTTTCATAATTTTCAGACAAAAGCGCTATTGTTGGAAATATTAGTGCAACATTTTTATATTTAAGTTTACGTATTATTTCATATACTAAAAAAGTTTTTCCAAAAGATGTAGTTGCAGATAGAAAATAACGGTTTGTTTTATCTGTTAAAAATTGATTTAATATTTCTTGCTGATATTTATGTACTTTAATATTTTCATCAATATATAATGACGATTCATACAATAGAGAGGATAGTGTATTAAGGCTTATATCTGATAATTTATTATCATGATTAAATTTTTCTAACAAATCATAATAATGTGGTATACCAGCAGCATTGGATATATATTTCAGAAATTCTAAATCAGATGATGACAGTTGTTCATCTTTAATATAATCAAAGTAATTACACACTTCTGTAATAAAATCGTATGCTTTTAACTTTTTAGCCCTATAGCCATTAAGACTTTTTATTAAATTAGCGGTTTTCTCGATTCGATACATTCAATCACCTTTTGTTTAATCTGCTTTATTTGATCTAAAGGCATTAATATAAAAAATAATTTATAATCAATCGATAATGAAAATTTTTTATCCTTAGAATTTTTATTAATACAATCAATTGCTTTAATGATTTTTTGTTCAAAATTAGATTTTTTATCTGAATAAATTAATAAGATAGGATAAACAAGCGTCATATTGTATTTCTTTATTTCATCAATAATTTTAATAGAAGGATTATCTCGCCAGCTATTAAGAATAGCTTCAATTTTAGAACCTTTTATACTAAACTTTTCACTATAATCATCAAATTCTAAAACATTTGTTGATAAATAATCATCTGAAAGAGCTTTATTTAATCCCTTTAAGGCGCTTTTCACGCATGAAGCTAGTGATTCTCTAAATTTAACTTCTCCAAACCATAAATAAATATTATCCTTATGTTCGGCTAAATGATAGGAGTCATAACCTGACGTTTCCGCTTTTGCAAGAGGACTATAAAAATAACCTCTTGATATAATAGGCTTTGCTTGGAAAAAATAATATAAAACTGAGTACAGCAAAACTTCACCATAAAAACCATACCTTATCTTTGTATCTAGATCCTGATCTGGTGAATACTTAATTTTTTTCTGTATAGCCTTATCTAAAAGATTTTCATATGAATACTTATTAATTTCGAATTGATTAAATGAATAATCAATAATCGAATTATAAATGAGATCTATTAGTTTTTCATTTGAATGGCAGATAAAAACATGATCATTATGATTACTAATATTTGGTTGATCTAAACCAAGACTCTCATTTGGCAATTGATATTTTTTTGATAATGTTTCCTTAATTAATTCTTGTAGTTGCGTTCTCAAAACAATCCTTATTTAAGATATAAAACCATATATAAGAAGAATAATATCAGTTTTTTTTGTATTTGTTTGTCAGATTTTTAGAACTCAATAAAATATTTGTGATATTAATCACAATTTTATTTAGTAAAATCTATGATCCAACTCGCAAAAAATAACAAGCCCATTAACATATAAGCCAACTAATTCCCCCAAATCTATCAAATATTCGCCCTTACGCCCCACGCATAGTGGAATAGGAAGCCGGAGGGTTTCGTTGGAAACCTTCGTTCGCCTGAACACCTGAACTTAAATATTGCACGGCGGCTTTCAAGGCGAACCCCATTGCAATAACCTAAAGGGAGGATCTGTAAGAATCTTATTGAAGAGAAAACTAATGCAATTACGACGCTTAGTAAGTTTGGCAATTTAATGTTGATAGTAGTAAAGATTAAATAAATATTGAGGATCGCGCCTCGATAATTTTTACCTCTTCACACACACCAGTACCTTAATTGATTGCACTATCTCAACTAATTCATTTTGTGCGGTCATCACTGCATCAATATCTTTGTTTGCCATTGGGATTTCATTAATCACATTAGCATCTTTTCGACATTCAACATGTGCCGTTGCTTTGATTTGATCTTTAATGGTAAATCTGTTTCTCGTCGCTGTTGGGCTTATCACTCACTACACAATATGAAAAAAACTATCTGCTTTGACCAATCATTGTTAAATATAGCTTTTTGCGATTTCGAGAACCAAAAAACAGAATAGTAATGATGCCGACAGGCTGAAAAAATATTTGGTGGGCTGAGTTGGGATGAGATTCAACAGCCCCTAGAGCAAATTAGAGATTACGCATTAAAGACCAAATAATTGCTTCACCATTTGTTGATTGTATTTATCCTGACCACGCCAATAAGTGGCATATACCCAATCGTGTTTTCCCCTTGTTGGGCGCTCATAAGAAGCGGGTTGTAAAATCCCCACACAAGCCAAAATCTCAATAATGGTGTTACGTTCATCCTGATTGGATTTAAAGTTAGGTACATCCGTCAGTTTATCACTCAGTGAACCCGGGTAATCATCTTGCTGACAGGATGCAATAATGGCTAATATCCCTTTTAAAATAGCTATATCATCTTTGGTCGGTTCAGAGATTGCCTGTTTAGAGAATTGCATGAGATCAAAGTAGGTATAAAGTAAATCACCATGACGCACTCCTCCCCACTTTATTCGTTCAAAGTTTAAGATATTTAAATCTGCTTTGACGTAGTTTTCATTACCTATCATGCCATATTTGAGATCACGGCAGACCTGACACGTATAGGATGAATGAATCATTTGGCCATCTTGATAAGATTGACCAGACACGACTGGCGTATATTGATGCGCTGTCATTAATTTGGCGATAAAGTATGACGCAATACCTGAGCGCCAATCAAGTCGTCGCGTTGATAAGCTGCTCAAAAATGCTTTGGCAACGTGTTCAAGTGTGATTGTGGAGACGATGTCTATGATTTTATTGACACAATCATCGTGTGATATGGTAATGGGATCAAACATTAATCCTTTTTCTTTCGCATACGCGAAGTCGCTCGGCTCTGTTTTTATCTCCTTTCTGTCTTTCCAGCCATTTTTCCAATAGGTTTGAAACAGAATCTTTTTTGCTTTTTTGTCCATTTAATCACCCTATTTGTCTATTTTACTTTGAATTAGCACGAGTGAGCCCTCTAGCCATTGAGTTTAACTCATTGCGATAAATGATCAGATTCAGCAGTGATTTGATGTTTTTCTTTTACTGCAATTAGCTTCGAACCGTCATTAAAAGTCACGTGCTAATCTTTAGCAAGCAAATAGTGTGTTAACACTTGCCCAAGCCCAAAACAAAGTTTCGGAAGCATAGGAAAACCTTCCCAATATTTGGATTGAAAAATACAAATCATCACCCAAAATGATCTGCTGCTTTTGAATATCAATCTGCCAAGGTTGACCATCAATAACACCTTTTAAGATTTAAATAAAATTCATCAATTTATCCTTTACAAATAAATAATCAGCGTATAGAATTCATCCACTTTCCTGTATAATACTACTACAGGAAAATAATGAAGTAGAGTTTAAAATTGCAATAAAATCGAATATTTTTTCATAGTATTAACTGTTTACAGCATTAAAAATAAAATTGTTGCGTAGTTATTTTTTGCGCTACACAATCAATAAATTTTTATTCTTTTATTTGTATTTTTTTAATCATCTAATTAAAAAAAGGAATTTTCATGGAAACTAAATCTGAGTTTGTAGGGAGTAACCGTTCTGTCGTTGTAACTCTTTTATTGTGGTTTTTCTTCGGTACATTTGGTGTTTATAGGATGTATTTAGGTAAAGTCGGAACAGGTATTTTAATGCTTGTATTAACAATAATTGGCTTTATTACTATCCCTATAATAATCGGTATTCTTATATTAATTGGACTTTTTATTTGGTGGATAATTGATTTAGTTAGCATACTAAAATCACCAAAAATAAATAAAATGCCTTAAATTTAAAATTTTTAACAAAACTATAATTACTAAAGATAAAACTAGAAGTTTGTTTTATTAACTCTAGTTTTATCTTTAGTAGTAATTTACAACGATTATAGAAAGGAAAGTTCCTCTTAATAAAGTCAGATCCAACTGAGGAATAACTTCCTTCTTAACAGATTGAAATTTTATTTAAATTAATCGTTCAACTTTAAATGATAGTAATGTAGCTCTTTATTATTCAATAACACAAAAACCCTATTTCATTAATCAATTTGCTGTGTTAAATCATATAGCCATTGTTTTTATCATCACATCTTAAGTACAACCTTGTTTGTGATATTCGGCAGTCCTATTATATTATAAAGATAAACTCACTCGCCAAATAGTATCAATACCCAGCCGCTAAACCATCCCCTCTCGGGTCGGTTGCGCCTATTAGTCGATGATGATTGGTATCGATACGAATGGCACCGGCATGACCCATGGTATCGGTGTAATCATCAACAATTTGCACATCATGCCCACGTAATTTGAGGGAATGAATTACATCGTTAGGTATGCGCCCTTCCACTTTAAGATTATTGGAAGATGCACCCCATGTGCGGCCATGTAACCATCTTGGTGCATTAATGGCATCTTGTGGTGTCATGCCAAAATCAACAATTCGTGTCACAATTGCCGCTTGCGTTTGTGGTTGTCCTTCTCCGCCCATGGTGCCATAAACCAGATAAGGTTTATTATCTTTTAAAAGCATGGCTGGATTTAACGTATGAAAGGTGCGTTTATTTGGCTCTAAACGATTAATATGGTTAGGATCTAACGAGAAAAAACTACCACGATTTTGCAATAAAATCCCAGTATCATCCTCCACTATCCGAAGCGGATAAAGATATTACTGATCGCCTAATTCCAGTCGGTCGTATTTTAAACATCGACCTAATCGACCACCTAATCATCACTCCTAAACCCTATATTAGCTTTCGCAGTACTAATCTTATGGGCAAGTTAGAGCAAAGTCTGAAAAGAAAATATTGATTAATGCATTGTTGGAAAAGGAGTTTCGGTTGATGAATTTGCTAAGATTTGGGGATAACGGTGAAGGCAGTGGAGAGGATTACATAAATAAATTAATTTTTGATAAAGATTCTTATTTTCTGTGTTATTTCGAATTGTTACTAAAAGAACACAGAATTTAAGAAAAATTTTTATTTACCGTAAAAATACTTTAATTTGATTAGCTACAGCTTCTGCTAACTTTACTGGTACAGCATTTCCAATCATTTTATACGCATCGGCAAGTGAGTTATAATAAAATTTAAAATCATCAGGAAAAGTTTGAATTCTTGCACACTCCCTAACTGACAATCGTCGATATAATTTTTCCTTACCTTCAACAAATTGAAATTTATCTTTACCGACATTAATCATAATCGGGGCTTGAGGATGGATAGGCGCATGCCGAGCTCCAGCTTGAATAGTAAAACTCTGCTGATCCCATGTCCTTACTCTGTTACGAGACATAAAGATTGTTGAAAAATCACCCGTAAAATATTCATGATTTAGTATAGATAATTTATCCCCATGAGATTTATTTTTTTCTAATGCGGGAACAGCAGAATTTTGTAAATCAAAAATAGAATCTTTCAATGATACTTTTGTTTTTAAAGGTGTTGGAAATTCAAATTTAACTTCAAGATCTTTCCTAAAACCAACATAAAATACACGTTTTCGGTCTTGTGGAACACCGTAATCACTGGCATTTAATGTTTGAATAGAAACATCATAACCTAATCCTGCTTGATCAAATAAATAAATTATATTTTGAACGGCTTCTAAATGTCTTTTTGACATCATCCCAGAAACATTTTCAGCAACAAAAAATTTAGGTTGTAAATCCTCTAAAAGTCGAATAAATTCAAAAAATAATTTTCCTCTTTCGTCTCTAATTCCCCTGAGTGCACCAGCTTCAGACCAACTTTGACATGGTGGACCGCCAATGATTCCATCAATTTTATTTGTATTTTTTAAAAAAATATCTGAGTTTATATTTCGAATGTCACCTTTAATTAATGGTGTAGAGTGGTTTTTTTCATAAGTTTCCCAAATGGATTTATCATATTCGTTAGCAACAACTATTTGAAAACCTGCATTTTTGAAACCTAAATCAAGTCCGCCAGCTCCCGAAAATAAAGAAATAATATTCATATATACGACTCTTTTGACTATAAGAAAAAGGTGATTAGTTTAGCATCTTTAAGTTTTGCTGGATTATCTGGACATTTAATCTTTACGTCTTTTATCACTAGATTTTCTAATTCTTTTTCATTTTTTTCTAATTCATTGCGATCTTCATCACTAAATGTTAAATATTTTTCAATATTAATTAGTGCCATCATGTTGAAAGAAGCACTTTTTTGAGGTTCATAAATATAATTAAATACCTTAATAGGGTTATCAATATGCCACATACCACGAATTCTTAAATTTGTAATTCCTAAAGGGTCGACTTTATTTACTCTACCTAATTCTTTTGTTTCAGAAAATTCAACACCCTCTATGGTTAGAATTCCTTGTTTAATTTTTAATTTAATTCTTTCGTAAATATCTAAACTGGCCGCATAATCTACGCCATAAACAAAGCATAAGGAATGAAGTAAATTCTGATTATTTATCTGACCTATTGCATAAATCATATCTTTTTCAATCCAATCCTCACAAGAAACACAAGATTTGACAAGCATTGGACTATTTGAAAATAATTTCGCTTTTGGATAAGACGAATTCAAAGCAATAGCAGCATTTGTAGTTTCAATTTTTTTAATTTCGATCGCATCACCAGCATATATCATGGCGTCAGGCGGATTATTTTGATTCCCTAGATAACTAAACAATTCATTTCGCCTTCTAATACGTAGTTGTTCATCTATTTCACCAACAGTTCCACAAAAGAGATCAATAATAAATTCTTCAAGTCCTTTACCTTGATTATTTATTCTATTTCTTCCACTATTCATTTGCAGTATTTGAGATACTGGCGATTTTACTAAGTATAAAATAGCTTTTATTAAATTGGTTTCCATTCAAAAACTCTCATATTAAATGATAATATTGTACTAGAATCATGCTCGACAATTAATAATAAAACTTCTTATTACAGATTCCTAATATTTGTAAGATTAATTTATTAGCATTATAAAACTGATTAAGTATAAATCAGACAAAGAGATTAATAAATAAAGCAAAAAACTCACAACAACTTGTTTATAGCAAATAATATCAAGCTAATAGTTGTTGCTTATTAAAATTAAATTCTGTAAAAATTATTGAGGAGTCTATACCATTATCTCGTTTAAGGCTTCCAACATTTAACGGTGGAAACCTTAACAAGATTATATAATGTTATAGTTTAAAAGGGATTTTTCTGCATTGAGCAACTTTATTTAACCGCTATCAATTCATTACCCAAATAGTATCAATACCCAGCCGCTAAACCATCCCCTCTCGGGTCGGTGGCGCCCATTAGTAGATGATGATTGGTATCGATAAGAATGGCACCGGCATGACCCATGGTATCGGTGTAATCATCAACAATTTGCACATCATGCCCACGTAATTTGAGGGAATGAATTACATCGTTAGGTATGCGCCCTTCCACTTTAAGATTATTGGATGATGCACCCCATGTGCGGCCATGTAACCATCTTGGTGCATTAATGGCATCTTGTGGTGTCATGCCATAATCAACAATTCGTGTCACAATTGCCGCTTGCGTTTGTGGTTGTCCTTCTCCGCCCATGGTGCCATAAACCAGATAAGGTTTATTATCTTTTAAAAGCATGGCTGGATTTAACGTATGAAAGGTGCGTTTATTTGGCTCTAAACGATTAATATGGTTAGGATCTAAGGAGAAAAAACTACCACGATTTTGCAATAAAATTCCTGTATCTTTAGCAACAATGCCAGAACCAAAATCATGATAAATACTTTGAATAATAGATACCGCATTTCCTTCTGCATCAACAACACCAAACCAAACGGTATCACCTTTAGGATCTAATGGCTTTGTCTCTACACGTGCCTTTTGCATATCAATCTGTTTTGCTTGTTGCTGACCATGTTGGGTAGATAATAAGAGATCAAGCGGAATCTGATTAAAATCGGGATCAGTAAGATATTTATCTCGATCAGCAAATGCTTGTTTTGTTGCTTCAATTATTAAATGGTAATAATCAACGCTACCTTCACCCAAGGATTTTATATCAAAATTATTGAGTATATTTAGAATCTCTAACGATGCCATACCTTGTGTATTGGGTGGTAGATTATAGGCGGTATATTGTCGATAATTAACATGGATCGGGGCTACCCATGTAGCACGATGCTTAGCAAAATCATCTAAAGTCAATACACCACCATGGCTTTGCAGATCGTTGACAATATTTTTAGCAATATCACCCTGATAAAATTCCTTAGCTCCTTCATTTGCTATGGTTTTTAATGTGTTAGCTAAATCGGGTTGTTTAAGGATTTCGCCAATTTGGTAAGCTTGCCCATCGTCTTTTAAGAATACTTTTTTAAACTCCGAAAAACGCTGTAACTCCCGAAACTCTTTGTCTTTTGGATCAATATTGATTGTTGTCCAATAATTTAAGCTAGGTGAAACCGAAAATCCATGTTCGGCATAATCAATTGCTGATGCGAATAACGTGTGCCACGGTAGTGCATTTTTCATATTTTTAGAGGCATATTGGTACGCCTCATCCCAACCGGAAACCACCCCTGGAACGGTATTGGCTGCCAGATAGCCTCGCGACGGAATTTTATGGAAACCTTGATTTTTATAATAGTCTATCGTGGCCAAACTACCAGAACGACCGCTGGCATTTAGCCCTTTTAGTTCTTTGATTTTAGCGTTGTAAATTAACCAAAAGTTATCGCCACCAATGGTATTCATTTGAGGATAAACAACAGCAAGCGTTGAGGCTACGGCAATCGCTGCATCAACCGCATTGCCTCCTTTGCGTAATACATCAATTCCAGCTTGAGTCGCTAAATAATTGGGGGACGTTACCATAACATTGGTCGTTATCGGGTTAAGACAACGCGAAGGGGTATCACAGTACTTTCCTGTCTCTGATAGCGGTATATCAACAGCGCCAGATAAATGACTAATAAGCAATAAACTTATTAATATTGGGTATCTTTTCCACATTTTAGATGTTCCTCAATTGTTAACCGTAACATTTTGAGGAATGCATTTTCTGTGCCAAGAATAAACTATTTAAATTTTGCAGCTAAAATGATTATCACCAATAACGATAATACCGATCTGAATTGCCTTATAATGCTAGCGGTGTCGCACGATACTTCAAATCCGGCTGTTTAATCCACTGCTGAGCATCAATAATCGCCAGCTCTCGGGCATTTTGTTGTTTGGTGATGTCAAGCACGTGATTGGCGGCATTGGCGGCCAGTTCAAAGGCGGTTAATTGGGATTTCCCATTGACTAAATGGGCAGTAAACAGACTACAAATTAAATCGCCAACGCCTAATGGACGGTGTGGAAAATCATATAATGGTCGAGCCAGATGATAGCTTTGCGATGGTGTGGCTAAAATCATTTCAAATAATTCCGTCGTTTTACCGGCATGCAGCAGATTTTTAACCAATATGGCTTGAATCGGCTTATTTTGCAGTGTTTTTATCGCGTTAAGCACATCGTTAAAGGTTTTGATTTCCAGATTCGATAATATCTGTAACTCCAATAAATTTGGTGTGATATAGTCAGCGTATTTGATTGCTTGCTTAGTGAAGAAATCAATAATATTTTGTGGCAAGGAACTGCCTTTATTGATGTCGCCCCCCATCACCGGATCGCAAACATAAATCGCATTAGGATTATAAAATTTAATCTTTTTTACGGCTTCAAGGATCTCTTCACCTTGTTCGGCAAGTCCAATATAGCCCGAAATAATGGCATCAATGGATGACAATACACCAATTTTTTCTAAACTATTGACGATTCGAGTGATTTGCTGAGCGCCCAGCACAATGCCGTCATAATGTGGATAAACCGTATTACTCGATAACTGAACGGTGTGAATTGGCATCACTTCGACACCTTGCAATTGCATCGCTAGTGTCGCCACTTTATTACCGGCATAACCATAAACAACATTGGACTGAATTGATAAAACAGTTTTCATATATAGACCTTATTATTCATCATAATAACGATATTTGCTTAACAAGTAGATGCAGATAATGGATATCAGTGCTAAACCGCAATAAAACAAGGCTAATGGTAACCAAAAACTTTTGAAGGTATAAATAACATAACCCCCTATCATCGGAATTAAGCTACCAAAAATAGCCGCACATCCTTGATAACTCATTGATAACCCGGTATAGCGCATTCTGGCAGGGAAAATACGACTTAAATACCCAGCTATCACACCATAAAAACCGCTGTAACAAATCACATTTAACGAAATCCCAATAATAAAACTGGTTTTTGTGCCTGAATTTATAATCGGGAATAACAAGAATACCGATGCCATTGCCAACATTGCTGTACAAATCAAAAAGCGAGTTGCCGAGAATTTTTCAGACCAATAAGAGATAAACGGTTGAGCAACAAAATGGACAATAGCAATCCAAAACAGTGCATCAACTATCACTGATTTTTCGACACCAAGTACCAAAGTCGTATAACCAATCATTAAGGTATTGGAAAAGATACCGCTAAATGACAGCACATTAGCACCAATCGCTAATATTAATAATGGCAATGCTTTTTTAAATACTTCAATAATCGGTGCTGACTCTTGCTTTAAGTCTGCTTGTTTTTTAGATGCTTCAACAAAAACCGGCGATTCGGTTAACGTCACTCTAGCAATAATGCCAATAATTAACAAAATCGCACTGGCTAAAAAAGGAATACGCCAATAACCACTATCAATCAGTTCATTAACAGGTAAACGAATAATATAAGAAAAAACCAGTAATGCTAAAATATTGCCTGCTGGGCTTCCCCACTGAGCAAAGGATGAAAAGAAGTTTTTCAATCCTTTCGGCGCATGTTCATTCGTCATCAACACGGCACCCCCCCACTCACCACCAACGGCAACACCTTGTAAAATTCGCAATGCAACCAATAAAATTGGCGATATCACTCCAGCTTGTTGGTAAGAGGGCAATAACCCGACACAGGTTGTGGCTACGCCCATTAACACTAACGTAATAATTAACGACTTTTTGCGCCCTAAGCGATCACCAATATGCCCAAATAACATCGCACCGAAAGGACGGGATAAAAAACCTACTGCAAAGGTAGCAAATGCCCCTAAAATTTGTACAAACTCGTTATCAGACGGAAAAAATAGCTGACCAAAAATCAATACCGATGCTAACGCATAGATATAAAAATCATACCATTCAATAGTAGTACCAATAAAAGCAGCAAACGCCACTTTTTTTGCAGATGAATTTGACATAAGTAAACCTTGGATTGAGCAATAACGATGGCATAGCCAGTAATGAATAATGAAACTAGCACAAAACTCTCAACATCACAATTTGTTATCGGAAAAGAGAATAAAAAATATATATTGAAATTTAACAATACTTTTATTTTGTTGAGTACAGTCAACTTGATGCAGACAAATTGATTATAACACTTTAGCTTTGGGCTCCCGATAACTTTCATCTTATTGTAGTGATAGCATCTTCAATCAACGTTAACCAATGAATATGCACAAATCGCATAATGGTATATAAAATTGATATTTCCTTATTTGTCGATAATCGCTTTTAATTAGACATAATAAAAATAACGAGATAGGTAAGGAATCATTATGGGATTGATCGCGCCTCATGCTAGTGACAGTTTACAACCTTTACAGGTTAATGACGATGAACGGCTAGCCCTGCAACAATATGCAAAAAATTTACCAGCCATCACCTTATCCAGTCGTGAAACAGGGGATTTAGTGATGTTAGGCGTCGGGGGTTTTACACCTCTGTATGGCTTTATGCGAGAAGAGGACTGGCGTAGCGTGTGCGATAATATGCATTTAGCGAACGGGGTTTTTTGGCCAATTCCCATAACCGTATCGGTGACCGATGCTCAAGCTGATACCCTAAAATTAGGTGATGAAATCGCTTTAAAAACACCAGATGGGCAGATAATCGGTATTTTGAATGTGGATAGTATTTATCGTCCAGATAAACAATATGAAGCTAATCAGGTGTTTACAACGACAGATCCAAGTCATCCTGGTGTTGCAATGCTGATGGCTCAACCACCGGTTAATTTAGGTGGTAAAGTCCGGGTTCTGCACGATAATGGCTTTAAAGCACAGTTTGGTCAATATGCTTTAACGCCACAACAGACACGGGAACGCTTTAATCAATTAGGTTGGAAAAAAATAGCGGCCTTTCAAACTCGTAATCCAATGCATCGTTCACACGAATATTTAGTTAAAACCGTGTTAGAACTTTTTGATGGTGTGCTTATCCATTCATTATTTGGTAACTTAAAACCCGGCGATGTACCGACCAACATTCGTCTTAAAGCAATTAATAGTTTAATTCACAATTACTTTGTGCCAGATTCCGTTATTCATTCCGGTTACCCTTTAGATATGCGCTACGCTGGGCCGAAAGAGGCGTTACTGCATGCCCTTTTTAGACAAAATTATGGTTGTAGTCATCTTATCGTAGGCCGCGATCATGCTGGGGTTGGGGATTTTTACTCACCGTTTGCTGCACAAGAGATCTTTAGCCATTTGCAGGATGACGATTTACTCATTAAGCCAATTAAGATTGACTGGACATTTTATTGCCATAAATGTGACGGTATGGCATCAACGAAAACTTGTCCACACGGTAGTGCTGATCGCGTTCTTATTTCAGGCACAGAGGTCAGACGACGTTTACAAGCCAAAGAGCCGATACCAGAAACATTTAGCCGACCAGAAGTCGTTGCTGAGTTATATCAATGGGTAAATCAGTAATCTGTTAAATAGTTAATCATTCATAAATCAATAAAGGGAAAAGCCATGCTAGATTTAACTAAAGTTAACCAAAAATTGCAAAATCAGTCACCGTTAACCATTATTGAATGGGCACTGAAAAAACAACAAGATATTCCCGTTAAAAGTATTATCAGTACCCATTTTGGCCCTTATGAGACCGTACTTTTGCACCTTGTTACCCAAATCGATCCAAATATTAAGGTTGTTTGGGTCGATAACGGCTATGCCACCAATGCAACTTATCGCGTAGCCAATGAAATTACTAAGCAACTTAATCTTAATCTGCATATTTTTGTCCCACAAAGGACGACCGCTTATTTAAATGTGCGATATGGTGGGCTACCTGAACTTGATACGCCGGAACACACCGAGTTTACACAAATTGTTAAAATTGAACCGTTTAACCGTGCTTTGTCCACACTCAAACCCACATTGTGGTTTACTGCACTACGCCGTGAACAATCTGCGCTAAGGCAAGAACTCAATATTGTAACAAAAGCAGGGGACAATTTATTTAAGATCGCCCCACTACTCGATTGGACAAGTCAAGATATGCAGAATTATATCGAAAAGCTTAATTTGCCTAACGAAATGGACTACGTCGATCCAACCAAAGGACCACAAGGTAGAGAGTGCGGTTTACATAAAATAACTTTTTGATTTTTAGGATCGATCCACATTGGACTTTACCAACAGAAGATGAGTAAAACAATATTGGTTAGATTTACCCTAACTCGTTAAGGTTGCGAGCCAATAGCAATTTAACGATAGCCTAAACGCTATCAGATAAGGTCATCATATGAGTACACAACATTTTCCTTTTAATTGTGATGAGTTAAAAAAAATTATTAAAAATTGCAACGATAAGCAGCTAGCTTGGTTATCGGGTTATTTATGGGGAGTGGCAGAAAAAAGTTCCATCGAACAAGCTTTACCGAGTACCACCCTCCCCTCCAATATGACACAAGCGGAGCAACCGAAAAAAGTCACAATCCTATCGGCATCACAAACCGGTAATGCCCGCCGAGTCGCTAACGAGTTAAGTCAGGATATTGAACGTTTGGGTATTGTGGTGACTCATCTGCCGGCAGGAGAATATAAAGCTAAAAAACTCAGTCAGGAAGAGATATTAATATTGGTGACCTCAACCCAAGGTGAGGGTGAGCCACCGGAAGAAGCGCTGTCACTCTATAAATATCTGTTTGCCGCTAAAGCGCCTAAATTAACTCATTTACAGTTTGCGGTTTTTGGCTTAGGCGACGCTTCTTATCCAAAATTTTGTCAAGCCGCTAAAGACTTTGATCAACGATTCGCTGAATTAGAGGCTCAGCGCCTGCTAGTACGCGTAGATGCTGATACAGATTTTCAAACCGTAAGTACCACTTGGCGACAGGCAGTGATTGATAAACTTAGTCAATTACAACCATCAAACACACAATCGCCAACAGAAAATTCAACCAGTATAGCCGTTAACAGTAGCCTTTATCACCGCGATAATCCATTTATTGCCGCCGTTAACGTTAATCAAAAAATCACCTCATGCGATTCAGATCGCGATATTCGTCATATTGAGCTTGACCTGTCCGATTCGGATCTTCATTATCAACCTGGTGATGCGGTAGGTGTTTGGTATCAAAATAGTAATGAACTTGTGGAGGAGATACTAAGTATCACCCAGCTTGCAGGTGAAATGCCAGTTGAACATCATGGACAACAGATCGCTTTAAAAACGGTTCTGACTGAATATGTTGAATTGACTCAAAATACGCCGATCATTATTGAAAAATACGCTCAAGCCGTTCAACACCCCGAACTTCTTACCTTAATGGGGGATCGAGAAGCCTTATTGGAAATGAGTCAAACATTACCACTGGTTGATATGCTTAACCGCTATCGTGGCAAGATAGCGGCACAGACTTTTGTTGAATTGCTTCGACCTCTTACTCCGCGTTTCTATTCCATTGCTTCTGCGCAAGATGAAGTTGGCTCAGAAGTTCATCTTACCGTGAATGTAGTGCGTTATCAGGTCGACGATAAGATCCGTATGGGCGGCGCATCTGGATTCTTAGCAAATCAAATTGCTGATCAAGATCAAGTCAAAATTTTTATTGAGCATAATGATAATTTCCGATTACCTGATGATACTCATGCACCAATCATTATGATTGCTGCCGGTACAGGCATTGCCCCGTTTCGGGCGTTCTTACAACAGCGTGCGAGTCAAGGTGCTACCGGTAAGAATTGGTTATTCTTTGGTAATCCACATTTTATATCCGATTTTCTCTATCAAGTGGAATGGCAGAGCTATGTTAAAGAAGGTCTGTTAACTCACATCGATCTTGCTTGGTCACGAGATCAAGCCGAGAAAATCTATGTACAAGATAAATTAATGGCTCAAGCCAGTAATATTTGGCAATGGCTACAAGAAGGTGCCTTTATCTATGTTTGTGGGGATGCTAAACGTATGGCAAAAGCGGTTGATTTAGCGCTTCAACAAATTTTAATGACTCAAGCACAATATCGTCAAGAACAAGCTATCAGTTATTTGGATGAATTAAGAAGTCAAAAACGCTATCAACGAGATGTTTACTAATGATAAACAGATACCACAACTAATTTTAATTTATCGAGTGATGTAATATGAGCAACAATAAATCTAAAACCGTTACCCTGACTCAAACCGTCAATTTAACACCGCCACAAAATGATGTCTCTGATCTGCCTTTATCGGATTCTGAACGATTTAAGCGAGAAAGTAATTATTTGCGAGGCACTATCGTTGATGATCTTAATAACGGTTTAACGGGTGGCTTTAACAGCGATAATTCTCAGCTAATTCGCTTACATGGCATGTATCAGCAAGATGATCGCGATATTCGTAAAGAACGCACAGAACAAAAACTCGAGCCACTGATCTCCATGATGTTACGTTGCCGCCTGCCCGGTGGTATCATCACCCCGAAACAGTGGCTGACTATCGATAAATTTGCTACTGAAGCAACAAAATATGGCAGTATTCGACTCACGACTCGACAAACTTTCCAATTTCACGGACTGTTTAAACGCAGCCTTAAATCTGCTCATCAGCTGTTGCATAAGATAGGACTGGATTCGATCGCCACGGCCGGTGATGTGAATCGTAACGTTTTATGTACTTCAAATCCTGTGGAATCAAAAGTTCATCAACAAGCTTATCATTGGGCAAGTAAAATCTCAGAACATCTTTTACCGAAAACCCGTGCTTACGTTGAAATATGGCTGGATGGTGAAAAGCTTTCTACCCCCGATAGTGAGCCAATTTTAAGTTCGACTTATTTACCGCGTAAATTTAAAACTGCCGTTGTCATCCCCCCGATTAATGATGTGGATGTTCATGCTAATGATCTTAGCTTTGTGGCGATCGCAGAAAAAGGCGAACTGATCGGCTTTAATGTATTAGTTGGTGGTGGTTTGGCAATGACGCATGGTGATAAAACAACTTACCCACGCAAAGCCGACGATTTTGGTTTTATTCCTGTCGAAAAAGTACTGACGTTTGCTGAGGCCGTTGTGACCACCCAACGTGACTGGGGCAACCGCCATAATCGCAAAAATGCCAAAACCAAATATACGCTTGAACGCGTTGGCGTGGAAAACTTCAAAAAAGAGGTTGAACTACGTGCTGGAAGTAAATTTCTAAGTAGTAAACCTTATAAATTCAGTCAACGTGGTGATCAATTTGGTTGGTATAAAGGTATTGATGATAACTGGCATTTAACGTTATTTATTGAAAATGGTCGGTTACTTGATTATCCCAATAAACCATTAAAAACCGGCGTTGCAGAAATTGCCAAAATTCATCAAGGTGATCTGCGTATAACCGCCAATCAAAACTTAATTATTGCTAACGTGCCAGCAGAACAAAAAGCAGCCATTGAACAAATTGCACGACAATATGGTTTGCTTGACGATACTGTCACATTACAACGTAAATATTCCATGGCCTGTGTGTCTTACCCAACTTGCCCACTTGCTATGGCTGAAGCAGAACGGTTTTTACCGACGTTTGTAACTAAAATAGAACAGATGTTAACTCAGCATCACTTATCCGATGATTATATTATTTTGCGTGTAACCGGTTGCCCTAACGGTTGCGCCAGAGCCATGTTGGCGGAAGTGGGCATGGTGGGTAAAGCACCGGGGCGCTACAATTTATATCTCGGCGGTAATCGAGAAGGCACACGAATTCCGCGGTTATACAAAGAAAACGTGAATGTAGAAGAGATTTTATTAGCACTCGAACCACTTATTGCCGCATGGTCCATTCATCGTAATAAAGAAGAAGGATTTGGTGATTTTGTTATTCGTCATGAGATTGTGAAACCGGTACTCAATTCAGCAATTGATTTTTATCAGGAGGCGAATTGAGATGAGTATAAAAGTTGTTGATTGATAATTTTAAACTATGTTTATTGACTGTAGGCATATATAGCCATAATTCATATGGTTATTACTTTATCATATTTGTCTTTTTTATACGTTCTTTTATACTGAAATTACTTATCGAAACACGTAATTTTATTAATAAAATTAGGAATAAACATAATTTATAAATGAGATAAAATACCTATAACCTATTTTAGGATATTGCTTATGTTCGCTGGCGGTCTGAAATTTTTAAATAATTTACTTTTTAATACGCGTTATTAATTATATACAGCAAATTACACATAAATAATAAAACTATATCAATGAAAATAAAGTAATTTTTACTGGAAAGATCGCTATGAACTTACAACAATTAAGGATTATTCGGGAAGCTGCGCGTTGTAATTATAATTTAACCGAAGTCGCAAATTCTTTATATACATCTCAGTCAGGAGTAAGCCGTCATATCAAAGAGCTCGAAGAGGAGCTGAATATTGATCTTTTTATTCGCCAAGGTAAACGGCTGATTAATATGACTGAACCTGGTTTGGAATTGGTGGTTATTGCCGAGCGCATTTTAAATGAAATTAATAATATTCAGCGGTTATCAACCATTTTTTCTAATACTGATGAAGGTTCATTAGTGATAGCGACCACTCATTCGCAGGCTCGTTATATTCTTCCGAACATTATAAAATCTTTTAGAATGCTTTTTCCTAAAGTCCATATCATTATCAATCAGGGTTCATCCAGTGAAATTATCTCCCAGCTCCTTTCCGGCGAAGCGGATATCGGTATTGATAATGAAAGAGTGGATAACAATTCACTTGCTACCTACCCTTTTTATCGCTGGCATTACTCGATAGTTACCCCCAAAGATCACCCTTTGACTAAAGCCGATAAAGTGACATTAGATATGTTGCAACCGTTACCTATCATCACTTATCGTCAAGGAATCTTTCCTCGTAACAGTATCGATAAAGCCTTTTCAGCTACTGGATTAACGCCCAATATCTCGCTCAATGTTCAAGAGCCTGATGTTATTAAAACCTATGTTGAGTTAGGATTAGGGATTGGTATTTTAGGCAATAAAATGTATAACCCTGATCATGATATCAATTTAGTTGAATTGGATGCGAAACATCTGTTTGAGTCACATATTACATGGCTCGGATTAAAGCGACATAAATTACAACGCAATTATATTTGGCGCTTTATCCAATTATGCAATCAAGAACTATCACTGGAAGACATCAAAAGCCATGCATTATTTGAGCAATCACACTCTAAAATACTTGATTATCAGATTTAATTTATAGGAATCATTCTCCTTAAATCATAAACTCTAATAGCTCATCTTGCATAAAAATATTAACGAGTGAGGGTTGCCAGTAGACAGTATCACCAATTTCAACTTGCTGTTGTTCATATTGTCGATAGCTAATAGATACATCAATATGCTTTGGTTGTCCGGCTACAGCAATTTCCAGAAAGACGGTTGGACCAGCCGTATGTATACGTACAACTTCTCCTTGGATATCATTTTTTCGGGCCATTTTAGCAATACTGATTTCGTGAGGTCGAACATAAGCAAGAGCAGACTGATCAGACCAGGTACCTTGTTCCCTCATATCTTTGTGAAAATCACCAATAATTAATGTATTATTTTCAATGTAACCATATAAAAGGTTAACATCCCCTAGAAAATGCGCAACAAAGGCGGTTTTGGGTTGCTTATAGACTTCGGCAGGGGTACCTATTTGCTCGATGTGACCTTGATTCATTAAAATTATTCTATCAGCAACTTCCAGTGCTTCTTCTTGATCATGGGTAACAAAGATGCTGGTAACATTGAGTTCATGATGAAAATCACGTAACCAACGTCTTAAATCTTTACGGACTTTAGCATCTAAAGCACTAAAGGGTTCATCAAGCAACAATACATTAGGTTTCGAAGCCAACGCACGCGCTAACGCAACTCGCTGACGCTGACCACCTGACAGTTGGTCTGGATAACGTTTGGCAAAATGGTCAAGTTGCACTAATTCGAGTAATTGATTAACGCGTTCATCAATTGCTGTTTTATTTAATCGTACTGATCTTGGTTTCATTTTTAGTCCAAATGCCACATTTTCAGCTACATTCATATGCCGAAATAACGCGTAATTTTGAAAGACAAAACCAATATCTCGTTGCTTGGCGCTCAGCTTTGTTACTTCCCTATCAGCAAAATAGATTTGTCCTGAACTGGCTGTTTCTAAACCGGCTATAATGCGCAGTAAAGTTGTTTTTCCACAACCAGATGGGCCTAATAGTGCAACTAATTCACCTTGTTTTATGCTGAAATTGATATTTTCTAAGACATTAACGTGTTCAAAACTTTTATTGATATTGTGTAGTGTAATACTCATATCTACCTCTTAGTTCCCGTAATGACATTCATTGGCTAAGCGCCTTTCAATCCATTGACGAATCAAGAGTAACGCAAGCGACATCATTAATAGCAAAATAGCGACACTGAATGCAGCAACAATATTGTATTCATTGTATAAAATCTCAACATGAAGCGGTAAGGTATTGGTGTAACCACGAATATGCCCAGAAACAACCGATACCGCGCCAAACTCACCGAGTGAGCGAGCGGTGCAAAGAACAACACCATGCATTAAGGCCCATTTAATATTGGGTAAAGTAATGTGGAAAAAAATTTGCCAGCCATTTGCACCAAGGACGCTGGCGGCCTCTTCTTCATGAGTACCTTGTAGCGCCATTATCGGAATGAGTTCTCTTGCCACAAAAGGAACGGATACAAAAATCGTTGCTAAGATAATTCCTGGAATCGCATAGACAATTTGAATATTCCACGCCTGCAAAAACGGATACAACGCACTTTGTGCGCCAAATAGCAATACATAGATTAAACCTGCCACAATGGGGGAAATCGAGAACGGTAAATCAATTAATGTGACTAATATTTGTTTGCCTTTGAACTGATATTTAGTTATGACCCAAGCTGCACATACACCAAATATCACATTTAATGGCACCGCTACACCAACGGCAATCAGTGTTAATTTAAAAGCGGATAAGGTATCTGGCTCAATAATCACTTGCCAAAATGCATTTACACCATTAGCTAGCCCCTGCGCGAGCACCACAACCAGCGGCAACACCAAAAGTCCGAAAAACAGCAATACCGCCAATAAGATTAGCAATAGCTGTAAACGGGTTACTCTCTTTTTTTCTGTTATTGATTGTAATATCTGCATAATCTTATATTAATGGTTTTTATTAATCTTACGGTTAAGTTTTCGCTGTAAACTGTTCATAATTAATAACAATACAAAAGCAATCAGTAACATCGTTACACCAATCGCGGCAGCGGCATCATAAGCATATTGGTCAAGTTTTGAGACAATTAATAACGGTAATATTTCGGTCTTAAATGGAATATTACCGGCAATAAAGACCACTGAACCATATTCGCCAATAGCACGAGCAAAAGCGAGGGTAAACCCCGTTAGCCAAGCAGGTAAAATGGCCGGTAAAATAATATGCATAAAAATTTGCCTAGGCGATGCACCAAGCAAACTCGCCGCTTCTTCTTGTTCACGTGGTAAATCAGCCATTACCGGTTGTAAAGTACGCACAACAAACGGCAATGTAACAAATAACAGCGCTAAGGTAATGCCAATGGGGGTATAAGCAATTTTAAAACTGAACCATTGCCCAATTGGCCCATTTTTGGCATAAATTGCGGTTAACGCAATGCCAGCAACGGCTGTTGGTAAGGCAAACGGGATATCAATACAGATATCCATTATCTTCCGTCCCGGAAATCGATAACGTACCAGTACCCAAGCCAATAATAAACCAATAAAGCTGTTTAAACCGGCGCTGATAAATGCGGTACTTAATGAAAGCGTTAATGCCAATAAAAACTGTTTGCTGACTAATAACCGATGCCACTCCTCAAAAGACAGCTTTGTTGAATAAAGAAACAAACCTAATAACGGAATAAGCACAATCAAACTAAGAAAGGTTAAAGTATAACCTAACGTTAAGTTAAAACCTGGGATGATCCGTTGTTGTTTAATGCTTGCAACTTTCATAACATTCACCTTTATACCGCAAAGCTAAGTGAGCACACACTTAACATCGCCAGAATAAGCAGTAATTAGTTTATCTCAGCATAAATTGCATCAAAGATGGCCCCATCACTAAAAAATTTTTTTTGCACTGTTTGCCATCCACCAAAATCGTTATCAACCGTAACTAACTTAATAGTAGGAAACTGATCAGCATATTGTTTAAGGACATCAGGATTAACAGGACGATAAAAATGCTTGGCAATAATATGTTGTGCCGGCTCGCTATATAAGTATTCCAAATAAGCTTGCGCTTGCTTACGTGTACCTTTGCTATCAACAACTTTATCGACTAAAGCCACAGTCGGCTCAGCTAAAATGGATAATGAGGGCATAATAATTTCTAATTGTTCGCCACCTTGCTCTCTTAACGCCAAATAAGCCTCATTTTCCCAAGAAATTAAAACATCACCTAAGCCTCGCTGTACAAAGCTAATGGTTGCGCCTCTGGCACCAGTGTCTAAAACCGGAACATGTTGATATAATTTGGTGACAAAATCTTGAGCTTGTTCATCGTTACCATAGGTACTTTTAGCATAAGCCCAAGCCGCCAAAAAATTCCAACGAGCCCCACCCGAGGTTTTGGGATTGGGTGTTATTACCTCAACATCATCTTTTATGAGATCACCCCAATCATAAATCTGTTTTGGGTTACCTTTACGCACTAAAAAAACAATAGTTGAATGGTAAGGCGCACTATTATTTGGCAACCTAGCTTGCCAATCAGGTGATATGTTAGTTTGATAACGATTTAATGCATCAATATCACTCGCTAAAGCAAGGGTAACCACATCAGCTTGCAAACCATCAATGACCGAACGCGCCTGTTTACCAGACCCACCATGCGAATTATTTATCGTCAACCGTTCACCGGTTTGCTGCTGCCAATACTCGATAAAAGCCTGATTATATGTTTTATAAAGTTCTCGCGTGGGATCATAAGAGACATTGAGTAATTCAATTGCTTGCGCTTGATGTATAAAAGTGCAAATTGCCAATAAGATTAAGCTGATCCCATGCCTATATAACTTTTGAAAAAAAGGTAAATTTTTCACTCGACACCTCACGCTACACGACTAATGTATTGGATTAGTAATGATAAAAATATGAAATAATTAGACCAAATTATGGTGAGATGCGAAAACGATTATTTTGCATTTAGTTATAACAAAAATAGATATATAGGTGTGGAGGGTGATGAGAGTGTCGAGGTTTTGGGTATAAAAAAACAGTTCAAGCAAATATTCTTTAAGCAGATCTTAGATGTGCCATTGTATTACGATACAACGATTGTAAATCGTCGTTACACAATCTTTCAAACTATCATATTACAAACAAAATCTATTATTTGGAGTTTATAATCAGCTCAAGACAGTTCTTAATTCATATACTTTTTTAATTGATTTATAAAAGCAAGCTATCTAGCATCATAACTATCACTGGTATTACAACGAAAATGCTTAAAAAAGATAGAGAATATATTTAGCGGAATTTCAGACACAAAAAAACCAGCTTTCGCTGGTGTTCTTTTAGAATTGGTGCCCGGACGCGGAATCGAACCACGGACACGGGGATTTTCAATCCCCTGCTCTACCGACTGAGCTATCCGGGCAACAATGGAGGTGTATTAAACACGATTCCCGATTATCCGTCAATCCTTTTTATAAGATATTTTAAAAAAACTCTACTGTTTGGTTGAAATTTAACTAGTTATCACTATATTAATAACTTATTATGACATAATATCACTCTATATTTAGAGGAATTTTATATGCGAGTCTTTGGATTTATTATTTTTTTTATCTATGCTTATTTTGAACTCAGTTTCTTTATAAACGTTGCAGATTCAATAGGTGTTTTTCTTGCTTTAATTGGCATTATTGCCACTTCGATTATTGGGTTTTCTTTAATTAAAAAGCAGGGTTTAAATAACCTAAGTATTATGCAACAAAAAATTGCTAATCATCAAAGCCCTAAAGATGAAATTATTAAGAGCGTGTCCTTACTCTTTGCGGGTTTTTTATTGCTAATTCCGGGTTTTTTAACCGATATGCTTGGCGCGATTTTGTTAATTCCACGCATTCAAGATTATATTGTTCGCTTTATTGTTAAAAAATTTCCTTTCAAAGTTCGCTCATTTTCTTCTAGCAGCAATGTGCAACTTAATGATGTAATTGAGGGGGAATTTGAGCGTAAAGATGATTAATAATTAATCAATTAGAAAATTTTTTAATTTTATTATCTTGAAGAATTTAAAATAAACCCCATGTAATGTTCACTATATTATATAGATCATAATTTTATGATTTATTGTTAATAATTATTTAATTTAAATTAGTGCTAGGAGATAACTAATGAAAATTCGTCCATTGCATGATCGTGTGATCATTAAACGCAAAGAAGTAGAATCAAAATCAGCTGGCGGTATTGTTTTAACAGGCTCAGCTGCGGGTAAATCAACACGTGGTGAAGTTTTAGCGGTTGGTAATGGTCGCATTTTGGAAAATGGTCAAGTTCAACCACTCGATGTTAAAGTTGGTGATATCGTAATTTTCAATGAAGGATATGGCGTTAAAACAGAAAAAATTGATAATGAAGAAGTACTTATCTTATCTGAAAGCGATATTTTAGCCATTGTTCAAGCGTAATTGGCAAATAATTTAATTTATAGACAGAATTTAGGAGAAATACAAAATGGCAGCTAAAGATGTAAAATTTGGTAATGATGCCCGTACTAAAATGCTTAAGGGTGTGAATGTATTAGCTGATGCAGTTAAAGTCACTTTAGGTCCAAAAGGACGTAATGTAGTATTAGATAAATCATTTGGTGCACCAACTATTACTAAAGATGGTGTGTCAGTTGCTCGTGAAATCGAATTAGAAGACAAATTCGAAAACATGGGTGCACAAATGGTTAAAGAAGTGGCTTCAAAAGCAAACGATGCCGCTGGTGACGGTACAACTACCGCAACAGTCCTTGCGCAAGCAATTGTTAACGAAGGTTTAAAAGCGGTTGCGGCTGGCATGAATCCAATGGATTTAAAACGTGGTATCGATAAAGCAGTTGTTGCAGCAGTTGAAGAGCTTAAAAAATTATCTTCACCTTGTGCAGACTCTAAAGCGATTGCTCAAGTAGGTACAATCTCTGCTAACTCAGATGAAACTGTGGGTACTTTAATTGCTCAAGCAATGGAAAAAGTGGGTAAAGAAGGTGTTATCACTGTTGAAGATGGTACTGGTTTACAAGACGAGCTTGATGTTGTTGAAGGTATGCAATTTGATCGTGGTTATTTATCACCATATTTCATCAATAAACCAGAAACAGCTACTGTTGAATTAGATAGCCCATACATTTTATTAGCGGATAAAAAAATCTCTAACATCCGTGAATTATTACCAGTATTAGAAGCAGTGGCTAAAGCAGGTAAATCACTACTAATCATTGCTGAAGATGTTGAAGGCGAAGCATTAGCCACTTTAGTTGTGAATACTATGCGTGGTATTGTTAAAGTTGCCGCAGTTAAAGCACCTGGCTTTGGTGATCGTCGTAAAGCTATGTTACAAGACATCGCGATTTTAACAGCTGGTACGGTAATTTCAGAAGAAATCGGTTTAGAGCTTGAAAAAGCTACTTTAGAAGACCTAGGTCAAGCTAAACGTGTTGTTATCAATAAAGACAATACCACTATCATCGATGGTGTGGGTGAAGAGTCTTTAATCAGTGCACGTGTTGAACAAATTCGTAAACAAATCGAAGAATCAACTTCTGATTACGATAAAGAAAAACTTCAAGAACGTGTAGCTAAATTAGCTGGTGGTGTTGCAGTAATTAAAGTTGGTGCAGCAACTGAAGTTGAAATGAAAGAGAAAAAAGCACGTGTTGAAGATGCATTACATGCTACTCGCGCAGCGGTTGAAGAAGGTGTGGTTGCCGGTGGTGGTGTTGCGTTAGTTCGTGCTGCATCTGCAATTTTAGACCTTAAAGGTGCAAACGAAGATCAAAACGTTGGTATTAAAGTTGCCCTTCGTGCAATGGAAGCGCCATTACGTCAAATCGTGACTAACTGTGGTGAAGAAGCATCGGTTGTGGTTAACGCAGTTAAAGGTGGCAAAGGTAACTATGGTTACAATGCTTCAACTGAAGAGTACGGCGATATGATCGCAATGGGTATCTTAGATCCAACTAAAGTAACGCGTAGCGCATTACAATATGCGGCATCTGTTGCGGGTCTTATGATCACAACTGAATGTATGGTTACTGATTTACCTAAAGATGATAAAGCTGATTTAGGTGCTGCTGCAGGTATGGGCGGCATGGGTGGAATGGGCGGAATGATGTAATTCTGCTGTTTCTCCTAATAAAAACCACTCCGATATGTGAGTGGTTTTTTTATACCTAAAGAAATTTTTTATAACATATTAAAATTAGGTTGTTAAATGTTGATAAAGTGTAATTATACCAATTGTAATCAGCACTAATCCGCCTAAAAGCTCCGCGTTTTTGCCTACAACACAGCCTAATTTTTTTCCTAGTAATAGACCTGTTGTCACCATCACACACGTTGCTAACCCAATCATTGATGCCGTAAAATAGATATTAACATTCGCCATTGCTAAACCGACCCCAACGGCAAATGCATCAATGCTAGTTGATATAGCGGTAAAGATTAACATAAAAAAAGATTTTTTATTATTTGCTGATACTAGTTCTTCTTCCTGATCGTTTTCATCTAATGATGTTAGGCTGTTATAAATCATGTTTATACCTAAAAATAACATGATAATAAACACTACCCAATGATCCCATTTTTCGATATATTGCAAGGCAATATAGCCAATTAACCAGCCTAGTATTGGGGTAATGGCTTCAACAATGCCAAATAAGATCCCCACTTTTAATGCCCCTAAAAACGGTGTTGATTTGAGCGATACGCCACGACAAATCGCTACCGCAAATGCATCCGTCGACATGGCTAATGCTAGTAATAAAATAGCCCAAAAACTCATGATTGTTACTCTTGCTTCTAATGATATTTATTCTAATTCTTGTAATTTATTTTTTTGGATATTAATAACAGATAGTTAGAGACACTTTCATCGCCTTTGTTTTTATAAATTTCCGCTGTTTTTATTACACTACTTCGGCGACTTGAATCATATTCAAAAAGTTGCTTGAACATAAGATCTGCTGTTTTTGTATCGCCATTTTGAATCGCACAATAACCATACTGCTCGTAGGCATCAGCTTTCCAATGATGTTTGTCGAGATCTAGGCTTTGTTTAAATTGTTTTTGGGCTTCTTGATAACGATCTCTACCACATAAAAAAGAACCATAATGAACATGATATAAACCATTACCAGGTTGCATTAATGTAATACGTTTGTAGATCATTTCTGCTTCGTTATACTCGCCAACATGCTGATCAAACATTGCCATTGCTAGCATCACTTGTGGATTATTGGGCGAATACTGGGAAGCTAATTTTAGATTATAATGTGCAGCCTTAATATTATCTTCGGATTCATTGGCTTTAGCTAAATAACCTAACCCTAATCGCATTCTTGCTAATGCAGCAGTTTCTGGGTCAAACTCTTCTCTATTATTAGTTTGACAACCTGCAAGCATTAGCATAGAAAAACAGCTGAACACTATTAACGATCTTTTCATTTACACTTCCTTTTTTATATTAGAAGATTTATGCTGTTTTCTGAACAAGGTTTTGCTTTTTATACAAGGTTCGTTTAGTTCGATCAACCACTTCACCAGCAAGCTGCCCGCAAGCGGCATCAATATCATCACCGCGGGTTTTGCGAACAATAACCGTAAATCCATACCCCATTAATGTTTTCATAAAGCGATCAATTCGGGTATTTGAACAACGAGAATAAGGTGCGCCAGGGAATGGATTCCATGGAATTAAATTGATTTTACTTGGCACATTTTTTAAGAACTTTGCCAGCTCATGCGCATGTTCAACACTATCATTGATTTGATTGAGTAAAACGTATTCGATTGTCACCTTACCGTGATTAGCATTTGATGTTGATAGATAACGTAAAATTGAATCACGCAGCATGGCCATATTATATTTTTGGTTGATTGGCATAATTTCACTGCGGATTTCATCATTTGGAGCATGAAGTGAAATCGCTAAGGCAACATCAATCATTCCTGCCAATTTATCTAATGCCGGTACTACACCAGAGGTTGAAAGTGTGACGCGTCTTTTTGATAAACCATAACCAAAATCATCTAACATGATTTCCATGGCTGGTGCAACATTAGATAAATTAAGTAAAGGTTCACCCATACCCATCATAACAACATTCGTGATCGGCCGATCGGCTAATTTGCCTGTGACACCAATCGCATTTGATGCTCGCCAAACCTGACCAATAATTTCAGAAACGGTTAAATTGCGATTAAAACCTTGCTGAGCAGTTGAACAAAATTTGCATTCCAGCGCACAGCCCACTTGTGATGATACGCACAAAGTTGCTCGATCACGTTCAGGGATATAAACCGATTCAATCATCTGATTATTACCCACATCTAATGCCCATTTAATGGTACCATCCGATGATCGCTGTTCAAGAGCAATTTTAGGCGCTTTAATTTCAGCTAATTTTTTTAGTTGTTCACGGAGCTTTTTGTTGATGTCGGTCATCAGATCAAAATCATCTATCCCAAAATGATAGATCCATTTCATCACTTGATCAGCTCTAAAGGGCTTTTCCCCAAGCGATATAAAAAAATCACGCAATTGCTGACGCGTAAAATTGAGTAGATTTATTTTTTCTTGTGTTGAATGAACATTAATTGTATTAGCAGCATCTGAATTAATTACAGACGTGTTAGATGTAGCAGATTTTAACATAAGGCCTCGTTTTTACACATTATGGCTATTTCAATTTTTAGGGAAAGGATTATACTGGTTTTCACCTTATCTGGCTAATAGAATATTATAGAAACTCAAAATGATAATAAAAACAATAAAATTAAAATTAATTCTCAATATTATATTGATATTAACTCTATTTTTAGATTTGACAATCACTATGGCACATTCAATTCCATTAAATAAACTTACAGGGCAATTTGACGAAAAAAAAGACAGAGATTTTATATCATTAGATTCAACCGTTTTACCTGTTAACAAAAACGGAATGTATCTACAAAAAGAGCCTACAGAGCAACTAATCAAAGCTTATAATGATTTTAAGAAGAGACATCCAGATATTCCTTTTATTGTGGTAAGTGCAACTCGTAATTACACGTATCAAAATGGCATTTGGCAACGTAAATGGGATGCATTGTTAAAAAAAATCAATGATCCACAAAACATTGCAACGGAAATTTTAAAATTTTCATCAATGCCTGGTACTTCGAGACACCATTGGGGTACAGACATTGATATCACTAGTGTGTCATCCGATTTTTTTAGGCAGGATAAAAAAGGCATTATTCTCTATAAATGGTTGCAAGAAAATATGCCTAAGTACGGTTTTTGCCAAGCCTTTAACGAAGGTCGTAAAGGTGGCTATCTTCCTGAAGAGTGGCATTGGTCATACCAACCTATTGCCAGTCAATATATTGCTCAGTATAAACAGATATTAGACAGTGAACCGAATAAAATTATCCAAACCCTGACCTTTACAGGGCATGATAAAATTAAATTACGGGACTTAATTAAAGAATACGTATTGTCCGTTAATAGCGAGTGTTACTAGGTGCAATTGTTTGTAATTTACGCCAATACGGTAAATATATAGTCACAACAAGTCCACCTCCTTCTCGATTAGCTGCTTTAATAGTACCGTTGTGCATAACGACGGTTTTTCGAGCAATAGCTAATCCCAATCCATAACCCTTACCAAGTTGTGGTGACTGAATACGAACAAATGGTTCAAAAATACTGGATAATTTATTCCATTCAACACCTGGTCCGCGATCTTTAACTTCTATTTGTAAATATTTGTTCGTTTCTTTTAACGAGACCTCAATAGCTTGCCCAGATTGTGAAAAGCGAATCGCATTACGAATAATATTTTCAATCGCGCGACGTATCTGTTCTGAATTGCCTTTGACTATCGAATGATTAATGGTTGAAGGGATAAAATGCACATCAATTGATTGATGATTTGCTTCATAGTTAGCGTCATTGATCACTACACTTAATAAATCTTTCAAGTCAAAATATTCATCATTACGATTGTTCATTTCGGAACGGGAATATTTTAATATTTCGCCAATTAACTGATCTAATCGTTCGGATTCCAGCTCAATTCTTGCTAAACAAGTATCGATATTTTGTTTATTCTGCTGAGCAAGCCCAATAGCTAACTGCAAACGCGCCAGCGGCGTTCTAAGTTCGTGCGATACATCATGCAACAATGCTTGACGATCTGAGATTAAGATATTGAGTTGTTCAACCATCATATCAAAATCTTTACCTACTTCGCTTATCTCATCATGCCGATATTCTAATTTATCAAATAATCGAACCGAAAGATCACCTTGTGATACTCGAAAAAAACCCTGTCTTAATAACCGCATTGGTTTAGTTAAATTCCAGGCTAAAGTAAGACTTAACGTGAGTCCAACTAAAACTCCCGTTAGTGTAATAGGCATTGGCATATTAAACAGTATTTTTTGGAACTGAGTATTTATTTCTTCTTTTTTAAACGAAACAGAATACAGTGTTCCATCAGGAGCAACGGCCGAACGTTGGTACATATAATTCGGAGATTCTAATTCATCATTTAGGATATTAACTTGATCATTTTGAGGAGAAACCAATTTTATTGACAGCAATACTCGCTCTCGTTCGGGTAAATGTGCAATAAAATTAAGTGTATCTTCTTCACCAGCCACATGCAATAATTGCGCAATCATATCGACTTTAGTCGGCATATGATTGAGAACTTGTCTATTTTTGTCTTCTACATAGAGCGAAAAAGCAATCCATGTTAACTGAAAGGTAAGAAAAAACATCACACAAAATATAACAAGTATTTTCCAAAATAATCGACGATTCATAGCAAACCTACTGTCATTAACGAATACGATAACCTACAGCTCTGATGGTTTCAATTGTCACGTCATTTTGGGCAACTTGATATAATTTTTGACGAATATTACTGATATGGACATCAACACTACGATCATAAAGCTCTCTAGCGCGACCAAGTCCAACTTCAGATAATTCTTCTTTAGTCACAACTCGTTCACTATTTTTTACGAGTAAAACTAATAAATTAAATTCAGTCGATGTTAAGTCAATAACTTGTCCATTCCATGTACATAATCGTTGAGGTAAATCTAATGTCAAGCCATTAAAATGGTATTTTTTATCATCCACTAACTCAACTGTTCGTTCATCAAAACGACGCAATACTGCGCGTAATCTGGCTAGTAGTTCACGAGGATAACACGGCTTAGGGATATAATCGTCTGCGCCTAATTCTAAACCTAACACACGATCAATATTGTCGCCTTTAGCTGTTAACATGATAACGGGCATATTACACTGTTGACGTATACTTTTAAGAACGTCAATACCATTAATATCAGGCAACATAACATCTAGAATTGCAGCACGATATTTCCCCGATAATGCTTCATCAATAGCATCTTTACCCAAATAAACACTTTTGATATTAAAACCTTCATTGGTTAGATATTCACTAAGCATCTGTGATAATTCGACATCATCATCAATTAACAAAATATTTATCATATATCGCCATTATTATTTAATTTTATGTAGTTACATTATTACAATAATAAAAAAAAAGTCAGGTAATTTTACTAAAATATTACATATTTTGAACAATTCTTGATTATTTAATTCACTGTTTAACCAAATAAAAGTTTAGATTCATGCTAAAATTGCAACATATTTTTTTAAAAAGATTAACATAATTTTTTGCTAAAAATAATTTAAATAATAAACTTTATTTATTCCAGTGCAACATATTTAATTATTTACTTTGCAATCTTAACATTAAAATTTAAACTAACTATTATATTTATCTTTTATAAAATGTTTTACCATCTAGCACTATTTATCATAGTGCAATGATATGGAGATAAAAAATGGAACAACAAGTAGTGTGGAAAAAATTAATTCAATTAGTGAAACATGAAGTTTTACCTGCATTAGGTTGTACAGAGCCCATATCTCTTGCTTTGGCATCAGCGGTTGCTACTAAATATATTGATAAAAACAGTATCCGTCACATTGATGCTTATGTTTCACCAAATTTAATGAAAAATGGTATGGCAGTGACAGTGCCTGGTACAGGGATGGTTGGGTTACCTATTGCAGCAGCTATTGGCGCAATAGGTGGTGATGCCAAAGCAGGTCTTGAAGTACTAAAAAAAATTACACCGAAACAAATTAACCAAGCTAAAACGCTACTTAAAGAGCAAAAAGTCACTGTACACATTGCTAATAATAATGCAGCTATTTATTCTGAAGCCAATATTTACACTAAGACCGATCATGTTAGAGTATGTATCGAAAAATCACACACAAACATAGTGTTAATAGAAAAAAATGGTGAAATCATTTTCAAAGCAGAGAATAAAACACAAGACGAGTCTAAAAAAGATTCAATCATAACTCAGATGTCAGTCAAACAGATATATGAATTTGCAACACGCTGTAATTTTGATGATATCGAATTTATTTTACATTCTGCTGAATTAAACGATGCATTATCTCAAGAAGGATTAAGGCGAGATTATGGCTTAAGTATTGCCGCTACACTAAATGAACAAACAAAAACTGGCTTGTTGGCTGATGACCTGTTATCTAAAGTGATTATTCGCACAACTGCAGCATCCGATGCTCGAATGGGTGGTGCAACTTTACCTGCGATGAGCAATTCTGGTTCTGGAAATCAAGGTATTACCGCAACTATGCCCGTGGTGGTGGTTGCCGATTATTTAAAAGCAACAACAGAACAATTGGCTAGAGCACTCATTTTATCTCATACTATTGCAATTTATATTCATAGTAAATTCCCGCCTTTATCGGCACTTTGTGCTGCATCAACCGCAGCAATGGGCTCTGCCGCTGGTATGGCATGGTTACTTGGTAAAGGACAATATGAACCAGTAGATATGGCTATTTGTAGTATGATTGGTGATTTATCTGGTATTATTTGTGATGGAGCCTCCAATAGTTGTGCAATGAAAGTGTCAACTTCGGTATCTTCGAGTTTTAAAGCTGTTTTAATGGCATTAAATCGTATTCGAGTGACAGGTAAAGAAGGGATAGTTTGTGATAGCGTCGAGGCTTCAATTGATAATCTTGGAGCCATTGTTAGCAATAGTATGAAAGCAACCGACACACAAATCATTAATATTATGTCACATAAAGCTTAATCACATCAGTAATGATAAAATATTAAGCTTTTAACGCTTTTAATATAAGCAGTCAGAACATTTTTGAAAAATTATACTGGACAATGTTATTTTTTATGCGTAATATCTCGTCCTACTTCTATGGTGGCTATAGCTCAGTTGGTAGAGCCCTGGATTGTGATTCCAGTTGTCGTGGGTTCGAATCCCATTAGCCACCCCATTTTATAGAAAAAATCTAACGGCGAGTAGCGCAGCTTGGTAGCGCAACTGGTTTGGGACCAGTGGGTCGGAGGTTCGAATCCTCTCTCGCCGACCAATTTAAAAAAAAAGCCTGCTCAATTGAGTAGGCTTTTTTATTATCTGTTTATCGTTTTATTCCCTCATTTATACATAATCGCTTTTCATTAATTAAAATTAATCCTCTGAATTAAATAGATTAATTAGCGCAATTCACTTTATCTGAATAATTTTATTAGATTACGATAAAAAATGTGATCTCTATATCAATTTTGGTACTCAAAATTGACAACATGTATTTTTTTTAATATTTTTTAAACAATCTTATATGGATTAAGATATATCTGATGGATAAAAAAGCCCACAAATGGAGTGTGACCTTTGGAATATCGTGATATTGCGGCAAAAACAGATGTTGAAGAAAAAATTCGAGCCAATCTCAACATAATTAGCGATCAATCGACAGAAAGAGGACTTGCCAAATACTTTGGTGTCAGTCGAACTACTGTACGCAACGCATTGAATGATTTAGCGATAGAAGGATATGTTTTTCAAAATGATAAAAACTTACCATGCCATAAAATTTTTGAAATTAATATGCTGAAGATGTCTTCATTTAGTGAAGAGGTCCAAAAACATGATGATATACAAATCAAAATAAAAGTACTTTCCAACCAAATAATTAAAATGCCTGCTGAATTAAGAGCATTCTTTGGTTCAAATGATCCGTTAATTAGAATTATTCGACAACGCTTTTTAAACCAAGATCCCCTTTCTTATGAAATTACATATTTATCATCGCTAAAATTTAAAGATTTAAATCAGATAGATTTAAATGGTATTTCTCTTTATCAATTTTTAAAAGAACATTACCATTTTACCCCAAACCACGGTAGAGAAGAGATTACTTATGAAGCAGCAACTGATGATAAAGCAAAACATTTACAAGTTGCTGAAGGTACACCAATTTATAAAGTATCAAGCTATAGTTTTGATAATCATTTCGAACCATTTGAACACACCGATCAGTATTTAGTTGGCAATCGATTTCGGTATCATTTATCGGCTAAAAATATCTTCAATTATGAGGTAACGCATCAATGAAGTTATTTGAAAAAATAGCCACTCATTTTATGGATAAGATAAATACTGGACATTATAGAGTTGGATCTAAATTACCCCCTGAAGGGCAATTGCAAAAGGATTATAATGTCAGTAGAACAACTGTTCGAAAAGCAATTGATCTGCTGGTTGATAAAAATATGGTGGTTAGGAAAAAAGGAGTTGGTTTATTTGTTGCACCAACCTTATCTACCCAAAATATTTTAGAAATGACTGGAATTATTAAACCCTTTGTTTACCAAAATCATAAAAAAATTATTAAAGATACCTATTTAAGACAAGCAGGAAGTTACTATAGTCTGTTATTAAAAATAAAACCCTCCGAGCTCATCTATTACGTTAGTTTTTTAGAAATTGCAAAAAACAGTGCAGTTAAAGAAATTTTTCTCTTACCTCTTAATAATTTTCCCGATTTCCAAATATCTATCATCAAAGTTTTATCAGCCCTCGAAATCACTAATTCTGGCAAAAAAAAGGTCGATAAATTAGAGCAGGATTTGCAGCTTATTGCGGCAAATGCTGAATTGGCAAAACAGTTACGATGCAACATTAACGATCCATTATTTAAAATTTCTAATCACTATTTTGATATTAATAGAGAACCGATAGCTATTGAATATAAGTTTGCTAGTAATACTAAATATGTGGTCGATTTCACTTAGGAGGTAACCCAATGATTAAATTATTACGTGTTGATCACCGTTTAGTTCACGGTCAGGTCGTTGTTTCATGGTTTGAAAATGTTGGCGCTAATACAATTTTAGTTGCCAATGATGCTGTTGCGGGTGATGAACTGCGTAAATCAGCAATTCGTTTAGCTAAGCCTGACAACGCAAAATTAGTAATGAAGTCTGTTGATGACAGTATTGAGGCGATTAACTCTGGCGTAACGGATAAATATCAAATGTTAATTGTAGTTGAGTCCGTGGCTGATGCTGAAAAATTAATCCGAGGCATTCAAGGAAAAATAACTAGTCTTAATTTAGGAGGAACTAAACCCCGTGACGGAACGAAGAATTACTCTAAAACAATAAATTTAACCAATTTAGAAGCAGATCTATTAGCTAAATTACAACGAGATGGTGTTGAAGTATATATACAACAAATACCAAATGAATCTAAGCAGAAATTCGAAAAATAGACAAAAAGGAATACAAAATGAGTATTGTTATTACAGCAATTATTTTGGCCTTGATTGCTATGTTAGCTAATGGTGAATACTTTTTAGGTTCATCAATGTTATCGAGACCTTTAGTTACCTGTACTTTAGCGGGACTAGTAATGGGAGATATCACCCAAGGTATTATTATAGGAGCAACGTTAGAATTAGCCTTTGTTGGTTCATTTTCCATTGGGGCATCTATCCCGCCAGAAATTATATCAGGTAGTGTTCTAGGAACAGCTTTCGCTATTGGTGCAGGTAAAAGTACGGCTGTTGCCCTAACTTTGGGAATTCCAATTGCTTCTCTGGTACTAGTAGTTAAGAATTTATGTTTCTTGTTTATTTTACCTTACTTTGTTCATAAAGCAGATAAGTATGCTAGTGAAGGAAATGGTAAAGGCGTTGATCGGATGAATATCTTGGGTGGTTTCTTTTCCATTAACCTACCAATTGGATTAGTGGTCGGGCTTTCTTATCTATTTGGTAGTGAAGCAATTAAAAACTTGCTTGAAGTTATTCCTGAGTTTGTTATTAATGGTTTAGGCATCGCAACTGGCTTATTACCTGCATTTGGTTTTGCTATGCTAATGAAAATTATGATAAAAAAAACCAATGCAACATTCTTTATTCTTGGTTTTGCTGTAGCAGTATATATGAAAGTACCTGTTACTGGTGTTGCCATTTTTGGTGCGTGTATGGCATTGATTCTTACTGGTTATTCTTCCTTTACCGGCAAAAAATCAATAACCTCAGACAATCAAGAAGTTAATAATCTTTCAGGCAGTGCTTTAGTAGGACAGGAGATCAACTATGAAAATGAAGAATTCTAAACGATTAACTAGAAACGATTTAATGCGAACCTTTTGGCGTTCTTTTACCGCCGAATGGTCATGGAATTATGAGCGACAAATGAATTTAGGTTATTCTTTTGCAATCCGCCCTGCTTTAGAAAAAATCTATAGTCAAAAACCAGAACAATTAACCAAAGCTTATCAAAGACATCTAGAGTTTTATAACGTTACACCTTGGTTAGTTACCTTTCCGTTAGGTATTTCTATTGCAATGGAAGAGCAAAATGCCTTGAATAACGATTTTGATGAAAGTTCAATTAATGATGTTAAAGTTGCATTAATGGGACCACTAAGTGGTTTGGGCGATTCATTTTTCTGGGGAACCTTACGGGTTATAGCCACTGGTATTGGTACTTCATTAGCAATACAAGGTAATATTTTAGGTCCACTTTTGTTTCTATTAATTTTCAATATTCCTGCTGTTTTAGCTCGCTATTTTGGTCTATTCATTGGTTATAACATTGGTGCCTCTTTTATTGAAAAGGTTCAAAAGACTGGTTTAATGGATAAATTATCGTATGGTGCTTCTATCTTGGGGCTATCTGTTGTTGGTGCCATGGTAGCAACGATGGTGACATTAAATATGCCACTAACAATAGGATCAGGCGACGATGCAACATCATTACAGGATATTTTTAATGGTATTGTGCCACAAATATTACCTCTGTTATTTACCTTATTCATCTTTTTATTAGACAAAAAAGGGCTTAAAGCGCATTGGATTTTATTACTTATAGCGGGTATCGGTATTTTTGGAGCTTGGAGTGGATTATTAGGATAATAAGGAGAAAAAATGAAAAGTATCGCTGATTATGTTGCCTTAGAGCCTGAATATTATCAGAACATTTTAGATAATTATCAAGCACTATTCACCCAAAATATTGACCTGAGTAAAATTAAACAACTTAGCTCAATTGTTATATTTGCAACAGGTTCAAGTTCCAACGCAGCTTATGGTGCAAGACCTTTAATGAGTAAAATCTTAAAGATACCTGTTTATATTGAAGATCCTTCTATCGCTGCTAATTATTTACATTACCGTGATCCTAATACTTTGTATATTGCTGTTTCGCAAGGTGGAGAAAGTTATTCAATCATTCATTTAGTAGAACAATTTATAAAAAACAACCAAACCATCTATACGCTTACCAGCAATTCCAATAGCCCACTGTATAAAATTAGTCATCATGTCTTATCTATGGGAATTCCAGTTGAGGAGATGCCTTATGTCAGTGCTGGTTATAGCGTAACCATTCTAGATTTAATATTGATCTCTCTAGTAATTGCTCAAAAAAATGACAGTGTTAGTGATGTTCAATTTAACCACTATATAGAGCAATTTCAGAAAGTTACTCATTTACTTCCTAAAGTCATTGAACAATCCCAAGTATGGGTTAATCAATGCCAACATCAATTTTATCATGCTAAAAGAGTGATATTTATTGGTTATGGTGCAACTTATGGAGTTGCTAGAGAAGCGGAAACAAAATTTACGGAAACAGTACGCAATACAGCTTTTGGTAAAGAACTCGAAGAATACATGCATGGTCCATATTTAGGATTACATGAAGATGATCATATTGTGTTTCTTGAACCCCATGGTCAGTTAGATCAGAGAGCGAAATTATTAAAAGTCTTTTTAAATAAACATGTTAAAAATATTTCAACCATTTACGCCAATAGTAGTAACAATCTTAAAGAAGAGGACTTGTGCCTTAATGTTGATATAGATGAACTATACGCATCATTATTTATGACTGTTCCTATTCATCTATTAAGTTACCAAGTTTCAAGATTAAAAGGTCATAATCTTGAAAAATCGGCCTATCCAGAATTTGATGAAATAACTAGTTCTAAAATTAAGAGGATTTAAAAATGAGAAAATATGACGAAAAGAAAGAATTAGACAGCATGAATGGTGCTTTAGCATTAAGACCACAAATTAATGAATTTATTGATAAAATCCACGATCGTGGTTATAGTAATGTTTGCTGGTTAGGTATTGGTGGTACGTATGCATCATCAATGCAAGCAGTTGTTCATATGAAAGAAAAAACAGCCATTGAAACGTTTGTTCAACATGCGGCTGAATATCTAGTAACAGGAAACAAACGTATCACTAAAGACACATTGATCATTATTTCATCTGTCACGGGTACCACACAGGAAGTCGTTGCAGCTATTGAAAAAATTCAAAAAGAAGTTGGGTCAACCGTATTAGCTTTTATGGATAAAGCCGATACCCCATTAGGGAAAATGGCACATCATGTTATTACTTACCCAATGAATGAACAATTAAAATTCTTTATGACAGCTGATCGTTTAATGTATTTAGCCGGTGAGTTCCCTGACTATGATGAGTTTTATCAAGAAATGGATCAACATTTTGCTAAAAATATTGTTGCTGTTGCCAAAAAAGCCGATAAATTTGGGCGAGAAGTTGCTGAAAAACACCATAACGACACTATGCACTATTTTGTTGGTGCGGGTAATCAATGGGGAGCAACGTATTCTCATGCTATGTGTTATTGGGAGGAACAACATTGGTTACGCTCAAAATCCATTGAATCAGCAGAATTTTTCCATGGTACGTTAGAAGTCATTGATCGTGATACAGCAGTCACTGTTTATGTTGGTGAAGATACACAGCGCTCATTAAGTGAAAGAGTAGCTAAATTCTTACCTCAAATCTGTGGTAATTACACCATAATCGATACTAAAGACTATGAATTACCTGGTATATCAGAAAAATATCGTGGAAATCTTTCACCGTTTGTCTTCCGTACCATTAATAATCGTATTGATGCTTATGTTGAATATTTAAATCGTCATCCTATGACGATTCGTCGTTATTATCGTTGCCTTGATTACTAAAGGAGTACCTTAACAATGATTGCTGTATTAGTAAGTACCCATGGTTCATCAGCTAAAAGCCTAGTTGAATCAGCAGAAATGATCTGTGGTAAACAAACTCTATGTGAAGCTGTATCGTTCTCAATGGGACAATCATTAGATGACTTTCAACAGCAAATTGAGCATCAAATTAAGCTGTTATCGAAGCAATGTCCACAAATTTTATGCTTAGTTGATTTAAAAGGTGGCACACCATTTAATACATTGGTTAAGCAAATGGCTGATCACCAAAATTTAGAGGTAATAACTGGTGTTAATATACCAATGTTGTTAACAACTTTTATGCTAAGAACTGATGAAATTAGTCTAAATGACTTATTATCAGAAATCATTGAAGCATCGGTACAAGGCATTGAGCGGTATAATATTGCTTCAATAATGAACAATAATATCCAAGATGAGGACTTTTAAACATTCTATTTGACAGTAAAGCATAAAACTTGTTGTGAAAAGGCAGATCAATTTTTTATAAGCAATAAAAATATGATTTGCCTTTATTCATGAATAAATCAATTTAAATTAAACTTAACGTATATAACACCACGTTATCCTATCAGTGCCTATAAAAATAATTCTTATCTTACTTGTTTTATGGCAATATTTTGTTTTAATAGTAGATAATCTTTACCTATATAACATCTACTTATTGGAAATAAACTATGAAAAATGTTGGTTTTGTTGGTTGGCGTGGAATGGTTGGTTCTGTTCTTATGCAACGTATGGTTGAAGAACATGATTTTGATTATATCAATCCTGTTTTCTTTTCTACATCACAAGCTGGTCAAGCTGCACCTACTTTTAACGGTAAAACAGGAACATTACAAAGCGCAGATAATATTGATGCATTAAAATCATTAGATATGATTGTGACTTGCCAAGGTGGTGATTATACTTCTGAAATTTATAAAAAATTGCGTGCAACGGGCTGGCAAGGTTATTGGATTGATGCAGCTTCAACTCTACGAATGGAAGATGAGGCTATTATTGTTCTTGATCCAGTCAATAAAGCTAATATTCATAAAGCGTTAGATAGAGGTATCAAAACCTTTGTTGGTGGGAACTGTACGGTAAGTTTGATGTTAATGTCATTAGGTGGGCTGTTTGCTGAAAATTTAGTTGATTGGATATCCGTTTCGACTTACCAAGCCGCTTCTGGCGGTGGAGCTCGCCATATGCGGGAGTTATTAACACAAATGGGAATGCTTAATGCTGAAGTAGCTAAAGAGCTTCAAGATCCTCGCTCATCTATTTTAGATATTGAACGCAAAGTTACCCAAAAAATGCGAGATGGCAGCCTACCAACCGATAATTTTGGGGTCCCATTAGCCGGTAGTTTAATTCCTTGGATTGATAAAGCTTTAGACAATGGTCAAAGTAAAGAAGAATGGAAAGGCCAAGCTGAAACCAATAAAATTTTAAATACTAGCCAGATTATTCCAGTTGACGGTCTTTGTGTTCGTATTGGTGCATTACGTTGTCATAGTCAATCGTTTACGATTAAGCTTAAAAAAGACATCAGTGTTCCAGAAGTTGAAAAATTACTTGCTGCGCATAATGATTGGGTTAAAGTTATTCCAAACGATCGAGATCTTTCAATGCGTGAGCTGACTCCTGCTGCTGTTACAGGTACATTAACTACACCTGTTGGGCGTTTACGTAAACTTAATATGGGTAAAGATTATTTATCAGCCTTTACTGTTGGTGATCAATTATTATGGGGTGCGGCTGAACCATTAAGAAGAATGCTTCGTATTTTAGCTTAATTAACAAAAAAGCCCAATTAATGGGCTTTTTTATATTAAACATGTACTAGATTGTCACAGTGTTTTCTAACAACAACATCAAGAGCGAACCGTTGAATAATGCTTGTTGTACTAATGCAAATGCACCAATTGCGGATCGGTCATCAAGTGATGAACAATTGATAGTAAGATTTTTTCTTAATTCCTCTAAACTTTGTGCATTTAATGCGCTGTTTACCGCATTTAACAATACTTCTGGTGATTTAGTTAATTCACCCGCTAACACAATTCGTTGCGGATTAAAAATATTTACCATCATTGCAACCGCACGACCAAGATTCTCACCAGCATCTTTGACTAACTTTATTGCCAGTTCATCACCTTGATTTGCATAATGACAAATATTAGCTATATTACATTCGTCCCGAGATAATCTGGTTGGGTAGCCTTGTTCAATCATCTGTTTTGCACGATGTTCAATAGCATCATTGACTACACGATTTTCTAAGCAACCAAAATTACCACAGTGGCATCGATCACCTAACGCATCAACTTGAATATGACCAACTTCACAACCACTTTGATTATGATTTGTCAGTAATTGTTGATTAACAATAACACCTGATCCGACCCCCCGATGGACACGAATGAGAATAGAATCATCCACATTTTGTGTCGTACCAAAATAACTTTCAGCTAAAGCTAAACTTTGAATATCATTCCCTAAAAAGATTGAAACATTGAATTGTTTTTGTAGTTCTTCAGCTAATGACCATTCTTTAACTTGAATATGAGGAGTATAACGAACAATACCATGTACAGAATCAATCAATCCAGGAAGAACTACGGATATTGCTATAAGATTTTTAATTCTTTTACTGTTATCTTGGATAAATTGCTCAATTAATCCAATCAAATATTTTTGCGTAAATTCCTGAGTGAAGTGCGTTAATGGACATACACTCGATGCTAAACAATTACCACCAATATCATAAAGCTCAATTGTTACATGTGAACGGCTGAGCTGAACAGCAATAGTCTGATAATAGTTGAATTTAGCTTCAATTGAAACGGCAGGACGACCTCCCGTTGATTGTTGTGCATCAACCTCTCTAATCAGTTTTTTCTTAATCAATTGGCGAGTAATTTTAGTAATGCTGGCTGGCGCTAAATGGCTAATTTCAGCCAATTGAATACGAGAAATAGGAGCATGCTGAACAATCAAACGATAAATCATGGCATAATTTAGCTGTTTGATAAGATCAGCATTTCCAACTAAGTTTAGATAATTAAAGGTCATATGATATCTCAATATTTCATTAATTATCTTATATTTTAGCTGTTGATCTCTCCATTAACAACCGTTTTAATAATAGTAAAGTTACGGTCAAAAACAACTAAGTTGGCTATTTTACCTTCGCTAACGCTACCAAGAGTTTTATCAACACCGATTGCTTTAGCAGGATAAAGCGTTGCCATTCTTAATGCCTCATCCAATGCAATACCAACATGTTCGACTGCATTTTTCACTGCATCAATCATCGTTAAAGCTGATCCCCCTAATGTACCTTTTTCATCAACACAACGACCGTCTTTATAATAAATGGTTTTGCCTGCAAATACTCCTGAGGATAAATTCGAACCAGCTAATAACATAGCATCAGTAATTAAAATCAAGTGATCTTGTTTGATTTTATGACTATTTCGAATATTTGCCCAGCTAACATGTTGCCCATCGGCAATAATGCCAACATAAACATCAGATTCATCATAAATTGCACCCACTACACCGGGTTCTCGCCCAGTGATATAAGGCATAGCATTGAATAAATGCGTGCCTAGACGAATACCAGCATTAAAACCTCGTCGACAATCATCATAATGACCATTGGAATGACCTACCGATACATGAATTCCTGCGTTAACCAGTTGTTTAATAAAATTATTTTCAACTTTTTCTGGTGCTAGAGTAATAATTTTAATAACATCAGCATTATCACAAAGAAAGTCGATCATTTCTTGCGATGGTTGACGGATGATATTTTCATCATGGATACCTTTCTTTTCAGGATTAATATAGGGTCCTTCAAGATGTAAACCAAGTGCTTGATTAGGGTGTTTAATTAAATATTCACGCATCACATTTACCGCTTTTATCATGAATTCATCCGTCGATGTAATTAAAGTCGGTAAATAGCTCGTACATCCATAAGCAAGATTAGTCGCTTGCATTTTTTCTAATGTTTCAATACTTAATGCATCGAGTGTTTCATTAAATTGCACGCCACCACAACCATTGACTTGAATATCAATAAACCCAGGCGCAACAATAGCATTTTGTAAATCTTCAATAGTGATACTTGCAGATAGTTCGTCTTGTTTACAGATTTTGGTAATCTTATCGCCGTCGATAATAACGGCGTGATTTTCAAGAATTTCATAACCTGTATAGATACGACAATTTGTTAATGCGTACATTGATTTATCCTTTATAAAACGGTCACTTTTAGATTATCAGCTTCCATTTGTTTAAAATATTTTAAGGTTTTTACTTTAAGATCATCAGTACTTGGCTCATCACAAACAATAAGGGATGCTGGATGCATTTGTAACGCAGTGACAGTCCAAAGGTGATTAACTGATCCTTCAACTCCAGCCTGCAGTGCTAAACTCTTGTTATGACCACAAACTAATAAAATCACTTCTTGTGCATCCATTAACGTTGCAACGCCAATAGTCAGTGCATGTTTTGGCACTTGATTAACATCATTATCAAAAAAACGAGAGTTAGCAATTCGTGTATCTTCGGTTAATGTTTTAATTCGAGTACGAGAGCAAAGTGAAGAACCTGGTTCGTTAAAAGCAATATGTCCATCTTGACCAACGCCACCAACGAACACATTGATTTTACCATAAGTTTTAATTTTCTCTTCATACTGACGGCATTCTTCGTCAATATCTACTGCATTACCATTTAATATATGGATGTTGTTTTTATCAATATCAATATGGTTAAAGAAATTTTCATACATAAATGTGTGATAACTTTCTGGATGATCTTCAGGAAGTCCTACGTATTCATCCATATTAAACGTAACCACATGTTTAAAACTTACCTTACCTGCTTTATATTGTTTAATAAGTTGTTGATACATGACCAACGGTGAGCTTCCTGTTGGTAATCCTAAAACAAACGGACGATCCGCTGTCGGTTTGAAATCATTAATTTTGTTCACAATGCGCTGTGCCACCCAAGCACCAACTTCTTGTGCATTTTGTAAAGGAATAAGCCTCATGAGATAATACCTCTTTTGATATAATAAAATAACTTCTTTTTTTTATAAGTAAAATATGTTAATAGTATTTTACTATATTAACTAAATTAATCAAAAAAAATCGTGACATAAGTCACATTAAACACATAATTAATTTGCGAAGTAAAATAATATAGAGTGAAATAGTACTGAATCATTTATATTCACTTAAAGATGATAATATCATCTTTAAGATTTCCCCCAAAATTATATGAGGTAAACTTATGGGAATTTTAGCTTATTTGCAACGTATCGGGCGCTCGCTTATGGTGCCTGTAGCAGTTTTACCTGCGGCTGCAATACTACTCGGCATTGGATACTGGATTGATCCTCAAGGATGGGGACAAAATAGTATTGTTGCTGCTTTTTTAATTAAATCTGGTGGTGCAATTATCGATAATATGGCGATACTATTTGCCATTGGTATCGCATATGGCATGTCTAAAGATAAAGATGGCGCTGCTGCACTAAGTGGCTTAGTTGGTTTTTTAGTCATCACAACATTACTATCTCCAGATTCAGTATCATTATTAACTAACACACCAATTGATAACGTTTCTAAAGCTTTTAATAAAATTAATCAAAACCAATTTATTGGTATTTTAGTCGGTGTAATTTCTTCTGAAATATATAACCGTTTTAGTAATATTGAGTTACATAGAGCGCTTGCATTTTTTAGTGGTAAACGTCTGGTACCTATCCTTGTTTCATTTGTAATGCTATTTGTTGCTTTTGTAATGCTTTACATTTGGCCAAATATTTATCAAGCCTTAGTTGCATTTGGTAATGAAATTAAAGGATTAGGAGCAATTGGTGCAGGTATCTATGGCTTTTTTAATCGTCTACTTATTCCTATTGGTTTGCATCATGCACTTAATTCAGTATTCTGGTTTAACGTTGCTGATATTAATGATATCCCTAACTTCTTAGCTGGACAAAATGCCATTGATAGCGGTAAAGCAATTGCAGGCATTACTGGTCGTTATCAAGCTGGCTTCTTCCCAATTATGATGTTTGGTTTACCAGGAGCAGCATTAGCTATGTACCATACAGCAAAAAAAGGAAATAAAGAAAAAACGGCTTCGATTATGTTAGCTGCTTCTTTCGCAGCTTTTTTTACAGGTATTACTGAACCGTTAGAATTTGCCTTTATGTTTGTAGCTCCAGTACTTTATGTAATACATGCTATTTTAACGGGTATTTCTTTGTTTATTGCTGCTAGTTTACAATGGATTTCAGGTTTTGCATTTAGCGCAGGTTTACTTGATATGTTACTGCAATCACGTAATCCATTAGCTGTACATTGGTATATGCTAATTCTTCAAGGTCTAGTGTTCTTTGTTGTTTACTATGTAGTTTTCCGTTTTGTGATTGTCAAATTCAATTTAAAAACACCGGGTCGTGAAGACGATGTGGAAACTAATCCATCAACTGAAAACACCTCACCTAAAGAAGCGGTTGGTGATGTATCGGCACTTGCAGAACAATATTTAGTCATTGTTGGTGGTAAAGAAAACCTAACGAATATTGATTCTTGTATTACACGATTACGTTTAAGTGTGAAAGACACAGATCTCGTTGATGAAGAATCAGCAAAAGCCCTTGGTGCTATGGCAGTAATTAAATTAGGGAAAACAGGTGTACAAATTGTAGTTGGTCAGCAAGCTGAAAACATCGCCGATCATATGAAAAAATTAGTATAGTAAAAAATTAATAAAATTATATTGATAAAAAAATCCACGTTTTTATATAGTCAAAAATACGTGGATTTTTTATTTCATTCCTTTTCAATCTCATAAAAATAACATTAACCCTAATCCATTGAATATCACTATTTATAAATCTTATATGTAAAAAAATTTCAGGTTATGTATATGTTTAAGTATAAAAATTAGAATGTTAAAATTACTTCTTGAATAGTTAATAATTGGTTTAATGATTGGTTATTAATAACTTTACAAGCAATATTATGTGTTACCTTAGCAAGGTTTCTCGCATTAAGTGAAGATTTGCAGACATACACATCTTCAATATCATAAAGTTCAAGCATATTTAATGTCGCAATATAATCACGCATTAAAATTTGTTCTGGAGATTGGTTAGGTAACAGATGAAATACACCATCATCAACAAAAAAGACAGAAATATGATTAATTGCCGATGCAGCCAACGCAATATCCAACGCTTCTCGACCTTTAGCATTACCATGAGGTGGAGAACTAATAATAATTGCAACTTTTTTCATTTGATAGCCTTAGTACTAAAATTGAATAGTTCGATCTGTTTCGGCAATAGATACACTTAATTCACCAAGACCTGTTAACTGGAAATTATCCGCAAGATTTTTTTCAATAATTCCTCGTCTTTGAGCGGCGGCAACACAAATAGTTAACGTTAAAGAATATTCTTTGGCTAGCGTTTGCCATGCCGTAACTAAATCAAATTCATCACTAGCAGGATCGGTAAACCGATTACCATTATAAATACCATCTGCATAAAAAAAGATATTTTTAATCGTATGGGAAGTTCTAGATAGCAAAGTTTGTGCAAATTGATAGGCACAATAAGCAGATTGGGTCCCATATGCAGGACCCATAATAACAAGTGTATAACTTAATGAATCTTTCAAAATCAATCAGTTAAATTTTATTTTGCGTTATCATTGACTTTATTTTGATCGGGTTTTGATTGTTCAGCTTTATCATTGTTATCGCCGTCAATACCAAGTAATTCAACTTCAAACACTAATGTTGATGCTGGTTGAATCCCAACTTTATCATCTTGACCCGGAAAGCTTTGATCTCCATAAGCTAAATCTGGTGGTACAACAAGTTTGATTTTACCACCAACACCAATTAATTGAATTCCTTCAGTCCAACCTTTAATTACGGCATTAAGAGGGAAAGTTGCAGTTTCACCTCGGTCATAAGAACTATCGAATTTACGACCATCTGTCAAAGTACCGGTATAATGAACAATAACAGTATCATCAGCTTTTGGATGGCGATTCGAACCTTCTTTAATAACTTGATAAAGTAATCCTGATTTAGTTTGTTTAACATCTTTTTGTTTAGCAAATTCTTCACGGAATTTATCACCAGCAGCGGTGTTTTCCGTTTTTTCTTTTTCAAAACGAGCTTTGCTTTCTTCTTGAATACGTTTACCAAATGCTTCTAAAACATCTTTAACTTCATCTTTTGAAAGTTGAGAAGCACCGCGGAAAGTTTCATTAAAACCACTAATTAAATATTCTTTATCTGGATTAATTTCATTTTGCTCTAAATTTGTCGCCATGTATGAAGCAAATGAAGAACCTAATGCATAAGCCTCTTTTTGTGCATCAGTTGAAATGGTCACTTTATTGGTGCTAGCATTGTTATCAGTTGTATTTTTTTTATCATCACACCCAACCAATGCTAATACGATTGCACTACTTACTAATGTCATTTTAATCAATGATTTCATACTACTTCTCCGAGTTAGAAACTTTTATATCTCAATTTATTATTCAAATTATTATAAATGATTTAATGTAAGATAATATAGTATTTACAAATCATTTATGTAAATAAATTATAATAACATAGCATAAGCAGATTCGTATAAAAGAAAAGCACTATTCAAATCATTCTTGAGTGAAAGCCGCATCCTCAGTTATAATGAGTACAATTTATAGCAAATAATGTAAAAGGATAGCTATTTTGACTACCGAACTTAATACCCTTGATATTGAAGAAATTATCAGTTTATTACCTCATCGTTATCCATTTTTAATGGTTGACCGTGTAATCAATTATGAAAAAGGTAAAACATTAAAAGCGATAAAAAATGTTACTGTAAATGAACCATTTTTTCAGGGTCATTTTCCCACTAAACCTATTTTACCCGGTGTATTAATTTTAGAAGCGATGGCGCAAGCAACTGGTATTTTGGCCTTCAAAAGTATTGAAGAACTGTCTCCCGGACAGCTTTATTACTTTGCTTCAATTGATAAAGCGCGTTTTAAACGCCCTGTTGTGCCAGGCGATCAACTCGTATTAGACGTTGAATATATCAAAGAACGTCGAGGCATTGCTTTATTCCATGGTGTTGCCACTGTTGATGGTAATTTAGTTTGCGAAGCCGAAATGATGTGTGCTCGTAAATAATATTGATTTTAAATATCCCAGAAACAGTATTAAGGAAAGGCTATGGCAACGGAAATACATCCAAGTTCAGTAATAGAAAAAGGGGCTAATATTGGCAATAATGTTAAAATTGGGCCTTTTTGCTTTGTTGGTGAGAATGTTGAAATTGGTGATGGGACTTTTTTAAAATCACATGTAGTCATCAATGGTCACACTAAAATTGGTAAAGAAAATCAAATTTATCAATTTACTTCAATAGGCGAAGTTAACCAAGATTTAAAATATCGTGGTGAACCAACGCGCACTGAAATTGGTGATCGCAACATGATTCGCGAAAGTGTAACCATTCACCGTGGCACTTTACAAGGTGGTGAATTAACGCGTATTGGCAATGATAATTTATTTATGATTAATGCACATGTTGCTCATGATTGTGTTATTGGTAATAATTGTATTTTAGCCAATAATGCAACGCTTGGTGGGCATGTCCAATTAGATGATTATGTAATTATAGGTGGTATGACTGCTGTACATCAATTTTGTGTTATTGGTTCACATGTTATGGTTGGTGGATGCTCTGGTGTTGCTCAAGATGTGCCACCTTATATTATTGCCCAAGGTAATCATGCAAGCCCACACGGCGTAAATTATGAAGGTTTAAAACGCCGAGGATTTAGTAAAGAGGCTTTGCAAGCGATTCGTAATAGTTATAAAGTTCTTTATCGAAATGGCTTAACATTAGACGATGCCAAAGTAGAAATTGAAACCATAGCGAAACAATATCCTGAAGCTCAATTATTTATTGATTTCTTTTCACGTTCAACTCGTGGCATTATCCGTTAATGATAAATAAACCATTAACAATTGCATTAGTCGCTGGGGAAACCTCTGGCGACATTCTGGGTGCTGGTTTAATTCGTGCACTCAAAAAATACTATCCCAATATTGAATTTATTGGAATTGCTGGACCACAAATGCAGGCTGAAGGATGTAAAGCTTGGTACGAAATGGATGAACTCTCGGTTATGGGGGTCATTGAAGTATTAGGTCGACTACGTCGTATTTTAGCTATTCGTCGCGATATCACTAAACGACTTATTGAGCTAAAACCTGATATTTTTATCGGTATTGATGCCCCTGATTTTAATCTTTCATTAGAAGGAAAACTTAAACAAGCTGGCATTAAAACCATTCATTATGTAAGTCCTTCGGTTTGGGCGTGGAAGCAAAAACGAGTTTTTAAAATAAAACGTAATACTAACCTTATCTTAGCTTTCTTGCCGTTTGAAAAAGCGTTTTATGATAAATTTGATGTTCCGTGCCGTTTTATTGGTCATAAAATGGCTGATGATATCCCACTAAATCCAGATCAAAAAACAATGCGTCAGCAATTAGGCATTCCTCTTGATTGTCTTTGTTTAGCTTTATTGCCAGGAAGTCGTCATGCTGAGGTCTCTTTGCTTTCAGAACCATTTCTAAAAGCGGCACAATTATTACGCCAGCGTTATCCTAATTTGCATATTGTGGTACCTTTAGTAAATGCCAAAAGGCGTAAAGAGTTTGAAGAAATCAAAGCCAAAATCGCCCCCAATCTTAAAGTACAACTATTAGACGGTCAAGCGCGTGAAGCAATGATTTCAAGTAATGCCGCTATATTGGCATCAGGAACAGCAGCATTAGAATGTATGTTAGCCAAATGCCCAATGGTGGTAGGTTATAAAATGAAAGCTTTCACTTTTTGGTTAGCTAACAAAATAATCAAAACGCCTTATGTTTCTTTACCTAATATTTTAGCGGGTAAAGAGCTTGTACCTGAATTATTACAGCATAACTGCACACCAGAAAATATCGCCAATCATATTATCCCTTTTTTAGAAGGGGATAATACAGAAGTTAAAAATGCATTTCTCACATTGCATAAACAAATTCGTTGTAATGCTGATGAACAAGCTGCACAAGCAGTATTAGATGTTTTAAAGAATTAATGTTTGAAAATAACTCTGCTAGAGGATTTATATTGTTATTGGAATTTACTTACCCTGATACCACGTTAATAGCCGGTGTCGATGAAGTTGGAAGAGGACCGTTATGTGGCGATGTTGTTACTGCAGCAGTTATTTTAGATCCAACTAAACCTATCGTTGGTTTAACAGACTCAAAAAAACTTACTGAAAAAAAACGTGAACAGTTATTTGAAGTAATAAAAGACAATGCATTAGCTTGGTGTGTTGCCAGAGCATCTGTGGCTGAAATCGATCAATTAAATATTTTACATGCCACTATGCTGGCTATGCAGCGAGCGGTGTCTGGCTTAAAAATCAAACCCAATTATGTTTTAGTCGATGGTAATCGTTGCCCTAAATTTGGTATTCAAACTCAATCAGTCGTTAAAGGTGATCTATTAGTTGCTGAAATCAGTGCTGCATCAATTTTAGCTAAAGTTACTCGGGATCGTGAAATGGTCGAACTTGATAGATTATACCCGCAGTATGGTTTAGCCAAGCATAAGGGTTATCCAACAAAAGACCATTTAAGCGCAATTGAACAATATGGCGTTAACCATTTATATCGTAAAAGCTTTGCACCAATAAAAAAATTACTGCAATGCTAAAATCAATTATTAGTGCTTATCGCTTATCAACAGTGATTAATAATGGTGAATTAAGAGTGAAATTACGATTCTTGATAGGTTCTTTATTACCATAGTACTCTTTTAATTTTTTTAAAATAGTGATAAAAAGTTAAAAATTTTTAATTGTTTATACTTAAACAATTTTAAATTTAAATACTTTATTATAAATTTTCTAAACTAATTCTGAAAAGTAAATATAACTATAGTCCCATCAAATCAAATATTGTATGGTTTGTTTTCAAATTTTTGGGTGAGTCGTTTTTAAATTAATGATCTCTTACTGTGATGAAGTATGATTTTTTAAAAGATTTATCCAATTATCTAACTTGTATCTAAATAACTTTACTTGCTGCTTTAAAACATGAAGTTTACCATTTTTAATAAAAATGATCTCCATATAGTTATAAGGTGAGTTGGTTGCTTGCTCAGGCTTTGGTTTGGTTTGATTGAGATAATTGAAAAATAATATAACCAATTTGGTGATTGATCATTTGTTAAAGAAGTGTAGGTAGCGAATGATAAACCAAAAATAAAACGCTTCAATTGCTACCTATAAAATTTAATCGATTACGATATTAATATAATCTAAAACAGCCACTTAAAAAGTTTTAGAGGCTGTAAATCGTATTTTGAATAACTAATCCCGATTGCAGAAAATGGATGTCGATTTTGTTTTGTACATAAATTTACTGGCTCGAGCAAAACGAATCGTTTTGAAAATACCTAACAAACTTGCTTGATGCATTCGATATAACATTCGATGAATAATTAGCGCAAACCATCCTTTAACACTCATTTCACTTTTTCCGGCTATTTTAACTACACCTTGCGCGGTATCATGTAAAGAAATGATTGTGCCATTATCGGTATATTTAAATGATTTTAATGGTGTATTATCGAGCATGTTGATAATGTTCTCGTAACAAATTTTTGCCATTTGATGTGCGGCTTGAGCAGTAGGTGGTGAAGCATGACCATTGTCTTGCATAGCGTAAGCACAATCGCCGATAACAAAAATATTGTCATCACGAGAGGTTTGCAATGTTGGTTTTACCACCAATTGATTTGAACGACTTGACTCTAACCCAGCAATTTCTTTCAAATAATCAGGTGCTTTTACACCCGCAGTCCAGATCATAATATCGGCTTTGATAGTATCACCTTCTTTTGGATAAAATCCATCACTTTCAGCCTTAGTAATCATGGTCTTGGTTAATACATGGATACCTTGTTTTTCAAGTGTTTTAGTAATACTTGCCGCGGTCTTTTCTGGGAGGGCTGGTAAAATACGATCTGTTGCTTCAATAACCGATACATCTAGAAGATCGGAACACATCTTATTACGACCGCAGGCACCAAAGGCTTGCACCATATGTGGTAGTTCAGAAGCTAACTCAACGCCAGTTGCACCACCACCAACGATAGCAATCCGAATTTTGTCTTCATCCGTGCTTTGATCATTATCGATGATTGAACAAAAACTGGTAAATTTATTAACTAAGGTTTCTCGCAAGCGAATCGCTGCATTTTGATCGTCTAAGAAGATACAGTGTTCTTTAACACCAGGTGTACCAAAATCGTTAGAAGTACTACCAATGGCAATCACTAAAATGTCATAATCAATAGCTAATGATTCATCTAGATGATTGATAATCGTGATTTGTTTTTGGTCCCGATTAAGGTCAGTAAAGGTACCTTGGATAAATTCAAAATTATGCTGTTGTCCTTGAGATGCATAATAAATATTATCAACTTGCTCATCAAGTACACCCGTTGCTACTTCATGTAATAATGGTTTCCATAAATGATAACTGTTTTTATCAATTAAGGTAATTTGAGCTTTGTCCGTTTTGCCTAACTTATCACCTAGGTCAGTAGCGAGTTCTAAACCGCCGGCACCACCACCAATAATAATTATTTTTTGCATATATCAAGCCTTATTATTTCAATTACATAATATCATACTAAATAAGTAGGTTTTTATCTATTTCTTTTGACTGATAACATTCATAAATAAAATCTATTAAAATGGTGGTTTAGAATTATTGAAATTTATTTAAGGGTGAAATAGAATGTAGACCAATATAGTTGTAAATTATTCCATGTAATCTTTATTTTGGAATAAAAATTTAGCTTTGATTGTTTGAATAAAATACTATATCGTATGATATAGTATATCATTGATGACGTATGTTAATTCTTTATTGCATACAATTATCCTAGTTCTTTAGGCCTTATCTTACAATTGTCACTCAAAACAAATTTATGAATAAAAAAATTTTTATTGTTATAGCATTGATTGTTATATTAATTTCGATGACGATCTTAATCCGTGCTCATAATAGAGAGCTTCTTTTGCAAGGCGAAGTTGATGCGCCTAATGTCAGCATTTCCTCAAAAGCAAAGGGGCGAGTGCAAGTTATTCATGTCAATCGTGGCGATGATGTCAAACAAAATGATGTCTTAATTACGCTTGATAGTCCGGAGCTTTTAGCACAAGTTCGAGCGGCAGAAGCAGCACGAGATCAAGCACAAGCACAAGTAGCACTATCTGAGCATGGTACACGTGAAGAAAGTATCCGATATTATGAAGCGTTATTGGAACAAGCTAAAGTAGCTTATGACAATGCTTCAAAAGAGTACAATCGTAATAAAGCCATTTCGGCAAAAGGTTTTGTATCACAATCAATATTAGATAGTGCGCTGAAAACTCGTGATGCAGCTTATCAACAAGTTTTGTCAGCCCAAGCCAATTTAGATCAAGCTCGAAATGGTGACCGTGTTGAACAACGACAAATCTATGATGCCAAATTGAAAGAAGCTGAAGAACAACTTAAGCAATTACAGATCCAATTTGATGACTTACAAGTTAAAGCTCCAGTAGATGGAGAGATAGGTTCGATTCCAGCTGAAGTGGGAGAATTATTCAATGCTAATAGCCCACTATTAACCGTTATTCGATTACCACAAGCTTATTTTGTGTTTAATATTCGTGAAAATATTATGCCTAATATTCACAAGGGTGATCATATTAAGTTGGAAGTTCCAGCTCTTGGTAATAAAGAAGTGGAAGCGGAAGTTCGTTTTATTTCACCAATGGGTGATTATGCAACAAAACGTGCAACTCGTGCGACAGGTGATTTTGATTTAAAAACGTTTGAAATTAGACTTTATCCAACTAAACCTGTAGAAGGCTTACGCGCAGGTATGAGTACATTATGGAAAATAGACAACTAATTTTAGACTTCTGGCATCGCTTTAAAAATGCTTTTAACGATGAAATACCAGTTATATTTAAGCGATTTACTTTCCATTGGTTAATGTGGATTTTACCGCTAATTATTTTTGTTTTAATTAGTAGTATCTTTCATAAAGGTGTACTATTTGATCTACCTGTAGGCTATGTTGATCAAGATAAAAGTACTTTATCTCGTGAAATAGTACGGGATCTGAACGCTGGTGCACATGCAAATCTGATTAATTATGATAATCAGCTAAAAATGGCTGAGCATGATTTAGAGAAAGCCAAGATTTATGCCGTTCTTTATATACCACCTAATTTTGAAGCCGATGTGTTAGCTGGTCGCCAACCAACACCAATGCTTTATTATAATGCACTATATTATAGTGCAGGTTTATATTCAATAATGGATTATTCGGGATTAATTGCATCATTAAATACCCAATATCGAACCACCATGGCAACCAGTATTGGTTTGCCTGTGCCCAAACTTGCACAAGTTAATTTCAATTATGATGGGTTATTTAATGCCAGTGGTAACTCTATGTACTTCCAGCAGTTCTCTGCGGTAGTGCATCTATTACAATTATTTGTGGTTACTACAACAATTCATATTCTATCGCAATTACCTAAACGAACTCGACCTAATTATCCATTTGTATTAGGTAAACTCGCTCCTTATACCATCTGGTATACCATGTTATTGATGTTTGAAATAGCAATGCTGGTTTTATTTTCTGATGCGCGCGTATCTGGTTCGCCATTCGCTATGATGATGGTGGTTTTCTTTTATGTGATTGCAGCACAAAGTATTGGTATTTTACTTTATACATTTACCAAAACAGTATTAGATGCCTATACCTATATTGGGGTATTGGTGGGACTTGCATTAACTTATTCAGGTGTCGTGGTGCCTGAATTGTCGATGCCTTGGATAGCAAGATTTATTTCGTCACTTGAGCCTTTAACCTATGCACTCAATAAATTGTTTGATCTCTTTTTACGGCATTCAAGTTATCTATCCGTATTAAAAACCTGTAGTATTTTGATGATCTATCCAATAATAATTACAGTGTTAGTTAGAAAACGTTTAGTCAAGCGTTTACATTCACAGTAAGAGGCAATATTGGATGCTTAAGCTATTTTTTTCTTCAGCTGTAAAAATGTTTTTCTATATGCTAATGCGACCAATGTGGTTATTGATGTTATTGTCTGTCTCGTTAATGAGTTTAGTTTATCTTAATGGTACTATCACTAATTTACCCGTTGCCATAGTCGATCAAGATCATACTGCTACGAGTCGAAGTTTAATTCGTTCTTTGAATACCAGTTCTAAAATCGATGTAGTTACTTATGAAAATTCATTAGAAGCTTATGATGATATTAACAGTCGTAAATTATTTGCGGTATTTACCATTCCAAGAAATTTTGAAAAACGTCTTTTAAACGGTGAAGAGGTAACAATTCCTGCTTATGGTGATGCCTCTAGCCGTTTAGCTAATGGTCTGATACAAGTCGATATTAAGGGAATATATCAACAAATATTAACCGAATATAATACTCGGGTAATGCGTAATGGTGGTTTTTCTGATCCGCAGATTAATATCATTTTATCGCCAATAAAAGGGCAAACGATGCCGCTTTATAATGCAGGTATCAGTTTTGCGGCGATAACCTTTCCTGGACTATTAGTCATGTTGCTGCAACACTCCTTTTTAATTGCCTCAACGAGAACCAATATCACTTTACACTCCTTGCCACAAGGCAAGCCACCAAGGATTGTTATATTCGGAAGTTTATGTGGGATTATTCCAATATGGTTATTTTTGTCTATCGTCTTATTTGGATTATGGCCATGGCTACTTGGCTATCGACAATTAGCAAGCATACCTGAAATCATTATCATGACATTTCCTCTATTATTAGGAATTTTGGGTTTAAGCAAATTGCTCACTGAATGTTTGCGTCGAACTGAGATGATCTATTTAACTTTAGCATTTTTAACAACACCAGTATTTTACTTATCTGGTACCATATGGCCACTTGATGCTATGCCTTTATGGGTTCAAACAGTATCGAGAATGCTACCATCAACATGGGCAACGAATATGATTGCAGGTGTAAATCAGATGGGTTTAGGTCTGCTAGATAATGTATCTAATATATTTATGATTCTCTTTCTCGGTGTAATGTATGGTTCACTTGGCTTTTTTATTGCGGCACTACGAGAAGGAAAAGTCAGAGGATATTTAAAAAAGCTGAAGAATTTTTTACGCCACAAAAACTAAAAAGTTAATAATAAACTGTCAATTAGTTAATGCTAAAACGTGAATATATTATCGATTACTGATATGATAAATGCTTAATTTTTAAAATAAGTAATATGTCGTATGCCCAATAAATATTATCCATGGATTATTAGTTTACGCCCAAAAACATTAGTTTTATCACTTTGCGCTATTTTGATGGGCAATGCACTTGCATATTGGCAAGGATCTTTTGATCCATTGGTTATGTTATTATCGATGATTACCGCATCGTTACTGCAAATTTTATCGAATCTAGCCAATGATTATGGCGATGTCATTAAAGGCAGTGATAAACAGAATTTAGCTGGACATAAACGAGGTTTACAGCTAGGTTTAATTACGCTTAATCAATTAAAAAAAGCATTATGGATTAATATTTTTTTATGTATTTTATTTGGACTAATTTTAATTATTTTTGCTTGTAATAATATTTATGAATTATTCAGTTTTATATTATTAGGATTATTATCTATTATTGCAGCAATAACTTATACAGTAGGTAAAAAACCTTATGGTTATATAGGTCTTGGAGACCTATCTGTACTTATCTTTTTTGGTCTAATTAGTGTAATAGGAAGCTATTACTTACAAACTAACGCATTATCAATGCCGATGATTTTACCAGCTTTAGGCTGTGGATTATTATCCGTTGCTGTATTAAATATCAATAATCTTCGTGATATCGATAGCGACAGAATGAATCATAAACGAACACTAGTAGTATTAATTGGTAAAGAGATTGGACGCTTTTATCATCTGCTACTATTGATGATCGCAATATGCTCATTTAGCTTGTTCACTTATAGTTACTTGCAAACTTATTGGGGGTGGCTATTTATGTTCAGTCTACCTTGGTTGATTAGACATATTTATGCTGTTTTTCAATTTAAAACAGCAAAAGATGCCTTCCCTTTACTATTACAGATGGTCAAACTTGCTTTATTGATTAATTTACTTTATTGTTTGGGAATAATTATGAGTTAGTTCACGTTTATTTAAATTTAATATCGTTTTACTCGATGTTAGCGTTATACTAATAGTATTAAAATACGACAGCAAAAGGAGACTTGACAATGGAGTTTGATACTTCAATTCTTTGCGATTACTACCCAGAAGATGTTAACGTAGTGGAACCTATATTTAGTAATTTTGGTGGCGTGACATCTTTTTCTGGTCAAATTGTGACAGTCAAATGTTTTGAGGATAACGGTTTACTCTTTGAAACGCTACAATCTGACGGTACGGGTAAAATTCTGGTAATAGATGGCGGTGGTTCAGTACGTCGTGCGTTAATTGATGCGGAATTAATTGACATTGCTATACAAAATCAATGGGAAGGAATTATTGTCTATGGTGCCGTCCGTCAAGTTGATTATCTGGCAGAAGCTGAAATTGGTATTCAAGCGCTTACCGCAATTCCTGTAGGTGCTGAAAATCAAGGGATTGGCGAAGTGGATATTCGGGTTAACTTTGGTGGCGTAACCTTCTTTTCGGGTGATTTTATTTATGCCGATAATACTGGCATTATTTTGTCTGAAATTGCACTAGAAATTGAAGAATAATTATTTATTCTTACCGCCGATAAATATCGGCGGCTTTATACTCAAACGCACCCATTACCTCAAACTTTTTGACAATAATTTATACATTATTTGATCGTTCGCTTGCGAATATATCCCCCAGTTACAGTCATAATCAATCCTGCTATTTCCATATCTAATAATTTACTAGTAAGTTCAGGAATCGTTAAATCAACCAAAGCTGCAATCGTATCAACAGCAATAGGTTGATGATGAATTACAGAAAAAATTTCAGGATATAAAATACTGTTATCGTGCTCATCATGATTATGTTCTTGTCGATGAATTGTTGATAAATAACGACTATAATGCTCTAAAATATCAATTGGCTCAGTTACTAAATAAGCTCCTTGCTTTATTAAATAATGCGTTCCACTACAGTTTTGATTATCAATATCACCAGGCAAAGCAAATACATCACGATTTTGCTCAAGTGCATAACGGGCAGTAATTAGTGAGCCACTTTTTTCTGAAGCTTCAACGACAAAAGTACCCAAACTTAGTCCACTAATAATTCGGTTACGTCGAGGAAAATATTCTGCTCTTGCTTTTTCAAACGGTAAAAATTCAGACACAATTGCACCATCTTGAGCCAATATATCATTTGCTAAATTTAAATTTGAGCGCGGCGCAATCTGAGCAAGCCCACTTCCCAAAACTGCAATAGTATGCCCTGACACCTCCAGTGCACCGCGATGACAAATCGCATCCAAACCCAGAGCTAGTCCGCTAGTGACTGTTAAGCCGTTAATAGCTAATTCACCAGCAAAATATCGACCCCATTGTGCGCCATATTCACTAAACTCACGGCTACCGACCATAGCAATTTGTGGGGAATGTAATAGCTTCTGGTTTCCCATAACAAATAAAAATAGCGGTGGTGAACTGATCTGCTTAAGTAGTACTGGATAATCTAAATCACAATAAGCAATCAAATCCTTTTTAGGATAAGATGTATCTAACCACTCAAGTATTGGTTCAAAATGTAAATAAGAAGTCGCTAAAAAATTGGCTTGTTGAGCTTCAGATAATGCTAATTTTTCAAGTAAAAATGGAAGATTGTTAATTTTATTAGGTAAGCCTGACTCAAAAAGCTGGCTAATTTTTTTTAATATAGCAAGCTTTCCTTGTCCAAGCATTGAAATTCGCAATAAGAATTCATATTTACTCATTATAACTTTTTGCACTCTTGTTAGATAAATTTAATATTTTGAATCGATAAGATAAATACTACTAATAGCCAACAAGGGCTATTCAACGACATGATAAATGTTTACAATGATTAACAAACTGAACAAACCTAATTTTTGAGGAGTAAATCGAAGAATTTATGGCTATTTTACCGGTATTACGTTTCCCTGATGAGCGACTCCGCAAAGTTGCTAAACCTGTCACCGAATTTTCACCAGAGTTACAAACAATCATAGATAATATGATTGAAACTATGTATGCCGAAAAAGGCATTGGCCTTGCATCAACTCAAGTAGATATTCATGAGCAAATTATTGTGATTGATGTATCTGAAGATAAAAGCCAACTTTATGTGATTATTAATCCTGAAGTAATCAGTAAAGAAGGAGAAACAGGAATTGAGGAGGGTTGCCTATCAATACCGGATTGTCGTGGGTTTGTACCAAGAGCGGAGAAAATTAAAATCAAAGCACTTGATCGTAATGGCAATCCTTATGAGATTGATGCCGATGAACTACTTGCAATCTGTATCCAACACGAAATGGATCATTTAAAAGGTAAATTATTTGTGGATTACCTTTCACCATTAAAACGTCAACGAATTGAACAAAAGATGAAAAAACTGACGCGCGAAGAACAACGTAATAAATAAAATTAACCGCCATAAATGGCGGTTAAACCATCTACCAAATGTATAGCAACGATATTATTTAGCAACAATAACCATCGCAGGGCGAATCAACCGACCATTTAAAGTATAACCTTTTTGGATAGTATTAACGATTTGTCCTGATTGATGTTCCGGTGATTCAACCATACTAATGGCTTGGTGAACATCAGGATTTAATTGCGAATCTTCAGTGCTGACTACTTCAATACCGAATTTTTTGACCGTATCTAAGAATGATTTTAATGTCAGTTCTAATCCTTCAACTGTTGCTTGATGTTCCGGATTATTTTTATCTGTAGATAATAATGCACGTTCTAAATTATCGATAACTGGCAATAGTTCATTTGAAAACTTTTCCAAAGCAAACTTACGAGCTTTATCGACATCTTGCTCAACACGTTTTCGGACATTATCAATTTCAGCTCGTGCACGAATCATGGCTTCACTTTCATTTTTTTTAGCTAATTGTAACGCTTGTTCAAGCTCGGCAATTCGGACATCTTTTGCTTTCAATTGCGCTTCAAAATCTGGTTGATCTGACGCTTGTTGTTCTGTTATTTCTTCTGTTTGTGTGTCAATGTTAGCATCATTTTCTGACATATTTTTATCTTGTTCTGTCATAAGGTACTCCAAATGTAGTCGAAAACTTAATGAATAACGGTTATTATGGGGACAATTTTTATTATTACAAGCTTATGAGTAGATTGATATGTATTTTTTTATTTTTTACCGAAAAAAATACAGGTGTTTATGAAAAATAAAGCAAGGATATTTTATGGACACACCATTTAAATGTATTGGCCTAATTGGACTTCCACGTAAATTAGAAGCAATTGAAACTCATCAAGTGCTTTATGATTGGCTGATTAAACTCGGTATTCATGTATTAGTCGAAGATAGATTAGCCGAATATATCCAATTTCCAGTGAGTCATTATGCCTCATTAGAAACAATTGGTGAACAAGCTGATTTGGCTATTGTGGTTGGTGGTGATGGCAATATGTTACGATCAGCACGATATTTATCCCACTATAAAATCAAAGTAATTGGCGTTAATCGTGGCAATTTAGGCTTTTTAACCGATATTTCTCACGAACAAGTAATAGAACAATTAAGCCCTGTTATTGCCGGTGAGTATGACGATGATCCTCGTTTTTTACTGGAAGTCTCTATCTATGATAATGGCAAAATGATTAACTCGGGTTTTGCTGTAAATGAGATTGTCATCACCCCTAATACTGTCGCCCATATGATTGATTATGATGTATATATTAATGAGCGCAATGCTTTTTCACAGCGCGCTGATGGGTTAATTATAGCAACACCTACGGGCTCTACTGCTTATTCTCTATCAGCAGGAGGACCTATTTTAGCACCACATCTAGACGCCTTAATAATTACGCCGATGTTTCCACATTCATTAGCGGTCCGACCATTAGTGATAAAAGGAGACAATCCTATTCATTTAAAATTTCCAACTACTGCTCTGGATTTAAATGTTGCTTGTGATAGCCAAATTATTTTACCAGTAAAGCCTTCGCAAGATGTCATTATCCGCCGTTCTTTATATGAATTTAATTTAATTCACTCTAAAGATTACGACTATTTTAATAATCTTTCGACTAAATTGGGCTGGTCACAAAAAATGTTTTAATTAATGTTTTCACTCACTACTCAAGTAGGATATAAAAGCGATCCTATTTAGAGAAGTTTTTAAAATTGGCACCACAAATCATATTTTTATTAACAATGCCATCACGTGAACTGTCATGGATGAAAAGATAGCTGCTATTACATCATCGACCATAATACCAAAACCGCCCGGCACACGCTTATCAAACCAACGAATAGGCCAGGGTTTTGCCATATCAAACAATCTAAATGCGACAAAAGCAATCGTCACCCATAGTATTGAAAATTGAGGAATGAAATACAGCGTTATCCACATACCGACAAATTCATCCCAAACAATATGACCCGAATCATGAGTATGGGTATCATCCGACGTTTTTTGGCAAAGATAACAACCAAACACAAACGTCACTAAAATAAAAACCCAATATAAAACCGGTTGTAAACCCCAAAATAAAAGCCACAGTGGTATCGCCATTAATGATCCCATAGTACCAGGCATAATGGGTGATAGCCCACTGCCCAATCCGACCGCTAAAAAATGAATTGGATTAGTGAGTTTTAGGCATTTTTTAAAATCTTTATTGCGTGCTTGTTTCGTCATTCTGATGATAATCGGTTGATAAAATTATGCCGACTTGAGGTCGGCAAAAAGTTTGCTTAGCTAACTCTAGCTAGCACTAATAATATTTAGCTATATTATTAGTCTTTAGCTAAGGTTGCAACCATTACTGCTTTGATCGTGTGCAGGCGGTTTTCGGCTTCATCAAAAACGATGCTATGTTTAGATTCAAAGACTTCATTTGTCACTTCTAAGCCATTTTTCAAACCGTACTGGGCAGCCATTTGTTGACCTACTGTGGTATTCATATCATGGAAAGCCGGTAAGCAATGCATAAATTTAACATTTGGATTCTCTGTTAATTTGACTACATTTTGATTGACTTGGTATGGGGTTAATAATTTCACTCGCTCATCCCACACTTCTTTCGGTTCGCCCATGGAAACCCATACATCGGTATAAAGAAAATCAACACCTTTCACACCTTCAGCGACATCTTCAGTTAAAACGATTTTAGCGCCTGTTGTTTTAGCTATCTCTTGGCACTTTTGAACAAGCTCTGATTCAGGTTGGCACGCTTTGGGCGCCACGAGTCGGATCTCCATACCCATCAAGGCTGCGCCTTCCATTAACGAATTGCTCATGTTATTATGGGCATCGCCTAAATAAGCAAATTTAACGCTATTAAGTGGGCGCTCACCGATATGCTCTTTCATGGTCATAAAATCTGCTAAAATTTGCGTTGGATGCGCTTCAGTCGTTAAACCATTCCAAACCGGCACACCGGCATATTTTGCTAAAGTTTCAACAATATTTTGCCCATAACCTCGATACTCAATCCCGTCATACATGCGACCCAGTACTCTTGCTGTGTCGGCAATCGACTCTTTATGTCCAATTTGGCTACCACTTGGCCCTAAATAGGTGACTTGTGCGCCTTGATCAAAAGCACCAACTTCGAATGCACAGCGAGTACGGGTGGAGTCTTTTTCAAAAATAAGCACAATATTTTTACCCGTTAAATATTTTTCTTCATTTCCTTGCTGCTTTGCTTGTTTTAGTTCAATAGCCAAATTTATTAATTGATTGATTTCATCAGGAGTAAAATCAAGTAAGCGTAAAAAGTGACGTTGATAAAAACCGTACATAATATGGCTCCTAGTATCGTAAATATTTACACGATTCTATTTGAATAATTATGCAAATACAAGTTAAGTATTAAAATAACCCTCACATTTTATCTTCTCTTTATGAAAATCTCAAAAATTAGACTTAATCATTAAAATTATTTTTATAATATTGCTTTTTTTGTATAAAAAAGTGTAATAAAATGCCAATTACTGTATCTTCACAAACAAGTAAAATTGAATTTTTATTCATAAATAATGACGACTTATTCAAAAGGTCTTTTTAATCATGCAAACTTATGCCCTCCTTATATTACAAGACGGTTCACAATTTATCGGTAAATCAATCGGTGCTGATGGAGAAACTGTTGGTGAGGTTGTTTTTAATACCTCAATGACCGGTTATCAAGAAATACTCACCGACCCTTCCTATTGCGAGCAATTGGTCACGTTAACTTACCCCCATATAGGTAATGTCGGCACTAACAATGCCGATGCTGAATCTAATCAAGTTTATGCAAAAGGGCTGATTATTCGTGATTTACCACTATTAGCCAGCAATTATCGCAATGAGCTCGATCTATCGAGCTATTTAAAACAGCATAATGTTATTGCCATTGCCGATATCGATACTCGCCGTTTAACTCGAATTTTGCGTGAAAAAGGGGCTCAGCATGGTGTGATTATCACCGCAAACGATAGAAAGACTTTACTTGAAAAAGCCGATACCGCTAAACAAATGGCGATCGATTTTAAAGGATTATCTGGGCTGGACTTAGCCCAAAAAGTCACCTGTACAAAAAGCTATTTGTGGACACAAGGTGTATGGACAAGAGAACAAGTACAGCCAGCGGCAAAAAACGCTTTGACTTATCATGTTGTGGCTTATGATTTTGGCGTAAAACGTAATATCTTACGGATGTTAGTTGAACGGGGTTGTAAATTGACCATTGTTCCGGCCAAAACCTCTGCGCAGGAGGTATTAGCATTAAATCCTGACGGTATATTCCTATCAAATGGTCCAGGTGATCCGGCACCTTGTACTTATGCCATTGATGCTATAAAACAGTTTTTAACGACAGATATTCCAGTATTTGGCATCTGTTTAGGTCATCAATTGTTAGCTCTTGCATGTGGCGCTAAAACCGTCAAAATGAAGTTTGGTCACCATGGTGGCAATCATCCGGTTAAGGATCTTGAAAATAATCGAGTCATGATTACCGCCCAAAATCATGGTTTTGCCGTTGATGAAATGAGTTTACCGACTCACTTACGTGTGACGCATAAATCACTGTTCGACGGTTCGCTACAAGGTATTCATCATAATCAAAAACCGGCTTTTAGCTTTCAAGGTCACCCCGAAGCGAGTCCCGGGCCTCACGATGCCGCCCCACTATTTGATCACTTTATCGAATTAATTAAAATTTATAAGCAGGAGCAATAACATGCCTAAGCGAACAGATATTCATAGCATTCTCATTATTGGCGCCGGCCCAATTGTTATTGGTCAAGCCTGTGAATTTGATTATTCCGGCGCTCAAGCTTGTAAGGCTCTGCGTGAAGAAGGTTATCGGGTTATTTTAGTCAATTCTAACCCTGCCACCATTATGACCGATCCAGAAATGGCGGATGCCACCTATATTGAGCCGATTGATTGGACAACGGTGAGTAAAATTATTGAACAAGAAAGACCCGATGCCATTTTGCCCACCATGGGCGGACAAACAGCGCTCAATTGTGCGTTAGAACTGGATAAAAGAGGCATTTTAAAACAATTTAATGTCGAGATGATCGGCGCCACAGCTGATGCAATTGATAAAGCTGAAGATCGCAAACGTTTTGATCAAGCCATGAAAAAAATTGGTCTTGATACTGCCCGTTCCGGCATTGCTCACTCATTAAAAGAGGCTTATGCCGTACTTGAACAAGTTGGCTTTCCTTGCATTATCCGCCCTTCTTTTACTATGGGGGGAACCGGTGGCGGGATTGCTTATAACACTCAAGAATTTGATGAAATTTGTACCCGAGGACTTGATCTGTCGCCCACCAATGAACTCCTCATTGATGAGTCATTAATTGGTTGGAAAGAGTACGAAATGGAAGTGGTACGAGATAAAAATGATAACTGTATCATCGTCTGTTCGATTGAAAATGTTGACCCTATGGGCATTCATACCGGGGATTCCATTACCGTTGCGCCAGCTCAAACATTAACGGATAAAGAGTATCAAATCATGCGTAACGCATCGATAGCGGTACTTCGTGAAATTGGCGTTGAAACAGGTGGTTCGAATGTACAATTTTCGGTTGATCCTAAAACCGGACGCTTGATTGTGATTGAAATGAATCCAAGGGTATCACGTTCATCAGCATTAGCATCTAAAGCAACCGGTTTTCCAATCGCAAAAATTGCGGCCAAACTTGCGGTCGGCTATACCCTTGATGAGCTATCTAATGATATTACCGGAGGTAAAACGCCAGCGTCATTTGAGCCTTCGATCGACTATGTGGTGACAAAAATACCCCGCTTTAATTTCGAAAAGTTTGCTGGGTGTAATGATCGTCTAACAACCCAAATGAAATCAGTGGGTGAAGTGATGGCTATTGGGCGGACTTTTCAAGAATCATTACAAAAAGCGCTACGAGGGCTTGAAGTCGGTGCGTGTGGTTTTGATCCGAAAATTGACAATTATGATGATGAAAAAAATCTCAGCAAAATACGTTATGAACTGCAAGAAGTTGGCGCTGAACGAATTTGGTATATTGCTGACGCTTTTCGAGCCGGCTTTAGTTTAGATGAAATTTTCACATTAACGAATATCGATCGCTGGTTTTTAGTGCAGATTGAAGAACTTATCAACCTTGAAAACCAACTGAAATCGCAATCATTCGCTCGCCTGAATTCAGAATCGTTATGGCAACTTAAGCGCAAAGGTTTTTCAGATTTACGTATTGCTAAACTGCTGAATGTTGAAGAACAAGACGTTCGTGATCGACGAAACCAATACGATATTCATCCTGTATATAAACGAGTTGATACCTGCGCGGCGGAGTTCTCGACCGATACAGCTTATCTTTACTCAACCTATGAACAAGAATGCGAAGCTAAACCACAATTCATTCGCCCTAAGATTATGATATTAGGCGGTGGACCGAATCGGATTGGGCAAGGTATTGAGTTTGATTACTGTTGTGTACATGCCGCGCTGGCGCTCCGTGAAGACGGTTATGAAACAATTATGGTTAACTGTAATCCGGAAACGGTATCTACCGATTATGATACCTCAGATCGACTCTACTTTGAGCCAGTCACACTGGAAGATGTGCTTGAAATTGCTCATGTGGAAAAACCAAATGGCGTAATCGTACAATACGGCGGGCAAACACCATTAAAATTAGCCAGAGCGCTTGAAGTCGCTGGGCTACCGATTATTGGTACCTCGCCAGATGCGATAGATCAAGCTGAAGATCGCAAACGTTTTCAGTCGATTGTCGATAAGTTAAAGTTAAAACAGCCAGTTAATGCAACGGTTACCGATATTGAAGATGCGGTGATTAAAGCCGAACAAATTGGCTATCCATTAGTGGTCAGACCGTCTTATGTGCTTGGTGGTCGAGCAATGGAAATTGTGTATAACGAGCAAGATTTAAGACGTTATTTTAAAACCGCAGTCAGTGAATCGAATAATGCTCCAGTACTACTTGATCACTTTTTAGATGATGCTATTGAAGTTGATATTGATGTCATTGCCGACGGCGAGCAAATCGTAATTGGCGGCATTATGGAGCATATTGAACAAGCGGGTATTCACTCGGGTGATTCTGCTTGTTCATTACCAACGTATACTTTAAGCCCAGAAATTTTAGACCAATTGCGCAAGCAAGCTAAACAATTAGCGTTAGAACTTAATGTAAAAGGGCTTATGAATGGACAATTTGCCGTCAAAGATAACCAAATTTATTTGATTGAAATCAACCCTCGAGCTGCTCGCACCGTGCCATTTGTGTCGAAAGCTACCGGTTTGCCATTAGCGAAAATCGCTGCACGAGTTATGACCGGGCAATCACTGGCTAAACAAAATATCACCAAAGAAGTCATACCGCCTTATTACTCAGTAAAAGAGGTGGTATTACCGTTTAATAAATTTAGTGGCGTTGACCCAATTTTGGGGCCTGAAATGCGTTCAACCGGTGAAGTGATGGGAATTGGTAATACCTTTGCCGAAGCCTTTGCCAAAGCACAACTTGGTAGCTTATCAAGTATGAAAAAATCGGGAAAAGCTTTGCTATCTGTTCGTGATCAAGACAAAACTCGCTTGTTAGCGATAGCTAAACGATTAATTGCGCATGGCTTTAGTATTGATGCTACTTTTGGCACCGCTAAGGCATTACAACAAGCAGGCATACCCTGCCAAATGGTCAAAAAAGAGAACGAAGGGCGCCCCAATATTCATGACCATATTAAAAATGGCGAATATAGCTATATTCTCAATACCACATCTGGACGGGCTGCTATTGAGGCATCGAAAATCCTACGCCGTAGTGCTATTCAATATAAAGTTCATTACGATACCACGATGAATGCGGCTTATGCCACAACGTCGGCGCTTGATTATGATCCAGCTCATAGCGTGAAACCATTACAGGCACTTTATCAATAGAGACGAGTAAAACTCGTCTCTTTTCACTAATCTGGTTTACGGTGTCGTACAAATAAGATCTCTTATTCACCTGAAAAAATATTTCTTTTTCTTTTGAACTATTTTATCTAGTTAGGAGAGTTTGAGCATAATCAACGATAATTAATGTAAAAAATATTGAGGAGTGTATACCGTTTCGTACAAAAATCATCCTTATTTGTTAAGGAATGTGTAAAAATAGGCCGTTTAGGCTAGAAGGGTATTGCTTTATTATTTTATTACTATAATATAGCCACCTCTTTGACGCGGGGTGGAGCAGCTTGGTAGCTCGTCGGGCTCATAACCCGAAGGTCGTTGGTTCAAATCCAGCCCCCGCAACCAATTCTTCTAAAATCTATTTTAAATTATTCTTAATAAAACTATTCTGACTTTGGTACTGCAAGTAGCGTTGATACCGCTTCACTAATTCTTCTAGCGATATAGCTATTATTCATGGTGTACAAATGGATACCGTCAACATTTTGTGAAACTAAATCAACAATCTGATCGATAGCATAAGCAATACCGGCGTCACGGAACGCATCAGGGTGATGCTCGTATTTCTCCATCATCTGTTTGAATTTCTTCGGTAGATTTACGCCACACATCGATACCATACGTTCAATTTGGTTTTTGTTCGTTACCGGCATAATCCCTGCTTCAATTGGTACATTAATCCCCATATCACGCGCTTTGTCTAAGAAAGTATAAAAATAGTCATTATCAAAAAATAGCTGTGATATGAGTTGATCTGTTCCGGCACTCACCTTTTCTTTTAAATGTATTAAATCTTGTTTTAGCGTTGATGCTTCAAGATGTCCTTCAGGATAACAGGCCCCAATCACATTAAAATCACCATTTTCTTTAATAAATGAAACTAGCTCGCTGGCATAGCGAAAATCATCTTTAGGTGTAACTGTCGGGCTAATATCACCACGCAAAGCAAGCACATTATCGATACCGGCACATTTAAGATCATGAAGAATTTTCTGCATTTCTGCTTTATCAAAATTAATTCCCGGCAAATGGGCAACACTTTCAATGCCATAAGTATGTTTGACAGCGTGGGCGATATCAATTGTCGTTTGACCATTCAAACTACCACCAGCGCCATAAGTAACACTGATAAAATCAGGTTTGAAGTAACCAAGTTCACGCAATGTGCTATAGATTGTCTCTAAAGGTGACGTTTTTTTAGGGGGAAAAACTTCAAAAGAGAACACGGTTTTTTTATTAAAGAGTAAATTTGTTTTCATCTGTATCATCCATTGGTGTGATTACTATTATCCTTACTGACATTTCCGCCGCCAAAATCGGCGGCGGAAATTAAGGTAAAGCAAATTAATTAACGCTGTTAATTAAGTGTTTTTCGAACTTCTAATGTTGCTTGAACTAAATGTTCTAAACTTGCAACAACTTCTTTCTCACCACGAGTTTTTAAACCACAATCCGGATTAATCCAAAGTTTTTGCTTGTCAATTTTTGCCAGTAACTTCTCAATTGTTGCTTTGATTTCAGCAACCGGTGGTACACGTGGTGAATGGATATCATAAACACCCGGTCCAACTTCAGTTTTAAAATTATTGGCTTTAAGCACATCAATCAATTGTAGATTAGAACGTGATGCTTCAAATGAAATCACATCAGCATCCATAGCATCGATATCTTTGATAATGTCAGCAAATTCGCTATAACACATATGTGTATGAATTTGTGTATCAGCTTGTACTTTGCTGTGCACTAGTCTAAATGCCGGAATAGCCCAATCCAGATATTCACTATTCCAATCAGCTTTACGTAATGGTAATTTCTCTTTTAACGCCGCTTCATCAATTTGGATGACTTTAATGCCGGCCGCTTCAAGATCTAACACTTCATCACTGATTGCTAAACCAATTTGGAATACAGACTCTTTTTGTGAAATATCTTCACGAGGGAACGACCAGTTAAGGATCGTCACTGGGCCAGTTAGCATACCTTTAACGGGTTTGTCAGTTAGGCTTTGTGCATATTGTGAATATTCAACGGTAATTGGTTTAGAGCGTGAAATATCACCCCATACAATTGGCGGCTTAACACAACGAGTACCATAAGATTGCACCCATGCTTTTTCAGTAAAGACAAAACCATTTAAGCTTTCACCAAAATACTCAACCATGTCATTACGTTCAAATTCGCCGTGAACTAACACATCAATACCAATCTGTTCTTGAAGCTTGATGCATTCTGCAATTTTTTGTTTGTTAAACTCGGTATATTCATTTAAGCAAATTTCACCTTTCTTGAATTTTGCACGGTTTAAACGTACATCAGGTGTTTGCGGAAATGAACCAATCGTTGTTGTAGGTAATAATGGCAAATTAAAGGCTTTTTTCTGTGCTGCTTCACGTACTGAAAATTCCGGTAGACGAGTAAAATCAGACGCTTTTAAAGCCGAAACTTTTTGACGTACCGCTTGATTTGCTCCTTCACGCTCACGCGTAAATAGGGTTTGATTTGCTTTGTAAGCCGGACTATTTTCAAAATTCGAGTCTTTGACTAATTCACCCAGTTCAGCTAACTCTTGTAGTTTTTCTTGGGCAAAAGCAAAATAAGCTCGTTGTTGAATCGTTAATTTAGTTTCGTTTTGTAATGTATAAGGTACATGCAGTAACGAACAGGAAGTATTAATCACAATGTTTGCCGCTTTTTGCTTAATTTTTGCGACTAATTCCAATGTTTTTTTATAATTATTTTTCCAAATATTTTTACCATTTACCACACCAGCAAATAACACTTTATCAGCTGGGAAACCATGACTTTCAAGTAATGCTAAGGATTGTTTACCTTCAACAAAATCAAGTCCGATACCGTCAAATGGTAACGCCACTAATTGTTGGTAACAATCACGCACATCGCCAAAGTAAGTTTGTAAAACCACTTTGGTTGTACCTTTAACGGATAAAATTGACTGATAAAGCTCATTGAATAGAGCGATATCTTCATGAGTTAAATCCGTCACTAAAATTGGCTCATCAATTTGTATCCACTGCGCACCAAGTGCAGTAAATTTCTGAATAATTTCTTGATAGGCTTTAATAATATCGGCTTTAAAATCAACTAGCTGTTTATTACCTAAATACTGTGCTAATTTGAAAAAGGTTAATGCGCCAATCACAACCGGTTTGGTTTGAATACCTAATGCTTTGGCTTCTTGATATTCGTCAAAAGGTTTGGTACTGGCTAGTTTTATTTGTAGTGAATCTTCAATTTCTGGCACTAAGTAGTGGTAATTAGTGTTAAACCATTTTTTCATTGCCAGCGCTCGCACATCACCTTTTTCACCTTGATAACCACGCGCCATGGCAAAATAACGATCGAGTTCAGGTAAGCCTAAATCTTGATAACGTTTCGGGATAACATTCAGTAAACAGGCCGTATCTAATACTGCATCATAAAATGAAAAGTCATTAGATGAGATTAAAGCAATTTTATGTGATGCTTGTTGTTGTAGATGTTCAGCACGTAGGGCTTTTGCTTCATTTAATAATTCAGCTTGGGTTTTGTTACCTTTAAAATAAGCTTCGGTTGCAAATTTAAGCTCACGAAGTTTACCAACACGAGGATATCCAATAACTGCAGTATTCATTTTCTTTTCCTTTATTTAGCATTTTTCTTTAGTGGTTAAAAAGATAGCAAAAAAAAATGTTATTGAATAATTCTAGTTTTTTATCAAAAGATATAGTTTTTAACTATATCAAAAGGTATAAAAAAATCCCTCTGTTTTTCAACAGAAGGATTGAAACAGATGAAAATTAATAAATTAACTACTGGCGCCATTCGCCACGGATTGGTCTTGAAAAATGAGCAAGCACAGCGATCATACAGATTTCGATCGATACACCCCAATAGATATGCCCTAAAATTTCACTCCAAAGTTCATAACCATTTAGGTTCCATAACCAACCAACGGTGCCTTGCGGATCATAAGCGGGATGACGAAAACCTAATAGCGGGATTAAAAAACCGTGCATCATAACGGTAATGATAATGCCATAAAATGCACCATACCATAATCGAATATTATTCCAGAAGTAGGCAATAAATACATAAACGAAGGCAAAGGCAAAACTAAACAACCAGTGATAAAGTGTTACTGCGCCCGAAACGATTGCCGTTTGGTAAACATAATCAAGTGAATGAGAATTAATGCCTAACCAACCGAGCCATGCATCAATGTGTGCCGCAGGTGGTGAAATTTCCCCAGGAACACGAGGAGGCATATTAACTTCAGAACCCCATTTAACCAGTGCGCTAATGAATCCACCAATCAGAGTAGTCCAAATAATAATTTGACGATTTATTTTATTTCCAAACATTTGAGCGATTCCTTACTATATTTAATAGTTATTTAATAGAATTTTAAATGAGAATACATAATAAATTAGATAAAATAAGTTCTACTTAAAACCTATAGGATACATTGTACAATTTTTTGTTTGTTGAAAACAAATGACCCTGTTTTGATATAATTTTGAAAAATGAAATAGTATCTATTTTAATCAATCATAATAGGTATAGCCATACCAAAATATAAACTCAAATAAAATAAATAATATATAATTTTAAGTCTAAATAATACACATTACAGAAATAATTATTTTCAATTGATAATGATTCTCATTACCATATATAATGCCACTATGTTAGTTTAGAGGTTGAATTATGTTAAAAATATCCACAGTAAGTTTAGAAGAGATCAATAATACCATTCATATCCCCAATCCTAATGCGGGTTTTCTCCGAAAACTGTGGGCTTTTTCTGGTCCGGGTGCTTTAGTTGCGGTTGGTTATATGGATCCAGGAAACTGGATCACGTCAATTCAAGGTGGTGCGCTTTATAGCTATTTATTACTATCTGTAATACTCATTTCTAGCTTAATTGCAATGCTTCTTCAGGCAATGTGTGTGAAAATAGGCGTGGTGACAGGCATGGATCTTGCTCAAGCAACGAAATCAATGGTTGGAAAAAAAGTATCTTTGTGTTTATGGTTTTCGACTGAATTAGCTATCATTGCCACAGAAATTGCCGAAGTCATTGGCAGCGCAGTAGCCTTAAATCTTTTATTTGATATTCCATTATTAATCGGAGTGTTATTAACGGTTTTTGATGTAGCTATCCTTTTAATTTTAATGAGATTTGGTTTCAGGAAAATTGAAGCCATCGTCTTTTGCTTAATTGCGACAATCTTTATCATTTTCGTTTATGAAGTTTTAAGAGCTTCTCCCGAACTTAGTGATATTATAAATGGATTTATCCCTAGGAGGGATATTTTTACTGCCTCAATCAAAGGACATGATTCAGCCTTAGTTATTGCACTTGGTATTGTTGGTGCAACTGTTATGCCACATAATTTGTATCTGCATTCATCTATCGTTCAAACAAGAAAATACAATAGACAAAACAGAGTGAGCCTAAAAGAGGCGATTAAATATGCAACGATTGATTCAAATATACAATTGTCATTTTCATTTATCATAAATTGTCTGTTATTAATTCTTGGAGCATCCCTTTTTTATGGCAATAATCCCGACGATCTTGGTCGATTTACCCAACTTTATGATGCTTTGAAAGATCCTCATATGGTTGGTCCTGTGGCAAGCTCAATGATGGCAACTTTATTTGCATTAGCTTTACTTGCATCAGGTCAAAATGCAACAATCACAGGCACATTAACAGGACAAATAGTCATGGAAGGATTTATTCATTTATCTATTCCTCTCTGGGCCAGACGAATAGTTAGTCGGGGATTAGCGGTTACTCCTGTAATTTTATGTATTTATATCTGGGGAGATAAAGAAAATATTGTTGAGAATTTATTAATCTATACCCAAGTCTTTTTAAGTATTGCCTTACCAATATCAATGATCCCTTTAATTTTAGTCACCTCAAATAAAAAAATCATGAAGGAATTTGTCAATAGTAAAATAACCATTATGTTAGGTTGGATAGCAACCATTTCTCTTGTATTTTTAAATCTACAATTAATTTATGAAATAATTAGTTCATTATTTTATTAACTATCGATCAAAGCCATTAATATTTTTCTGATACATGGCTTGTTTAATTTCTTTGTCTTTAATTAATCATTCACTATTATCTATATGCTTATTTATTCAACAATATAAATAAGCATTGAAAATAGATAAAATCTAGATAACACAACAATTCCATCTGGTACAGTAAAAAAATCAATATTTTATTTGAAAAACTGTATTTATTTACAGTGTTTTTATTGATATACTCGTCTTAATTTTAATCAGCTACATGTATTTATTTAATTGTTATGATAACTCAACTTACTATTAATAATTTTGCTATTGTCGATCAATTGTTAGTTGATTTTGCAACAGGAATGACTGCAATTACGGGGGAAACAGGAGCAGGGAAATCCATTGCGATTGATGCTCTAGGACTATGTTTAGGAAATCGTTCTGATGCCTCATCTATTCGCAATGGGGCAGATCGTGTAGATATTTCAGCAAGTTTTATACTTGATGATACGCCAGGTGCATATGCATGGTTGATAGAAAATCAACTTGATGAAGGTAATGAATGCATCTTACGCCGTGTAATTAATCAAGATGGTCGTTCTAAAGCATTTATCAATGGTCGAGCCGTACCCATCTCTCAACTTAAAGATATAGGACAAATGCTAATCCAAATTCATGGACAACATGAACATCAACGGCTATTACGCAGTGACCACCAGCAACTATTGTTGAATGATTATATGAATGAGCCAACTCTACTTGCGCAAATGCACCAAGCCCATAAGCATTGGAAAACCGCCTGCCAAGCTTATCAGCAATATGAAACCACACGACAAGATCGTGAGGCTCATCTGCAACTTTTACAATATCAATTAAAAGAATTAAACGAATTTTCGCCGATTGAAGGTGAATACCAACAAATCGATGAAGAATATAAACGGTTATCTAATAGTGAACAATTGATTAACCTCAGCCAACAATCAATCATGATATTAGATGAAGCTGATGAATATAATGTTACTAATTTACTTGGCAGCGTTAAAAACAGTGTGCAACTGTTATCCCATCTTGATCCAACATTAAATAATATTCTTAATATGCTTGAAGAGGCAGCAATTCAAATAAAAGAAGCCAGTTATGAACTTCGTCACTACAGCGAGAGTTTAGAGATCGACCCAGCGCACGTCATGAAACTTGAACAACGGTTATCGAAACAAATTGCTTTAGCACGCAAACATCATATCGCACCAGAGACATTACCAGAATTACATCAAAATTTACTTAATGAATTTAAAAAAATTAATCAACAAGATGAACAAGGAGAACTGTTAAAAGCAGACATTAACAAATACCATAAAATTGCGCTAGAGCTTGCCACTAAATTACACCAAAAACGAGTAACAGTAAGCAAAACATTAGCTAAGAAGGTAACGATAATCATGCATGAACTTTCTATGCCAAATGGGCAATTAAGTATAGATATCACTTTTGATGAAAATCGACTAAGTGAAAATGGGGCGGATCAAGTTACTTTTTTAGTTAGCACCAATGCAGGTCAAGTTTTACAACCGCTATCTAAAGTTGCATCCGGTGGTGAACTGTCACGTATTGCCTTAGCAATTCAAGTACTAACAGCGCAAAAAATGGATACCCCAGCATTAATTTTTGATGAAATTGATGTCGGTATTAGTGGACCAACTGCAGCTAAAGTTGGGCAGTTATTAAGGCAACTTGGAGAATCAACACAAGTTATTACCGTAACACATTTACCACAAGTCGCTGGGCAAGCAAATCAGCATTACTTTGTTAGTAAACAGACGAGTGGGAAACAAACCACAACTGATATGCAAAGATTAGATAAAAATGGTCGTTTAAATGAGCTTGCTCGATTATTAGGTGGAAATAAAATTACCGATGCAACCCTTGCCAATGCGAAAGAGTTACTTATTATCTAATTTAATTATGGTAATATAATGCCTTTAAATTTAGATGGGAGAATAGCGAGATCATGAGTCTATCTGGTAAACATATTTTATTAGGGATAACTGGTGGCATTGCTGCCTATAAATGTCCTGATCTTGTCCGTCATTTAAAAAAAGCAGGGGCACAAGTACATGTGGTACTGACTGATTCTGCAAGCCATTTTGTCACGCCAATGACACTCCAAGCGGTTTCAGGAAATCGGGTATCCAATGATCTTTTTGATCCATCAGCAGAACTTTCTATGGGTCATATTGAATTGGCAAAATGGGCTGATTTAGTATTAATTGCTCCAGCTACAGCAAATATTATCGCTAAAATGGCTAACGGTATTGCTGATGATTTATTATCAACGGTATGTTTAGCAACATCTTCCCCGATAGCTATTGCTCCAGCTATGAATCAGCAAATGTATAAAGCATCAGCAACACAGCATAATTTATCAGTTCTTACATCAAGAAATATCTTAATTTTAGGACCTGATAGCGGCTTTCAGGCTTGTGGTGATGTAGGTCCAGGACGTATGCTTGAACCCCAAGCTATTGTAGAAAAAATTGAGAATTATTTTTCCACAACATCAACACTCACCGATTTCTCAATAACGATTACCGCAGGTCCAACAATTGAAGAAATTGATCCTGTACGTTATATTAGCAACTATAGCTCGGGTAAAATGGGCTTTGCTATTGCCAAGGCTGCAGCTCAAATGGGAGCAAAAGTGACCTTAATTAGTGGCCCTGTTCATCTAGATACACCCAATAATGTCAATCGTATCGATGTGAAAAGTGCTAAACAGATGTACGAAGCAGCATTAAGTCATGCCCAAAAATCAACAATTTTTATCGCTTGTGCCGCTGTTGCAGACTATCATGTTAAAACAATTGCTACCCAAAAAATCAAAAAAACTGATGATAATAATGAATTAGTCATAAAATTGGTTAAAAATCCTGATATTGTTGCAAGTGTCGCTGCATTAAAGAATCACAGACCTTTTGTAGTCGGATTTGCTGCTGAAACCAATAATATTAAAGATTATGCACTAAAAAAATTAACGACCAAAAACCTAGATTTGATCTGTGCTAATGATGTTTCAGATCAAACGATCGGGTTTAATTCTGAGCAAAATGCATTAACTCTTTATTGGCAAAATGGTGAGCAAACGTTACCATTAAGCTATAAACAACAATTAGCATCACAGCTACTTGAAGTAGTGATAACACGATATAAAGCGAGTCATGATGAAAAGAAAAATTGATATTAAAGTATTAGACAAACGTTTAGGTAATCAATTTCCACTGCCAACATATGCAACTGAAGGATCTGCAGGTATTGATTTACGAGCCATGTTTGATGAAACTACTGAAATTAAACCAGGTGAAACCATTTTAACTCCAACGGGTTTATCAATGCATATTGCCGATCCAAACTTAGCAGCATTGGTGCTACCTCGTTCAGGCTTGGGATCAAAAAATGGTATTGTACTTGGTAATCTAGTTGGTTTAATTGATTCGGATTATCAAGGCCAATTGTTTGTTCCTGTTTGGAACCGCAGTCAAACACCTTTTGTTATTGAAGCTGGCGATCGTATTGCCCAATTAATTATTGTACCTGTTGTACAAGCAGAATTTAATATTGTTAATGAATTTACTCAGTCAGCTCGTGGCGAAGGTGGATTTGGGCATTCAGGTAAAAAATGATTGTGAACAACAAAAACAAAAATCGCAAAGAAGATATCTTACAAGCATTAGCAACCATGCTTGAATCCAATGAAGGTACACAGCGAATAACTACCGCCAAATTAGCTGCGACGGTTGGTGTTTCTGAAGCGGCGCTGTATAGACATTTTCCAAGCAAAACAAAAATGTTTGAAAGTTTAATTGTTTATATTGAAGATATCTTATTATCACGCATTAATATAATTATACAAGATGAGCAAAATACCTTTACTCGTTTAAAACTTATCCTAGCATTAATTTTAGGTTTTTCTGAAAAAAACCCAGGATTAACCAGAATTATGACAGGACATGCTTTGATGTTTGAGCAAGAACAATTGCAAGAACGTATTAGTCAACTCTTTGAGCGAATCGAAATACAGATAAAGCAAGTTATACGAGAAAAGAAGATTCGTGAAGGTATTGCTTTTACTACGGATGAACGCATTTTAGCTAGCCAATTACTTGCTTTTTGTGAGGGTATGATGGTTCGTTATTCTCGTTCAGGTTTTAAATATCTACCTACAACTAATTTTGATACTCGCTGGACATTATTAGCTAGGCAGCTCGTTTGATCTGTCTTATAGCGAGATATTTTCATATAATGCCGATTATCGATTAATAAGGATAATTAAATGAATTTTAGAGATTTAATAAATAATTCTATTTTTATTATAGAAAAATATGATGGCATAGTATTTAGTTATATTGCTCATTTTTGCTTTGCCATTCTCATTTTTATCATTGGACGAACCATTGCTAAATTTGTAGCTCGTCAATTCAGAAAAATATTAACGAATCGTCATGTTGATCCAACAGTAGTGAAATTTGTAAGTTCTTTATCCTATTACGCTATAATTGTAATGACACTGGTGGCCGTTTTAGGACAACTTGGCGTTCAAACAGCATCAATTGTTGCCATTATTGGTGCAGCAGGTTTAGCTGTTGGCTTGGCATTACAAGGTTCACTGTCTAATTTTGCTGCTGGCGTTATTTTAATTATTTTTCGCCCGTTTAAAGTTGGAGAAACCGTTATTATTAATAATCAAAAAGGGATTATTGATTCTATTCAAATTTTTTCAACATCAATTGTTACGCCAACCAACGAATTAGTGGTAATACCCAATAGTCAAGTAGTAGGTGCTAATATTATTAACTATACAAGATTACCAGAAAGACGTTTAGATTTAGTTGTTAATGTTGGATATAATTCTGATATTCAACAAGTTTATCAAGTATTAAAACAAGCTGTTGATAAAACAAGCAATATTATAACAAATAAAGAGCCGACTATTCGTTTGGATCAGTTAGATGCTTCATCAATGAATTTCAATGTTTTAGTTTGGACATCAAATGCCAATTATGGACCGGTTAAGGCTGAATTACTTGAAAATATTAAAAATGGATTAAATGAAAATGGTATTAATATTCCATATCCTACTATGGATGTAAATCTTACTTCTCAACCATAATTTTCAATTATTGCATTCCATTGTTAATCAGCAACGGAATGCAAATCACTTTGTAAAAACTAGATATCTTGATCCATATTTAATGCTGGTTTATCGCAATCAGGGCAACCAACAATTTTAGCAGGAACACCCGCTACAGTCGTATGTTTTGGTACAGATTCCAAAACGACTGAGCCTGCGCCAATTTTAGCCCCTTTTCCAATTTCAATATTACCTAAAATAGTCGAATGAGCACCAATCATCACCCCTTCACGAATTTTAGGATGGCGATCACCATTTTCCTTACCTGTACCCCCTAAAGTCACTGATTGTAAAATAGAAACATCATTTTCAATAATAACGGTTTCACCTATGACAATACCAGTTGCATGATCAAACATTACCCCACAGCCAATTTTAGCCGCTGGGTGAATATCAACACCAAACACTATCGCAATCTGACTTTGTAAAAAAATTGCCAATGACTTGCGATTTTGCCGCCAAAGCCAATGTGCGATTCGATAGGCTTGTAATGATAAAAAACCTTTATAATACAATAATGGGGTAGAATAATGGTTGGTAGCGGGATCACGAATATAAACAGCAATAATATCACCTATTGTTGACTGAATAATATTTTCATCCGCATGATAGGCTTGCCGAGCAATTTCGCGAATTTCAATAGCCGGCATAACTTGCGTTGCAAGTTTATTTGCTAAAATATAGCTTAAAGCACTACCTAAGTTTTCATGATTTAGTAAAGTAGCATGGAAATAACTAGCAAGCATTGGTTCACTTTCTACCAATTCTGATGCTTCTTGCCTTATGGTTTGCCATAACAAATCGGGCTTAATAATTGTTTTTGCATCTTCCACAATAAATCCTTATATTTAAATAGTATTGTTCACATTGTTTCTCAATCTTATGCAGGATGCAAGTTTTGTATTCATTTATCCTATTTAAAAATCAACATGGAAAGCAACGGTAACTAGTTCGATACTACATAAAACAGCAAATCGTATGGTTTAATATTATTGCTGTTTCTTTTTTTTATCATCACTTAAAGTAAATATCGCAATAATCAAAATAAATAGCACAATACTTGCCAATACATAAAATGTTGTCGAATAGCCTGTTTTATCGAATAATTTACCTACTAACCATGATAAAACAATAACACCAACATTAGATGAAATATTAAAGCCTACTAAATATAAGGTAGATGATAATCTTTCATCAAAATTACTTACCACATATTTAAACACAGCTAATATGAATAGTGGTGTTTCAATTGCATGGAATAGTTTAACTAGCGAAATCAGATAAATATTATCTAAGGTTGCTGATAATGAAATCCGGCAAATCATTACTAATGCCGCTACTAACAATGATTTTTTTGCTCCTATTTTATTAATAAAGAAAGGTGCTAAAATCATACAAGTTGCTTCTAAAAATACCTGGAATGAATTTAAATAACCATAGACTTGATAGCCATCCTCTGGTTTATCAAAAAAGCTGGTATAAAAATTTGGAAAAAGTTGTTGATCATAAATAGTATAAAAGCTGTTAGTTCCAATTATAAAAAAGACAAATAACCAAAATTTTTTCATAGCAAATAATGAAAGAATTTCACTCATGGTTGGAATGGTTGGTTTTTGTATTACGGCTTGTGTTTCACTGTTGGCAAAAAATTCTTGTTTAGGATTAAAAATTAAATTAATAATAAAATAGATAGCAGAAACAACAGATGCCATCCAAAAATTAATATGTGGATCGATACTAAATAAAATACCGGCTATAAAAGTTGCAGCCGCATAACCAAACGATCCCCAGAATCGTGCAGGACCAAATTCAAAACCAAACAATCGACTAATTCGCTCAATAAAAGAATCAATCAATGCGCATCCAGAAATAAAGCCAGCACTTAAAACTGGCGCACCAATACACACACCTAATAGAAAATCATTTCGTAATAACGGTTCATACACATAAATTAAAAACGGTCCAATGAGTATCATAACGATACTTTGAAAGGTAATGACCGCTTTGCCTATCTGTAATTTATCTTGAATGATGCCATAAAAAATCATAAAAAACATAGCAGCAGCAGAGTTAGCGGCATAAACAATACCAAGTTGCTCACCGGATAAGCCGATTTTACTTTTTAACCAAATGGCATAAAAAGACCACCAAAGAGACCAAGCAGCATAAAAGGTAATAAGATAACCTGACGAGAACCAATAATTTCTATTTTGCATCATATTCATATTTATTACTCTTATATTGTTGAAGTTTAACGTTAACATGTTAATGTTAACATTATTGTCATATTTAGTATGAAATAGATACATCCGATTATCATAATTGCTACTTAGCTCACACTTTTTATCATTACTTTTTGTGGTATCATCACATATAAGCAATGATTGATAACAATTTTTATTATATTGAGTAAAAGGATCTAACTATGGCTTCACTTAAGGATGTTGCAAAATTGGCATCGGTGTCTTTGATGACAGTTTCTCGTGCAATTAATAATCCTGAAAAATTAAATAAACAGACATATGAACGTGTAAAACAAGCCATTGAGCAACTCAATTATGTGCCAGATCTCTCAGCCAGAAAAATTCGTGGCGATAACTCAGGTCCTTGTGCTATTGGTGTTTTAGCTTTAGAAACGGCAATAACACCATTTTCAGTAGAATTATTACAAGCTATAGAAAAAACTGCCCAAACTCATGGTTGGAATACCTTTATTGTTAATTTATTTGATGATAAAGATCCTGATCATGCAATTAATACTCTTTTATCCTATCGTCCTAACGGTATTATTTACACTACTATGGGACTAAGGAAAGTTGATATTCCAGAAAAGCTGCTTGGCAAAAATATTGTTTTGGCAAATTGTGTTACTGACAATGAAAAGCTAGCTTGCTATATTCCCGATGACTACACAGGTCAATACCAAGCGATGCAACAAGTGATACAAAAAGGCTATAAAAAACCGCTATGCATTTATTTATCAGAAAAAACATTGGCAGGTAAAACACGTCGTAAGGGTGCCGAACAAGCATGGCTTGATGCAGGAAAAAATTTAAGAAAAATAATTAGTTATCATATGTCCATATTGGAAAACAATATTACTCAAGAATACATGATGACAATTGATATATTGAAACAACATTGTAATAACACTCCTGATTTTGATGTATTAATTTGTGGTAATGATCGCATTGCTTTTGTTGCCTATCAATTTTTACTCAGTCAAGGACTTCATATACCCAACGATGTGGCCATATTAGGTTACGACAATATGGTGGGCACTGGCGAATTATTTTACCCACCGCTTACTACAGTTCAATTACCGCATTATGAAATAGGCAAGCAAGCAGCGTTACATATCATCAATGGTCAAACAGAAACAAACATAAGCTATGTGGCTTCGCCCTATTTAGAAAGAAACTCTTTGTAAATGAATTGACCGCTTGATAGCGGTCAATTCAAGCATAACTTAAGCATAAATAGATTTTAATTGCCAACTGTCGAGCTGAATAATTTTGGCACTACCATTTTCAGCAAATAAATTTATCTGCCGTTCTGCTGGTAATTTAGGATAGATACGACTTGAAAGACTATACAAATCATCATTAACAAATACTTCAACCGATGATGCATCAATATAAATATGTAACGACAGTTTTTTCGTTTTTGGTAGCGGTACACTACGATAACCTTTTAATTCAATTCCAGAAAGACTACGATCAAGAACAATACGTTTTGATTGTAAATCCACATATAACAATGTTGCTTGTTCACCATTTTTGGTTGCCGATAGCTGCAAACCAAATCGCTCTGCAGTACTTTGTGATAAATCAAACTCAACATTCAGTTCACAGCTAATGGATTTAATATGAGTATTTTTCAGTTCACTATTAAGAATTATTTCACTTAATGATTGTGACTGTTCACGGAGCGCAGCCAACTCTTTAATTGGACGATTGCGAACATTATTATTGTGATCCAATATCAATTCACGAGGAAGTGTAAAAGAACCCATCCATTTATCTTGTTTACTTGGCATGGTCGATTCCCACATATCCATCCAAGCAAACACAATTCGTCGTCCATCAGCAGCAAGAAACGATTGTGGCGCATAAAAATCATGGCCAAAATCCATTTCTTGAAATGATTTGATTATTGAAAACTTTTTACCTGGCTGCCAATCACCAACAATATAACCAGATTGAAAACGATTTCGATACTGATAGCCTTTAGCCTTCATACCTTGTGGCGAGAACATTAAAATCCATTTATCACCAAGTTTGAAAAAGTCCGGACATTCTAGCATATACACATTAGGATCGATATTACTAACAATAACATGGTCAAATGTCCAACGTTTAAGATCTTTTGAATGATAAAGTAAAATTTGCCCAACATCATCAGTATCACGTTGCCCAACAACCATCCACCATGTATCATCTTGAAGCCAAACCTTAGGATCACGAAAGTGCATAATACCATCTTCTGGCGCAAGTATGGTACCGTGTTTTTTAAAATGGACACCATCTTTACTGGTTGCTAAGCATTGTGATTGAGAAATTTTTTCATCATTACCTTGACCGGCTAACCAAATATGGCCTGTATAGATTAAGCATAGCTCGCCATTATTATTGACTGCTGAACCAGAAAAACAGCCACTTTTATCGTAATCATCGCCAGGTGCAATAGCAATAGGTAACCTTCTCCATGTTACCAGATCATCGCTAACAGCATGCCCCCAATGCATTGGTCCCCAATTTTCATTATAAGGATGATGCTGGTAAAAAGCATGATATTGACCTTTAAAATAGATCAAACCATTAGGATCATTCATCCAGCCAGACTGTGGCGCTAAATGAAAATGCGGATAATATTGTTTGTTCATCACTTTCTCTAGCTTTTTCACAGCTAGATTCGCTTCATCAATAGCAGTAGACATAATAACCCCTTTTTTATCCAGTATGACATATATAATTTACATACTACTCCAAATTAACTGTTAACGTTAACTATTGATAAAAAAATAGATAAAATATGTGATGGAAGTCACACATTTTTAACGTTAACAATGAATTTTTTGGCAAATGATTTAGTCTATGACTAATTTTAAAAAAAGACTTTTATTAATTATAATAATAAACTATACATCCACTGTTTTGCTAACAAAATATAAAAATGGCTTATTTTACGAAATTTGGCAATAACCAATATCTATACTAAGCTTAAATTACCGTAGTAACTAACTATGATCGAGTAAAAAAATGAATAGTACAAAAATTTGGTCTCTTGGGGATGCTGTTATTGATTTGTTGCCATTTGGTGATATGAATTATCAAGCTTGCGCTGGAGGTGCTCCGGCTAATGTTGCTATTGGTATTGCTAAGTTAGGACTGCCCTCTGGTTTTATTGGTAGAGTTGGTAATGATCCATTTGGTCACTTCATGGAAAAGACTTTTTGTGAGCATCATGTTGATTGCCAAAGTCTTGAAAAGGATGAGGAGCATAGAACAAGCACTGTTGTTGTTGATTTAGGTGAAAATGGTGAACGAAGTTTTACCTTTCTGGTTTCACCTTCTGCCGATCAATTTTTGTCTGAACAAGCACTTCCTGATTTTAATCAAGATATTCTTCATTTTTGTTCTCTAGCATTAGTTGGAACAACTTGTCGACAAACGCTCAAACAAGCTATTGAGAAACTTAATGATAAAAATGGTTTAATTAGTTTTGATATCAATTTACGTGAACAAATGTGGCAAGATAAAAATGAAATGCGCACAATTATCACTCAATTCTGTCATGATGCTGACATTCTTAAACTCTCTGATGAAGAGTTGTTTTGGTTAACTGAGAGCCAAGATTGGCATGTAGCACTCGATAAATTGCAACAACATTATAATGCACCACTTAAGTTAGTTACCAAAGGTAGAGATGGTAGTATTGTGTTATGGCAAGGTAAAACTTTTACTTTTGACTCATTTCATGTCAATAGCATTGATACAACTGGAGCTGGTGATGCATTTATTGCCGGCTTACTTAGTAGTATCGCTTCGTCAGGAATGCCTGAAGATAAATTAATGTTAGAAAGTATGATGACCATTGCCAGTGCCTGTGGCGCCTTAGCAACTACCAAAAAAGGGGCATTAACAGCACTTCCCGATAGCGCATTTTTGCAATCATTTATTAGTGATAACCCTGCTTTATGCGCTAAACAAATGGCGTAATAAAATGACAGAAAAAGATAAAATGTTAGCAGGTTTGTTGTATGATCCTTGTATCAACTCACTTACTAATGAACGACTTTATGCGCAAGATCTTTGTTTTCAATTAAATCAATTATCACCATTAGCCGTAAATCAACGGCAACATCTCTTTGAAAAATTATTAGGAAAAACAGGACAACAATTTACAATTATGCCCGGTTTTCAATGTGATTATGGCTACAATATTGAAATTGGAGAGAATTTTTTTGCTAATTTTAACTGCATCATGCTTGATGCGGCCAAAATTACATTCGGAGATAATGTCCTTGTCGCACCCAATTGTGGTTTTTATACCTCAGGTCACCCACTTGATAGCCAAATACGCAACAGTGGACTTGAGTTTGCCAAACCGATTACGATCGGTAATAACGTTTGGATCGGTGGTAACGTAATTGTACTACCCAATGTGACTATCGGCGATAATACGGTTATTGCAGCTGGCAGTATTGTAGATCGAGATATTCCTTCAAATGTCGTTGCCATGGGTACGCCATGCCGAGTGTATAAAACACTTTAATGCCATTTAAACTATCTGTTTGCTACATTGTGCTCTAGCCCATGCATCAATAGTGAACACATCATCAATAGTGGCAGGTTCCGGAAAATTAAGTTGATCTAACGTGGTTGCAACTTGTTTGGCAATATCCATAAAACCAATTTTATGCTGTAAAAATGCTTCAACTGCCACTTCGTTAGCAGCGTTAAGCGCTGTTGTTGCCGTTTGCCCGTCACCGCAAGCCTCAATGGCTAATTTTAAGCATGGATAGCGAATAAAATCAGGTTGATTGAAGGTTAATGATGAGATTTGAGTAAAATCTAAAGCAGAAACACCGGATGAAATACGTAATGGATAAGACATTGAATAAGCAATTGGCGTACACATATCTGGCACGCCTAATTCTGCAATAATACTGCCATCTAGATAACGTACCATTGAGTGAATAATCGATTGAGGATGTACTATAATCTCCATCTGTTCAGAACTAGCATTAAACAACCAGCGTGCTTCAATGTATTCTAAGCCTTTATTCATCATCGTTGCCGAATCAACTGAAATCTTTTTACCCATTGACCAGTTAGGATGTAAAGTCGCTTGCGCAGGCGTGACTGAAGTTAATTGATTTAACGGTAGTTCCCGAAAAGGTCCGCCAGATCCGGTTAACACAATTTTGGCGATACCATGATCAGTCAGATTAGCAAATCCAAGATCATGTTGTACTGCGGTAGGTAAACTTTGAAAGATCGCATTATGTTCACTATCGACCGGCAGTAGCTCGGCGCCATATTGCTTCACCGCTTGCATAAATAAATGCCCACAAGTGACTAATGACTCTTTATTAGCGAGTAAAATGCGTTTACCTTTTTTAATTGCAGCAAGAGTCGGCCTTAATCCTGCTGCACCAACAATTGCAGCCATAACTTGGTTAACTTCGGGGAGCTGTGCTAAATCACACATAGCTTGCTCACCACTCAGTACTTCTATATTCAATTTTAGGTTAGCTAAATTTGCTTTAAGCTGCTGCGCTGCTTGTTTGCTCGCCATAGCAACATATTTTGGTTTAAACTCCTGACACTGCTCTGTCATTTTTGCAACATTAGTGCCACCTACTAGCACATAAGCTTTGTATAAAGTTGGATTTTGCCGAATGACGGCTAACGTGCTACAGCCGATCGATCCTGTTGAACCTAAAATTGCGATATTTTTCATAATTAATAAATTAAACCAATGTTATTTTCTTCAAAGTAAGCGACGTAGTTTAAATCCGGTGCTCTATCGGTCATCACCAAATTAAACTGATCAAGGTTACAAATAAAAGCCGGTTTAACTTGATTAAACTTAGTATGATCGGCAATTAAAATATTTTGATTCGATTTTTTCATCGCCTGATGCTTCATATTTAGTTCATCAAAATGGTAACAAGTTGCACCTTGAGTGAGATCAATACCCGCTGCCGAAATAAAAGCTTTATTTGGACAGATAAAATCGAGCGGATTATGGGAACTAATGCCGGTAAAAATTGCATTATTAAGCTGATATTGCCCACCACATAAAATGATTTTACATTTTGGTTTGTTTTGTAACGCTAGAAAAGCATTGAGTGAATAGCAGATTGCAGTAAAAGCAATATCATCACTAATTTCATCAATGATAAATTGCATGGTTGTACCGCAATCAAAAAAAATAGTATCGTTCTCATCAACAAATTGGCTAACTAGTTTGCCGATATAACGCTTTTCATCTACATGTTTATCTTTTTGATCTGAAACAAAATATTGCGATATGGTATGGCGTGCTTGGTTAACTACATAACCGCCTAAAACAGCTAAACATGAAGATTGATTACTAAGATCTCGACGAATTGTCATTTCAGAAACAGCAAGCATTTGCGCTGCTTGCTTTAAATGAATTTTATCGGTAATTTTTAATTGCTCAATAAGTGCATTAATTCTTTTTTGCGGTTGCGTTTCCATTGCCATTCCATAAATAGCAATAAGCTACTATACAGTAGCTTATAAAAGGATGAATTAATAGCCGCTAGATGATGCGTTATCGCCTGATACAATTGCAATACCAGCACTAGCGCCTAACCGTGTTGCACCAGCTTGAACCATTTTTTCAGCAGTTTGACGATCTCTAATGCCACCTGATGCTTTGACACCCATTTTATCACCGACTGTTTCGCGCATCAATTTAACATCTTCAACAGTTGCCCCTGATAAGCTAAAACCAGTTGAAGTTTTAACAAAAGCAACGCCAATTTCTTTACAAATTGTACAAACTGTAACGATTTCTTCTTTAGTTAATAAGCAAGTTTCTAAAATAACTTTTAACGGCACTGAACCACAAGCATTAAATACCGCTTGAATATCTTCTTTAACCGCCGTTAAATCATTGCTTTTTAGCCAGCCGACATTGATAACCATATCGATCTCTTCTGCGCCAGCTTTGACTGCCATTTCAGTCTCAAATGCTTTAGCAGAAGTCAGCATAGCCCCTAAAGGAAAGCCAACAACTGAACAAACCTTTACATCGCTACCTTTAAGCAAGCTAGCGACTAAAGGCACATAGCCTGAATTAACACATACAGAATAGAAATGATACTGCTTTGCTTCTTCACAAAGTTTACGTATTTGATCTTCTGTGGCATTCATCGCCAGTAAAGTATGATCAATATACTTTGCATAATCCATAATGATGTCCTTTAATTTTTGTTAGTAATGTCTAGTAAATGATTTTAGTATTAAGTAAATGATGTTATAAAAATAACATATATAGCCATACAATGTTATTTCCGTAACATTATATACTTAAATTTTGATAATTAAAAACTAAACTATTTACTAAACTTAGACAATTGAATCAAATTGAAGTGATTGGTATGAAAAAGCTAAGCAATGTGCAATTTAACATTACCTATTAATTGAAGATATGATGCGTGATTCACTAAATCAAATTGGAAACCATGATTTTAAGAAACTTGATTATCTTTAGTGGCAAATAATGCGCTAATACAAACAGAATGTTTACCCTTTAATTGTGCACAAGCGCATTATTTGTATTGAGTAACTATAGATAAACTCAGTTAGACTTTATCGCTTAAGATAGAAAGATAATTGTTTATCGAGTGATTTTTTATTTTTGATCTATTCGCTAACTGATAAAACTAATATTTTGTATTTTTCAGCGGTAATTAACTGATTGATAATTGATTGGTAAAAATCAAAAAAACCTAGTTTTATCAACTAGGCTTTTTAGACAAGAGATTAAAATTCCATTAACTCTTTTTCTTTATCAGCAAGCACTGCATCTAATTTTTTAATAGCTGCATCGGTTGCTTTTTGAATTAAATCTTGTGATTTACGTTCATCATCTTCTGAGATTTCTTTATCTTTTAACAAAGCTTTGATTTGATCGTTAGCATCACGACGAATATTACGAATTGACACACGACCTTGTTCTGCTTCATTACGGACTATTTTAGTTAAATCACGACGACGTTCTTCAGTTAACGGTGGCAGAGGTACTCGAATAACTGTCCCTGCTGAAGCAGGATTGAGTCCTAAATCAGAGGTTAAAATCGCCTTTTCAATCATTGGTGTTAATGATTTATCAAATACCGTAATGGCTAAAGTTCTTGCATCTTCAGCGACAACGTTAGCTAGCTGACGTAGTGGTGTTGGGCTACCATAATATTCAACCATAATCCCATCTAATAAACTTGGCGATGCACGGCCTGTTCTAACTTTAGAAATATGAGTTTGAAACGCATCAATACTTTTTTCCATGCGCGTTTGCGCTTCTTTTAAAATCTCATTTAACATAATAAAAACCTTATATTGAAATAAAAAAGACTAACAGCTAACTGTTGCCTGATTATTAATTAATGTTCCTTCTTGTTCACCTAAAATGACCCGACGTAACGCACCTGGCTTGTTCATATTAAATACACAAATAGGTAAATTATGATCACGCGCTAAGGTGAAGGCTGCTAAGTCCATCACTTTTAATTCGTCATCCAATACTTTTCCATAATTTAATGTTTTATACAATGTTGCCGTTGGATCTTTAACAGGATCAGCTGAGTAAACACCGTCAACTTTAGTTGCTTTTAAAACTACGTCAGCTTCAATCTCAATACCACGTAAACATGCAGCAGAATCAGTTGTGAAAAATGGATTACCTGTACCAGCAGAAAGAATAACGACTTTACCATGACGAAGCAAGCTAATCGCTTCAGTCCAACGATAATCATCACATACACCATTTAAAGGAATGGCTGACATTAAACGAGCATTAACTTCAATTCGATGCAACGCATCACGCATAGCAAGACCATTCATTACCGTTGCCAACATACCCATATGATCGCCAACAACACGGTTCATTCCTGCTTTAGCAAGACCAGCACCCCGGAATAGATTTCCCCCTCCAATAACGACAGCAACTTGAACATTCATTTCAATCAGTTCTTTAATTTCTTGTGCCATACGATCAAGAATGGTTGGATCAATACCAAAACCTTCGTCGCCTTGCAGTGCTTCACCACTAAGTTTAAGTAAAATTCGTTTATAGAAAGGGGTTGCCATATGAAGTCTCACTATTCGTTATTTCGTTACTTAATTACCTGACAAGCTATACTTGTTAACAGTAATTTAAAAATATTTTGTAGATAAACAAAACCGCCTTGACGGCGGTTTTTATGAAACAATTAAGATTGTTTCGACATCGCAGCAACTTCTGCTGCAAAATCAACTTCGACTTTCTCGATGCCTTCACCCACTTCAAAGCGGATAAATTTAGCAACTGTCGCTTTTTTCTCTGCTAATAAATCACCTACTGTTTTACTTGGATCCATAACAAATGGTTGACCAGTAAGAGAAACTTCACCAGTGAATTTACGCATACGACCTTCAACCATTTTTTCAGCGATTTCACGTGGTTTACCTGATTGCATAGCGATATCAATTTGGATATTACGTTCATGTTCAACCACATCAGCAGGTACATCACTTGGGCTGACATATTCTGGTTTACTTGCTGCAATGTGCATAGCAATATGTTTCACTAATTCTTCGTCACAGCCATTGTTTGCAGCAACTAAAACGCCAATACGTGCACCATGTTGATAACTACCAACAACTTCACCAGTAATTTCTTGAACACGACGAATACCGATGTTTTCACCGATTTTAGCAACTAAAGCTGTACGTTCTTCTTCAAATTTTGCTTGTAAAGCAGCAAGATCTGTTAAACCATCATTTAATGCGGCTGTGGCAACTTTTTCACTAAATTCTAAGAAACCAGCGTCTTTAGCAACAAAGTCGGTTTCACAGTTGATTTCTAAGATTACACCTGATTTTTTATCAGCAGCAATTTTAGAGATAATTACACCTTCAGCAGCAACACGACCTGCTTTTTTAGCAGCTTTTGCTTGACCAGATTTACGCATGTTGTCGATAGCAAGATCGATATCGCCATTCGCTTCAACTAATGCTTTTTTACATTCCATCATACCTGCGCCAGTTCTTTCACGCAGTTCTTTTACCATAGAAGCGGTAATTTCAGCCATTTTTAAATCCTCTAGTTAACCATTGTGATGATTGTCATTAGAATAGGTCGATACTGATTATCGACCTTGAAAATATTTGAGTTTATTACTCAGCTGCTGGAGCTTCTTCAACGAAGCTTTCTTCAGATACTGGAGATTGGTTTTGCTCACGACCAGAACGTACTGCTTCAGCTACTGCATTTGCATATAGTTGAATAGCACGAATCGCATCATCATTACCAGGAACAACGTAATCAATACCATCCGGATCTGAATTAGTATCAACAACAGCAATGACTGGAATACCTAAATTGTTAGCTTCTTTGATAGCGATATGTTCGTGGTCTGCACCAATAACAAAAATCACATCGGGTAAGCCACCCATATTTTTAATTCCACCCAAGCTATTTTCTAATTTAGCCATTTCTCGAGCACGCATTAATGCTTCTTTTTTGGTTAATTTGTCAAATGTACCATCACTAGCTTGTGTTTCTAAATCTTTTAAACGTTTGATTGATTGACGTACTGTTTTCCAGTTAGTCAACATACCACCTAACCAACGGTGATTTACGTAGTATTGCCCACAGCTTTCAGCCGCTTGTTTAATCGCTTCGCTAGCTGCACGCTTTGTACCAACAAATAAAATTTTACCTTTACGAGCGGCAATCTTGTTTAATTCAGCTAATGCTTCGTTAAATAAAGGAACTGTTTTTTCAAGATTGATGATGTGAACTTTGTTACGAGCACCAAAAATAAATGGTTTCATTTTTGGGTTCCAATAACGAGTTTGGTGTCCAAAGTGTACACCCGCTTGTAACATATCGCGCATTGATACTGTAGTCATGATTTCCTCATTTTGACGTTGGGGTTATGCCTCCACATATCCGCTTTAACCGACCTTATTGAAAAAAACAAAAGGCACCCCGGAAAAGAGTAATGATATGTGTGTGTTATAACGTTAATTAAATATTAAAATTTGTGCTTACTCTTACAACGATTTTTTGAAAAATGAATGTTAAAAGCAGCGCGCGTTTTATACCATATTTAGATAAAATTTGCCAGCGTTATTTTTTATAAAAATAATAGAAAGAATAGAAAGAATAATGTAGTGCTTTAAAAAAGCAAATTACATTAAAAATAACAATCGAACAAATCTTATGAAGTTACTAAGTATTTTATCAATCAAGAAATAAAAACGTTGATCCTGTTAATGCTACGTTTTTAATCGTTAATTAACCTTCTAATTATGCTTCTGCTCTAAATAGTATTAAAATATCAACTGATAAAGAGATACTATCACTAACAAAATTAAATGTATGTCAAAAGAAAGTTAAAAGAACAGGAACTAATGAGGTGATTGCCGAACAAATCAATTTAGATAAGATATATATTGGAGAGTCTTCTGATTCAATGATTTTATCACCTAATATAAAATAAGTGACAAGTATGAACAATTAAATGTCTCTACGCAACTTGAAAATTCTAATGTCTTACATAAGGTAAATTTTTATACAGTTCCACATCGTTATATTTTTACATTCCAAAATTTTTTTGCAAAAATAATTGTAAAATATTAATCATCTATTCTTTTAAAAGTCATAAGTAATAAACAAGATATAATTATAGATCAAGTTAGAATAAATATCGTAGTGTGACAAACAAAGTAAAAAAGTGTTGTAAGAATGTTACTTTAGCGCAGTAAATGAGTTTAGTTTTTTATGCTATAAAAAAACCATTCAATAAGTTTTACTTATCAAATGGTTTCATAAAATTTAGTTGAACATTTGATTGAACTTCAAACAAATCCAATCCCATATCGATCCAAATAATCCTGTTTCTTCAACATTTTGCAGTGCTACTAATGGTTGTTCATTAATCACTTTGCCATCTAATAAAAACTGTATTTTACCAACACTGGTACCTTTAGTAATTGGCGCATAAATATAATCATCAATAATATATTGTACTTGTACATCAGCAGAACGTCCTTTTGGTACAGAAACGAAAGCACCATTAACCGATCCTAATGGAACTTTATTTTGATCTCCATACCAAATTGTTTCATTCACTAATGAACTCTCTGCTTTAACAGGATTTGCCGTTTCGAAAAAGCGAAATCCCCATACTAATAATTTTTTACTTTCTTCTTCACGACCTTTAAAAGTTCGACCTCCTAACACCACTGAAATCAAACGCGTATTTCCATCTACAGCAGAAGCAACTAAATTATAACCTGCCGCATTAGTATGTCCTGTTTTGATCCCATCAACATTTAATGTTGTATCCCAAAGTAGACCGTTACGATTTAATTGGGGTTTAGAGAGGGTATAAGTAAATTCTTTTTCTTTATAGATTGCGTATTCATTTGGTAAATCACGAATTAATGCTTGCCCTAAAAATGCCATATCTTTGGCGGTTGTATATTGTCCTGGTGCATCAAGTCCGTGTACAGTTTCAAAATGCGTATGCTCTAAACCTATTTTTTTAGCATATTCATTCATTAAATTAACAAAAGCACCTTGACTACCAGCAACATGTTCAGCCATAGCAATACATGCATCATTACCAGATTGAATGATAATACCTTTATTTAGATTAGCAACTGAAACTGTTTTACCCACTTCTAAAAACATTAGCGATGATCCTTTTAATGCAGGATTGCCAGTTGCCCAAGCATCTTTACTTACGACAACCATATCATCATTTTTTATACGGCCTGATTGTAATGCTTGACCTATAACATAACTAGTCATCATTTTAGTTAAACTAGCCGGATCACGTTGTTGTTCCGCATTATATTGAGCTAAAATTTCCCCCGATTTGGCATCAATTAAAATATATGACTCTGCATTTAATTGTGGAATAGCAGGAATAGGAAAAGCCATTTCAGCTGACGCAGTTGAACAAATCGCGAGTGCTAAAAACGCGAAAGATAATTTAAATTTCTTTTTCATTTATTTGAATTCCGTTAAATGTTTTTAGATAACATGTATCGATGTGTATGAATAGACATCATAATGCCAAAACTTGCCATTAAAACGACTAAAGAAGAGCCACCATAACTTATTAGTGGTAATGGTACACCAACTACTGGTAAGATTCCACTGACCATACCAATATTAATAAACACATACACAAAAAAGACTAAAATTAGCCCGCCAGATAAAATTCTGCCAAAAGTTGTTTGAGCTTGTGAAGCAATAATTAATCCACGTACAATTAAACATAAAAATAGAATAAGTAGAACGATTGTACCTACAAAACCAAATTCTTCCGCAATAACCGAAAAAATAAAATCGGTGTGCCTTTCTGGTAAAAATTCTAATTGTGATTGAGTCCCACTAAGCCAGCCTTTACCCCAGATTCCACCTGATCCAATCGCTATTTTTGATTGGATGATATGATAACCAGCTCCACTAGGATCGAGTTCAGGATTGAATAACATCAAAACACGAAGCCGCTGATAATCATGCATTAAGAAAAACCACATAATTGGTAAAAAAGCAGCAATTAAAACAACAGCAATCAAAATAAACCGCCAATCAATTCCGGCTAAAAAAATAATAAAAATGCCAGACATAACGATTAAAATAGCCGTACCTAAGTCAGGTTGCATTGCTACAAGTAAGGTCGGTACACCAATTATAGCCAAAGTTTGTAACGTTGTTTTTAGTGTCGGAGGACAGCCATCACGATGGATAAATTTTGCTACCATCAATGGTACTGCAATTTTGGCAATTTCAGAAGGTTGAAAACGTAAAATACCCAAATCTAGCCAACGCTGTGCACCTTTACTGGTATAACCAAAAATATCCACTAATAGTAATATTATAATGCAGATTATATACAATGTAGGTGCCCATGTTTCATATGTTCTAGGTGAAAACTGTGCAAAGACAATCATCACAATAAAACCTAACATAATTTGAATGACGCGTTTTTCAATCATATCGATATCTTGGCCAGTTGCACTCCAAAGAATATAAAGACTATAACCAAGTAATAAAGTAATAAATAGAAAAAATAGTGGATCAATATGTATCTTTTGCCAGAAAGATTTTTTTATATTATTCATAATTAATCTTCAATTCCCGTATTTGGTGATGATTCATTTAATTCCATTGAATTATTACCAAGAAGGTAAAAATCTAATATTTTTCGCGCTACAGCACCACCGTTTGAGCTTCCACCTCCACCATTTTCTAAAACAATAGCTAAAGCAATTTTGGGTTTATCATAAGGTGCATAAGCAACAAACAAAGCATGATCACGTAAATGCTCAGGAACCTTATGAGCATTGTAGACTTCATCTACTTTTAATCCATAAACTTGGGCCGTCCCCGATTTACCTGCTGCTTGATATTTGGCATCAGCATAAATTTTACGTGCCGTTCCTCGCGAACCAAACATAACACGATACATACCTTCTTTAGCAAGCGCCCAATAACTTGGATTAACATCAGATAAACTATTATTTTCCAAATATTTATCTGGATTAATTATTGGCTGTTGCTCATTAGAATTTAAAATATCGCTCTTTTTATATAATAAAAAATGTGGGGTATAGGTTTTACCATTGTTGATTAATATAGTTAATGCTTTTGCCATTTGTATTGGGGTTGCCGTCCAATAACCTTGTCCAATACCAACAGGAATCGTATCTCCTTGTAGCCAAGATTTTTTATGGCGTTGTATTTTCCATTCACGGCTGGGCATAACAGCACGGCTCTCTTCATTGGAAGATATATCAATACCTGTTCTCTCACCAAAGCCGAATTTAGTCATCCATGCTTTTAAGCGATCAATGCCCATATCATAAGCAACCTGATAAAAATAGGTATCGACAGATTCTTCTATTGCTCTTAATACATCAACTCGCCCATGTCCCCATTTTAACCAATCCCGATAGCGTCGCTCGGTTCCTGGTAATTGCCACCATCCTGGATCGTTAACGACGCTTTTTGATGTAACAACCCCTTCACTTAAAGCAGCAATAGCAATATAAGGTTTGACCGTTGAAGCAGGTGGATAAGAACCAAGTAATGCTCGATTATAAAGAGGTTTATTCGGATCATTAAGCAATGCTTTATATTTATCATTCGATATCCCCCCTACAAATGGATTAGAATCATAGGTAGGACTTGAAACCAAAGCTAAAATTTCACCATTATTAGGGTCAATAGCAACTACAGCTGCTTTACGACCAGCTAACAATTGTTCTATATAACGTTGTAACTTAAGATTGATAGATAAGTAGATATCCTCACCAGCTTGAGGTGGATGTTGATTAAGTTGACGTACGATTCTTCCTCTACTGTTAACTTCTACTTTTTCATAACCAGGGATGCCATGTAATACATCTTCATAATATTTTTCAATCCCCATTTTTCCAATATTAAACGTCGCAACATAATTGCTACTTTTATTTTCATCTTCTAAGCGTTGTTTATCTTGACCGTTAATTTTTGAAATATAGCCAATAATATGAGTCAATGATGCTTCATATGGGTAATAACGATGCTGTATCCCAACAATAGAAACATAAGGAAAGCGATGTTGGTCAACAACAAAACGGGCTATCTGTTGTTGGGTTAAATTATCTTTTAATGGAACAGGGCGATGAGCTTTATAATTTCGGCGTTCCTTTTGAAAATTCTCGATATCTTCATCAGTTAAATCAACAATAGTTTTTAACTGATTAAATTGTTCATTAAGGTTTTTAATTTTATCAGGAATGATATTAAGTTGATAAGTGATATTGTTAATGGCCAATGGTGTACCATTACGATCATAGATCATACCACGACTCGGCGGTATGGGAATGATTTCAATACGATTATTATTAGATTTAGTGCTGTAATAACCATAATTAGCAATCTGAAGATCAGCTAAATTAACAAGTAAAACTAATAATAATAAAATAATGACAATAAAAGCAAATAGTGCTCGTCGCAAAAATAAATTGGTTTCTGCAGAGTGATCACGAATATTGCTTTTCTTTTTGTTACTTAAGATAGGGATAGTAATACTCCTCTAAATACTTTTAACAGCATGATGCTGCTGTTCTTCCCATTTTTGATAAGCATTAACAATTCTGGCAACGACAGGATGACGAACCACATCATCACTATTAAAAAAATTGAAACTAATTTCGTCAACTTTACTTAATACTTCTATAGCATGACGCAAGCCAGATTTTTGATTGCGAGGAAGATCTATTTGGGTAACATCACCTGTTATTACCGCTTTAGAATTAAAACCAATACGAGTTAAAAACATCTTCATTTGCTCAATAGTAGTATTTTGACTTTCATCAAGGATAATAAAAGCATCATTAAGTGTACGTCCACGCATATAAGCAAGTGGCGCAATTTCTATAATGCTTTTTTCAATGAGTTTTTCCACTTTTTCAAAACCTAGCATTTCAAACAAGGCATCATAAAGAGGTCGTAAGTAAGGATCAACTTTTTGACTGAGATCGCCAGGTAAAAAGCCAAGTTTTTCACCAGCTTCCACAGCCGGACGAGTCAATACAATTCGACGTACTTGTTGTTTTTCCAATGCATCAACAGCCGCAGCTACGGCTAAATAAGTTTTACCGGTTCCAGCAGGGCCAATACCAAAAGTGATATCATAATCCAAGACATGCGCAATATATTGTGATTGATTAGGGGTTCGAGGTTTTATAACGCCACGTTTAGTTTTTATCATCACCAACTTTCCCGCTGGATGATGAACATATGTTGGTAAGTGTTCACTTATTTTTTCAAGCGCACCTGACTCTTTTATTGTCAAGTGGACATGCTCAGATTCTATTTCTACAATTTTATTATTATTTTTGGTATGTTTATAAAGAGACTGTAAAATATCCTTTGCAGCTTTAACACAGACAGCATTACCTGTTATAGCAAATAGATTTCCCCGATGATTAATTTCAATGCCTAATCGACTTTCAAGTTGTTTAATATTGTCATCATAAGGACCACAAAGACTATTAAGCCTCTTATTATCTGCTGGTTCAAGTACAGTTTCGTGTGTAATAATATCCAAAGTTAAGTCCCTCTTAATAATAATTTAATCACTAAGACGCTGTTCACATAAAGAGCACTTTTCAACCTCTTTTAAAATCCATTTTTCAACGGTTACAGCTAACAATATTTTATAACACTATATTATTAAATGCTTTTTTTAGATTACTGTTTATGAAATCATTGCGCTTTTTATTATTTTTAACATAATGTTTGTTGTTCAAATGTTAGCAGTATATATTCTAGTACTTTTTCATTATAATCAGAATCGCAGTAATGATATTTTATATATTTCCCTAACGTTTTATTACTAAAAATAGGGATAAAAAAGTAAAAATTTTAGCGACTTTTATTTAATTATCTTATTATTTTTTTTAATAAATAATAATTTTTTGCCTCAGGGGAGAATAGCGACATTATCCACTGTGTTTATTGGCTTACCGCCACAAGTCTCCAATATGACAAACATATTATTTTCCTTTCATCTCATTGTATATAATAATTTTAATATTATAAGTCAGCTAAATATCTACTTTTTTATTATGGATGATAAATTCCCACCCCTAAATCATTTTCTTTACGAGTTCGAGATATCACTGACATTGGTGATTGACTTACTCGTAAATCCATTTCATCTTCGGTTCGAATTACTTTACCACGTAATGAATTTGGATAAACATCCGTAATTTCAACATCAACAAATTTTCCAATCATATTAGGGTAACCCTCAAAATTAACTATACGATTGTTTTCAGTTCTACCTGTTAATTCCATCAAATCTTTTTTAGACGGACCTTCAACTAAAATACGTTGTACCGTATTTAACATTCGACGGCTAAATTGCATTGCTTGTTGATTAATACGTTCTTGAAGAATATACAGACGCTGCTTTTTCTCTTCTTCTGATACATTATCTTCCATTTCTGCAGCAGGCGTACCTGGGCGAGCGGAATAAACAAAACTGTAACTTAAATCAAAATTCACATCAGCAATAAGTTTCATGGTTTGTTCGAAATCTTCTTGTGTTTCTCCAGGAAAACCTACAATAAAATCCGAACTAATTTGAATATCAGGACGCACTTTACGTAATTTGCGAATAATGGATTTATATTCAATTGCAGTATGAGTTCGTTTCATTAAATTTAATACTCGATCAGACCCACTTTGTACAGGTAAATGTAAGAAATTAACCAGTTCTGGGGTATCACGATATACATCAATAATATCATCAGTGAATTCGATTGGATGACTAGTAGTAAAACGAATACGATCAATACCATCAATAGCAGCAACTAAACGTAATAACTCAGCAAATGAACAAATATCACCATCAAAGGTTGGTCCGCGATAAGCATTAACATTTTGACCCAGTAAATTCACTTCACGTACACCTTGTTCTGCAAGTTGTGCTATTTCATAAATAACATCATCACAAGGTCGACTTACTTCTTCACCACGAGTATAAGGTACCACACAATAAGTACAATATTTATTACATCCTTCCATAATTGAGACAAATGCTGTTGGACCTTCACTACGAGGTTCTGGTAAACGGTCAAATTTTTCAATTTCAGGAAAACTGACATCAACCACATGTTTACCCTTACCACTACGTATTTGCTCTATCATTTCAGGTAGACGGTGAAACGTTTGCGGTCCAAAAATGATATCAACAAAAGGGGCACGTTTGCGAATATGCGCACCTTCTTGAGAAGCTACACAACCACCTACACCTATAATAATATTAGGATTATGTTGTTTAAGATTTTTCCAACGCCCTAATTGGTGAAATACTTTTTCTTGAGCTTTTTCTCGAATAGAGCAAGTATTCAGTAATAGAATATCTGCTTCTTCTGGATTTTCAGTTAATGTTAAACCATGGGTAGATTCAAGAAGATCAGCCATTTTGGTTGAGTCATACTCATTCATTTGGCATCCCCATGTTTTTATATGTAATTTTTTGCTCATCAATAACTCAGCTATAATTAATTGTTAAAATGAAAACGGGTTTAAATCCGCGATTTTAGCGCCCCATATTGTAATCCTTTGTGATTGTAGGGTCTATAATAAAATAAAAAACGTTAATGCAATGTAATATTGTATATTTTCTAATAAACTTTACTGGCATATAGAAGATCATCAATTAACCATATTTAAAATTTCTATAATCACGAAATAAATCTTAATATCTGATTAATTATCTATTTTATATTTGATAATAAAATTTTACATAAATCTCTTTTTAATTATTGCAATATATTAAATATTGATAACTAAAATAATGTGTTATTGAAAATAATCAGAATAAATGAGATTAACATTAATTCAAAATTGGATTTAAACCCGTCTCTTGCATGATGATAATTAACAAGTAGAGTAAGTTATATAAAAAATAGAATAATTTAATAAGATAAATAAAAAATGGCTATTTACAAAAAAGATTTATTTAAAATAGCAAATATGGATAAATCCTCAATTAAAAAGAGCAAGCGAAGATGATAATCATTCTTTTTAAAAAAGAAATATTTTATGTTATTATTCGCGCTTAATTCTCTTAGTAAATAAATAGTTTAGATATGCCCAAAACACTCAGTCCAACAAAGCGCCTATTAATTAAAGGTATCATTGCGACATGTTTATTATCTGTCACGCGTGTTGGTTTTGCCGCAACATTAGCAAAAGTGGTTGCAGTACGTATTTGGCCTTCATCAACCTATACAAGAATAACAATAGAAACAAACACACGTTTAAAATATAATCATTCTTTACTAAACAATCCAAAAAGGCTTGCTGTTGATATCAATGATATTAATTTAGATACAGCCTTAAAAAAAATTTCATCAAAAGTATTAAGTCGTGATCCTTATATTAAATCGTTGAAAGTTATTCAGCTCAATAGCAAAACAGTAAGAATAATGATCGAATTAAAACAGGATATTAACCCAAATACTTTTACACTTCCACCAATTGGAAAATATAAAAATCGTTTAGTTATCGATCTTTATCCATCTAAAGTAGCTTTAACTGAAGATAATGATCCTTTACTTGCTCTATTAGAAGAGTATAAAGAAGGCGATCTTAGTAAAAAACAGTCTGAAATCAAAATTGATAACAATAAAAAGAAAAATTCACAGAAGAAAAGCACACAAACTCCACCAGTAGTAGTCGTACTTGATCCTGGTCATGGTGGTGAAGATCCTGGCGCTATTGGTTTTAAAAAAACACGAGAAAAAGACATTGTTTTACAAATAGCTCGTCGTACTTACAGTCTACTTAAAAAAGAGCCTAATATAAAAGTCTATATGACTCGTAATGAAGATGTGTTTATTCCTTTAAATGTACGAGTGGCAAAAGCACGTTCTTTGCAAGCTGATCTTTTTATTTCCATTCATGCTGATGCTTTTATAGATCGATCTGTAAAAGGATCATCTGTTTTTGCCCTTTCAACTAAAGGGGCAAGTAGTTCAGCTGCTAGCTATTTAGCACAAACTCAAAATGAAGCTGATCAAATTGGTGGTATAAGTCGCAGTGGTGATAAATATTTAGATAATACCATATTAGATTTAGTACAAAAAACTACGCTGAGTAATGGTGTAATATTGGGCAGTTCTATTTTAAACCGCATGAAAAGCGTCAACAAATTACGTAAACCATCAATTGAGAAAGCAGGTTTTGCGGTATTAAAAGCTCCTGATATACCTTCTGTTTTAGTTGAAACAGCCTTCATTAGCAATGTTAATGAAGAACAAAAATTAAATACAGCTGCATTCCAGATCCAAATATCTAACGCAATCGTTAATGGTATTAAAGATTACCTGAAAAAACGTAAAAAATAAATTTTCTAAGAAGTTTCAGGTAAACTATATGTTTAAGATATAATCTATTGAATAATAACTAAACTTCTTTCTGCATCTAATTCTGGAACAGTCAGTTTTATATTTTGTTTAAGAATAAAACCTTCAGGAATGACATCAATATCGCTACCTTTTAAGGCATAGAAAGCACCTTGTTGATTAGGAAGATGTTTACACCAACTAAGCATATCTTGCAAAGAAGCGAAGGCTCGACTGATTACTCCATCAAATTTTTTATCGATATACTCTTCAATACGATTTTGTACAGGATTGATATTTTTTAATTTTAATTCAAATTGTACCTGTTTTAAAAAACGAATACGTTTACCTAAACTATCAACTAAATCAAATTGCTTATCAGGATTAATAATAGCTAGTGGTATACCTGGTAGCCCAGGACCTGTACCCACATCTATAAAGGACTTACCAATTAAATAAGGGGATACAACTAAGCTATCCATGATATGTTTAATGAGCATTTCTTTTGGATCACGCACCGCAGTTAAATTATAAGCCTTATTCCATTTATTAAGCATTTCAACATAATCAACCAGCTGATCAATTTGTAGATCAGTGATCGATAGATCCGTTTGATCAATAAGATTAATGAGTTTCTTTTTTAACATAATTCTTCTTTTTTAAATAAACTAATAGCATTGAAATCGCTGCCGGAGTAATACCCGATATACGTGAAGCTTGTCCAATTGACACAGGTTTATGTTGCTTTAATTTAGCCACAACTTCATTTGATAAACCTGAAATTTCCGCATAATCAATATGCTCTGGAATAAGAGTTTCTTCATTACGTTTTTGGCGTTCAATTTCTTCAATTTGTAATTTTATATAACCATCATATTTAACTTGTATTTCAACTTGTTCTGCTGCTTGATCATCACTTAGCCCTGGTGCAAATAGAGACAAAGATTGTAGTGTTTTATAACTCATTTCAGGACGTTTAAGCAACTCTTCGCCATTGGCTTCTTTGGTAAGGTTAGCGCTTAATACCGCATTAACTTCATCAATTTTTTCAATGTGAGGATGAACCCAAATATCACGTAAACGCGCTCTTTCTTGCTCAATAGCTTCAAATTTTTCATTAAAACGTTGCCAACGATAATCATCCACCATACCTAATTTACGGCCAATTTCCGTTAAGCGAATATCTGCATTATCTTCACGTAGCATTAAACGATATTCAGCACGCGAGGTGAACATGCGATAAGGTTCATTGGTACCAAGTGTACAAAGATCATCAACTAACACTCCTAAATAAGCTTGATCACGAGTTGGATACCATTGATCTTGATCATAAACAAAACGAGCTGCATTTAATCCTGCCAGCATACCTTGAGCAGCGGCTTCTTCATAACCTGTAGTACCATTGATCTGTCCAGCTAAAAATAAACCTTTGATCACTTTACTTTCAAGTGTTGGTTTGAGATCTCGAGGATCAAAATAATCATATTCGATCGCATAGCCAGGTCTGACAATATTAGCATTCTCTAATCCTTTCATACTCCGTACAAAGGCTAGTTGAACATCAAATGGTAAACTCGTTGAGATCCCATTCGGATAGATTTCATTACAGTTTAATCCTTCTGGTTCTAAATAGATCTGATGCGAATTACGATCCGCAAAACGCATAATTTTATCTTCTATTGATGGACAATATCTTGGTCCAACACCTTCAATAATACCAGTATACATAGGACTACGATCCAAACTATTTCGAATGATCTCATGTGTTATTTCATTGGTACTGGTAATATAGCATGGGATCTGTCTAGGATGTTCACTGGCTTTACCTAAAAATGAGAATACTGGTGTAGGATCGTCACCATATTGGGTATTTAATTGTGAAAAATCAATTGTTCTAGCATCAATCCTTGGTGGAGTACCTGTTTTTAAACGCCCCATTCTAAATGGATATTGATGTAATGCTTTAGATAAACCAATTGCAGCAGGATCACCTGTCCGTCCACCACTATAATTATCAAGTCCTATGTGGATCTTACCATCTAAAAATGTACCTGTGGTTAATACAACTGCTTTTGCTTTGAAAGAAACACCCATTTGAGTCACAACACCTGTGATCTGATCATTTTCGATGATCACGTCTTCAACTGATTGTTGAAATAACATTAAGTTTTCTTGGTTTTCAAGGGTTGTTCTTATTACTTTGCAATATAAAGATCGATCTGCTTGAGCGCGCGTTGCTCTTACCGCGGGTCCTTTACTACTATTTAATATTCGAAATTGGATCCCTGCCAGATCAATAGCATGAGCCATTAATCCTCCCATAGCATCAATTTCTTTAACCAAATGACCTTTACCTATACCACCGATAGCTGGATTACAGGACATTTTACCTAATGTATTGATATTATGGGTTAAAAGTAGTGTTTTTCGCCCCATTCTTGCTGATGCCATAGCGGCTTCGGTTCCTGCATGTCCACCACCTACAATGATGACATCAAAAAGATCTGGATAAAACATAAAAAAGCCTCGTACGTTATTTTATATATAGGCGATCAAATATTTTTTGATCATGTGATTTGGATTTATTTAGCGTAGGGAATTTTACTCATCTTTTTCATTACGTCAAATGATCTATTTTGATCGCGATCTAAATTAAATAAGATCTTTTATATGATCTTTTATTTTTATTATTATTATGTTGGATCTTTTCTGTTGATAACTGGTATTTATAATTATTTTATAGGATCTTATACAATAGTTAACTCTGTTAATTGATCGGATCTTTTCTTGTTTAAAATTGTTGATAAATAGATTACTTATCCACAAAGAATTTATTTTTTTAGGTTGTTAATATGCTTATCACAGCTTGTTATCCAGTTTTAGCACAGAGTTATCCACAGAAAATAAATTTGTTTGCTTATTTTTTAGCTTTTATTGATTTAATTTTATACTTGATTATATGATCTATTTTTTGAAAAAGAGTGGAGGATCACATTAACAGGTAAGATCTTTGAAAAGATATTTCGTTTTTACTTTTAATAAAAATACTTTTAGATCAAAAAATATCGCTTAAGTTAATTCAATGATTTTATGCTATATTAAAGTTCGTTTATAATACTATAAAAGAGGATTTGTGCTTAAATTATTTATAATAAGAAGATAAAATTGATGTGATTAAAATTGTTTAATGATATTTGAATAATGCAAAATATTTTTATTTATATAGATATCATTTATTCTATTATTAATAAATAATAATAGTATGGTTAGTTTTATACCAATACAAATTGTATATATCATTATTTAATATTATAACTTTAAAAGTTTACAAAGTATTTTGTTGTTTTAAAATTAAATATTTAATAAGCCTTTATGGGATCTTATTTACTTTTCTATAAAAGTGATTGATTTTTGTAAAAGCAAATTTATACTTAATGCGATTCGTTTTTTTATTGTGAGGTTTTTTTATTACTCTTTCACAGCTACCTTTACCTTTTTCATTACCTAATAATGAAACTTTTGATAGTTTTTATGTAGGTGATAATCAATTATTGTTTGATTCTTTACAAACTTTATTGGGTAAAGAGAGTTTTAATGTCTTTTATATATGGTCAGCAACAGTTTCTGGTCGTACTCATTTATTACATGCATCAAGTCAAAATAAGTTAGCCAGTTATATTCCTTTAAAGCAATACTATCATTTGGTTCCTGAAATTCTACAAGGATTAGATAATTATGATTTAGTGTGTTTAGATGATATTGATGCGATAGCGGGTCATAGAGATTGGGAAGAGGCTATTTTTGATTTATTTAATCGATTAACGGAAAAGAACATTTCTAAATTATTAATTACTGCAAGTGCGCCACCTAAACAAATTTCTTTTATCTTACCAGATTTGGTTTCTAGATTGTCTTGGGGACAAGTTTATCAATTAAAAGAATTAAGTGATGATGATAAACTCAAAGCTTTACAGTTAAGAGCCCAATTAAGTGGATTTGAATTATCAACAGAAGTTGGATTATTTTTATTAAAACGTGTTAATCGTGATATGCGTACCTTATTTTCATTATTAGAAAAATTTGAAGTAGCTACATTAGCTCAACAACGTAAGTTAACTATTCCTTTTATTAAAAATATTTTGGATTTGTAATATGATTAAAAAACCCGAAGCTATCGTTTTTTTTGACTTAGATGGTACTTTATTTAATAGTAATATAGATCTATTGCCGAGTTCTTATAATGCAATAAAAAAACTTAAAAAAAATAATATTATACCTATAATAGCAACAGGAAGAACACCACTTGAAGTAGTTAATTTGATGAAAGAAACGGGAATAAATTCGATTATAGGGATGAATGGACAAGTCGTTGTTTATGAAAAAGAGGTCGTATTTACCAATAATATTGATAAAAATGTCATTACTCGTTTATATGAATTTTCTAGGGAGAAAACGAATATTCCGTTGTCTTTTTATAATTATCAGACGATGCGAATTAGTGAAAATAGTCAACCTGCACAAAAATTTTACCATTATTTAAAACAAGATGTTCCTTCTGTTGATGATCAAATTTATTTAAAAGAACCGATTCAAATGTTGTTATTGCTTTGTGAGCAAGGTGAATCATCTTATCGTGAGCTATTTCCTGAACTCACTTTTATTCGTAATACTCCTTATTGTGTTGATGTCTTTAATCATGGTGGTTCAAAAGGAAGAGGTATCAGTGAACTATTAAAAATGAAAGGTTTTGATGATGTACCTACATATGCCTTTGGTGATGGTATGAATGATTTGGAAATGTTCCTAACCGTTGATCATCCAATAGCTATGGGGAATGCAGTTAAGACGCTAAAAGACAAAGCTCAATACGTTACGGATACTAATGATAATGACGGTATTGCTAAAGCACTAGATAATTTTGGCTTAATTTAAAATATTAAAAAATCATCTAATGGATTAGATCAGATGATTTTCAATTGATGATATTATTATTTTTACTTATTTTTAATGATGTTGTTTAAAGCCAACATTATTATTACCAAAACAGTTGTCATAATCAAATCCAGTTAACTCTTTAACTAAACTTCTTATTTCTGGTGTTGCATCTTGTTTTTTACCACCGTTTTTTAATCTATCAAGCTCTTGAATAATAAGTGCATGAGTCGATTTATCTAATTTCATACGATATGTGAAGAAGATACCTAATAGTGCCATTCCACACACACCGAAGACTAATACTAAGTTGATTGCTGTAACCGCACTCTCTGGTTGAACAGCATCTACGCCTGATACAAAACCGGAATATTTCAATACTATACCTAAAATAAAGACAATTGTTGCGCGCATTAGTTTACCCGCCATGGTCATGGCACCTGCATAAATACCTTCACGGCGTCTGCCTGTTAATACTTCATCAATGTCAGCTAAGAAGGTGTATACGCTCCATGGAATGTAATAAACCCCCCCTGTTCCTAAACCAAACCAAATAGTAATACCAATAACAATCCATGTAACATAAGGCATGTTAAAGTAGTAAACACCGATATAACCGATTACTGAAGATATTACAATTAGTATTGCAATGACAAATGGTCTTTTGAATCCACGTTTTACACACCAAGCCATGAAGAAGGCGGTAGAAATGAGTTGACAAATACTGCTTAAACTGTTCATTTGTGAAACGAAGGTTTTTGGTTGACCTAAGTTAAATACCACAAAATAAGTAAATGTTGCCGCAAATAACCATTCAGCACCAAAGCCAAATAGATACATACCTAAATGGTTTCTAAAGGTTTTTAAACGGAAAGTTGAAAAAACATCTGAAAATAATTTAACAATACTTTCCCAAAGGCCAGAAGTTGTTTCATCTTCAATTTCATCAACTGATTTTTCCCAGCTATTAAAATAAAGTAAAATTAGTGCTATCGCCATAATAGATGCATAAGTAATACCTGTTAATAAGAATGGTAGTGGAGAGTCTTTACCATCAAATAGATAGAAAAATACACCAGGGATAGCAGCGGCTAAGAAGTTGGCAACTTTACCAAACATTGCTTTGGAGCCTGCTAGGTAAGTTCTTTGATCGAAGTTTTTAGTCATCTCTACCGGTAAAGTATTGTATGGAATCATAATCATGGTATAGATGAATTCAAATAAAATATAGGTTGTTAAGTAATACCAGAAATTCATCCCATCTACCCAAAGTAATGGGTAAATAATCATACATGGAATAGCAAATAGGATAAAGAATCGACGACGTCCGAATCGACGCCCAAGTTTAGTATGGTTAAAGTTATCAGTAATAAACCCCATTAGTGGATTTAAAATTACATCTAAATAGGTAGCTATTGAAAAAATTAACGTTGCTTGAAATGCTGAAAGTCCACAAAATGTTGTATAAAAGTATAATAACCAAGCCGCACTGATTGCTAACGCACCACTTCCTATTAAATTACCACTACCATAAGAAAATCGGGTTAGTAAGGTTATTTTTTTCTGATTATCAGCCATAAATCTATTTTCCTTAATAATTATGAAATACTGTTTTAAAAATATTATTAGAATAATATTTAATTTGTACAAGTTTATTTCAAAATTTTTTTTAGAAATGTGATATTGGTAACACTTTATTTAATTTGAAAAGTTCAAATATGAATAGTATTAAAAATAAAAAGGATAAATCTCATATTTTTATTATTTTTTTGAACTGTTTTTTTAAATTGTGATCTTATTAACAGAAAACATTAATAAAATACTAAAAAATATAAAACAGCATTTTAAAAAATAGGAAAACAATAATGAATAATTTTAAATTGAAGAAAATACCGCTTTTAATTTTTCTATCAACCTTTCCTATCTGTAGCTTCGCTGGTTCTGGTCAAACAATCTTTCAATATGAACATAATTGGAAATCTATGGATAGGATTCATGGGGATACTATTAAATTAATTCATAAAACCGACGATAGTTGGCAATATGAATTTAAATTTGGTGTTACTGAAGGTGGTGGAAACAAACGTGATGTTTTATATGATGATATGCAAGGTGGATCGGGTAGTGTTGTTATTCAAAAAATACTTACGCTTGATGATGGCTGGGGATCGATTATTCCATCATTTGAATTAGGTTTCAACAAAGATTCAACTCTTTATCAACCAGGATTGAAATATAGTTATAAAATTAATAGTGATTGGTCAGCAAGTTTGCGCTATCGTTATGAATGGAAGAAAATATCTCATGCTGAACGTTATAAAAGAGCAAAAATAGCTGGCAAACAAGTTAAATATGTTGCTAGTAGTAATACAGGAAGGAATCGTTTAGATTGGGCATTAATGTATTCGGGTATAAAAGCATTTAACTTTGCCTATACCTTTAACTATTATATTGGTGATTATACTAACAATTCTTATAAAGCCTTAAAGAACGGTTTTTCTAAAAATGAATATAAAGCTTATAACAATAAAAAAACTGATTATGAGCAAGAATTTAAAATTACCTATAATTATTCAAAATTGTTCCGTCCTTATTTTTCCATTTCTGATGTATCGAAAAATAAAACCACTAATACTCGACAAGCTAAATTTAAAATTGGTTTCAATTACGCATTTGGTCAATCAAATAGCAAAAATTCCGATTTTGTTTATAAATCCTATTTTAAATATGCGCATCATTATGGTTTAACTTCACATTATCATGGTGATAGTTTTGGTCTTTATACTGATTTTGATAAGACAGGCTATGTTGGTCTAAGTGTAAATACTTATAACCAATTAAAAAATAGATTATTCTTTGACGATATTGTTTCTAGCCATTATCAAATTTATGGAGGTTACAATTTTTATTTGGCTGATAATTGGGTACTAACACCAAATATGGAAGTTAGATTCTATTCTGGTGGTGGTTATAAAGCTAAAAGTGAAGAAAACTTACCTCATTATCAATTAGGTGATGTAAGTGATTTACAACGTCCAGGTGTTCGTTATTCTCCCGCTTTAAAATTGACTTGGTTACAAAGTGATGATCTATCTTTTTATGGCCAATATCGATTTGAATATCGCAAAGTTTCAAGAAGTAAACGCGAAGATAGTGTTCAAGGTTATGTCGATAATCGAGCGCGCAATCGTTTTGATATCGGTGCTGATATTAATCTAACTCCTGATTGGAACATTGGCTATCGCTTCTCATACTTAAAAGGGAACTATGTATTACACAATGATAAAAAGAATGATTATCAACAAGAACTGGATATAAATTGGCAAGCAACCAAAGTTTGGCAAGTTAACTTTGCTGCAGAAGATGTGGCAAAAAGTGTTCATTCTGACGCAAGGGAAGCTAAGTTAGCACTAGGATTATCTTATTTATTTTAATCGATAAAAGTGTTAAAAACAGTTAGTGGTGAAAAAATGATAAAGAAAATTTTTTTCGGATTTTTATTGGTTGTCACTTCAATCAATCAAGTATTGGCAAGTACGGTAATACAAGGTTATGTTTATGTTAATAAACCAGTTATTTCATCGGTGATAGTCCGTGATGTGAATAATAAAATTTTAAAAACGGCGACTAATAGCGATGGGTTTTATCAACAAGATGTTTCTGAACTGACTCCACCACTAATTGTTTTTAGTAATGAAAACTCACTTGCCCGAAAAGCGGATGAAGGGCAAATGTGTAACGGTAATTGTTTGGTTTCATACGTTCATACCTTACAAAAAGATGAAAAAAATACTGTTAATATTAATCCATTAACTGATTTTTTAACTAGTGAACTAGCTAAACAAATCAATCTTCTAGGCCCAGAACAATTTACTGATAATCAATTATCTTTTTCAATAGATGATGCTGCATTAAGCCATGCTTATAAAAAATATCATTTGCTGTTTGATAAAGCATTACGCCAAGTAGGCATTATGGCTAATTTATTTGATCCACTTACTACTGCAAATTCAGATATTAACAAGCTACTTAATGTAATGTACTTTAATCGTGGATACGATTCTTCTACTGGTAAAGTAAGTGGTACTGTATTGTTTGATATGCGTTTAAGACCCATTAGCCAAGATTCACCTTTTGATTATGATCAGGCAGTTAAGCAAAAAGAAAGAAATATAAATGCTAAGCAACGTATTTTTATTTTAGGTGATTCGACTGCGTCCAACTATGATAAAAAAGTTTATCCAAGAATGGGATGGGGCCAAGTTTTTGATCAGTTTATTGATGATAAGGCTGATACGGTTGTCATCAATGGCGCACAGTCAGGCCGTTCAAGCCGTAGTTTCAAAACTGAAGGATGGTTCGATTTACTGATCCCTTTAATGAAAAAAGGCGATTATATGATCATCGCTTTTGGACATAATGATGAAAAATGTAACGGCAACAATCCGAAACGAGGTAAAGTGGATGTTGCTAATTTATGCACTTATCCTAATGATGATAATAACCAAAAACAGTATCCATCAATGCAAGAAAATATGTCATTCCAATCCTCTTTAGAAGGTTATCTCGCTGTGGCAAACGCGTTGGATATGACGCCAATTTTGATGACACCAGTCACCCGTTATAAAGATAAAAATAATAACATTGCTCATCAAAATCAAAGTACCAATCCTGTTAGTCATATGCATTATACCGCCAATAAACCTGGTTTTGCATATTGGGGAGATTATTCGAATACGATTAAACATACGGCTAAAGTTAATCAAGTAGCTTTAATTGATTTGGAGTCATTTAGTATTGATTTTGCGAACCAACACAAGGATGACTGGCAGTCTTACTGGTTAGCTGTAGATCCTAATGATCCTAAATATCCTTATTATAAAAATCAAACTTCTGGCGTGATTAACAATCCGGATGCTACGCATTTTCAAGAAAAAGGTGCACAAGCAATAGCTAAGATTATTGCAACAGCTATTAACAACGATCCTCTATTAAAACAAGATGCTGTTGTGGATCTTAATAAAATTAATCAAAAAAATTAGGGTATCAATTAAAATGAAAAAACGACTAATAGCTGTGTTAATTCCATTAGCAATTAACTCATATAGTTTTACCAGTTATGCTTTATCACCTGCGCCAATAAAAGTTAAACAGGCTCTTGATGTTGCACCTGAAAATGGTTTTGGCGGATACAATTCAGTAACAAATGTTGGAACAACAGGAGGTTCTAAAGCTAAACAAGAAATGATCTTTTTAGTTAACAATAAGAAAGATCTTTTAGAAGCTATTAAAATAAATAAAGATGAACCTCGTATTATACAAATCTCTGGGATTGTAGACATTAGTGAAGACAAACCTTACAAAGACTTTGATGATCAAAAGTCACGTTCGCTGATCAAAATTCCTAGTAATACTACGTTAATTGGTGTGGGTAAAGAAGCGGGTTTTATTAATGGTTCTATTATTTTATCTAATGTAAATAATGTCATTATTCGAAATTTAAAAATTGAAGCACCAATTGATGTTGCACCAAAATTTGAAGAGGGAGATGGATGGAATGCCGAATGGGATGGAATAAACATTATTTCCTCAACTTATGTTTGGATTGATCATGTTACTCTAACTGATGGTAAATTTACCGATAATATGTACCAGAAAAAAGATGGCTGGAAATATGTACAACATGATGGTTTATTGGATATTAAGCGTGGTAGTAATTTTATTACTATCTCTTATTGTCTATTTGAAAATCATGATAAAACTATGTTAATTGGCCATAGTGATAAAAATGCTGATCAGGATGAGAATAAGTTAAATATCACGCTTCATCATAATGTTTTTTTAGACATTACTCAACGCGCACCAAGAGTAAGGTTCGGCAAAATCCACATGTATAACAACCTGTTTAAAGGATCGGTTAATAAATCTAAAACTGTATACCCATATCAATACTCTATTGGCTTAGGCTATAAAGGCAGTGTGCTTTCGGAAAATAATCACTTTATGATTGATGGTTTAAAAGATAACTGCAAAGTAGCTAAACAGTTTAAAGGCGATAACCTTCGGGATAAAAATTCTTTATTTAATCAATCTAAGTTGAAATTAGCGTCATGCGGTTTTGTTGATAATTTGTATTGGTCTGTGCCTTATCAATATAGTGTGGATGATATTAAGCAATTTAGTAAAAACTCTGATCGATTAGTCGGTAGTGGAAAGCTTTAGAATTATTGAAATAAACAAAAATGTTAGGACCCATAATGAAAAAAATATTAACTTCAATACTTTGTCTGTCTACGCTTTATGTTAGCTCAGCTTCTGCACAAGAGTGGAAAGCGATAGCATTTGGCCAATCGACTGACTTAAATTTTGCCTCACTTATCAAGCCTGAAAAAGTGGGAACCAATAATGCCTGGATTGCTGGTCAAAAAGATCATTTAGTTCCAAATCAACCTTATCAATTGCCGTCAGATTTCTATTTAGAGAGTCGAGGCGGTAAAATTGCTAACTCGCATGATGGAATGGTGGTTTTTTATACTCAATTACCCGTTAATCAAACTTTTACTTTAGAAAGTGATGTTACCTTAGAGCAAATAGGACCTGAAGTGGATGGAAAAACGCCTGCCGCTCAAGAAGCGGTTGGTTTATTTGCTCGTGATACTATTGGGGTTGCTAGAAGTGATCCTCAGCCGGCTGGTTATGAGGAGTTTCCAAATGCTTCAAATGTAATTATGAATGCATTAATTACTCAAAATCAAAAAAATGATAATTTAGTAAAAGTAACCGGCTTAGTACGTGATGGTGTAAAAAAAGCATGGGGTAATGAAGGCATATCAATTGAGAAAGTTGGTTATGTTGAACATGTTAATTATGTTGACGTTAAAAGTATGCATTTAACAATGACCAGAACGGCAGATCAATTTATCTTATCGATGAAAAATAATGCGACTGGTGAAGAGAAACAGTGGGCAACCAATGATTATTCAGGATTCTTAAATCAACAAGATAACAAAAATATTTATGTCGGCTTTTTTGCTTCTAGAAACGCAAAAGTTGAGTTTAAAAATTCTAAATTAACCCTTAATGATGAAATGGTTGACTATGATAAATTACCCACTAAACCTGAGGTAATTGTTGATATTAAACCAACGTTAATCTTATCATCACCACAAAATGTATATAGTAAAAATTATACACTACAGTTTTTTCCAAATACTTCAGGTACCGTATTTGTTAAAGAAATTAATAAAACGTTGAATGCGGAAGTTGGTAAGTTATTACAGTTTCCAGCTCAGCTAAAAGATGGAACTAATACCTTTACTGTTGAGTTTACTGATAATGCTAAAAATAATACGCAAATTTTTACAATTAATCTAAATAAATCATCGATTGAAAATTTATCTAATATTATTGTGTCGCCAGAAGGTAAAAAGGATAATAAAGGTACCAAACAATCACCGGTTGATTTCGAAACGGCTGTTAATAGCGTTGAACCGGGCGGTGTTATTCATTTGATGGATGGTTATTATGACGGCATGACTCTTCCGGCTCAATTAAGTGGATTACCCGGTAAATTAAAAACCATACAAGCCATTAATAAGCATAAAGCGATTTTTATTAACACTACGTTTAATTTAGATAGCAACTATTGGGCTATTAAGCAGGTTATCTTTGATGGAAATATTGATGATAAAGACAATAAACCAGCTTATTTAAGAATTTCGGGTAGTCATAATGTGATTGATCAAGTTATTACACGTAATAATAGTGATACCGGTTTGGCAATCTCAGCTAAAAAGAAAAATCAAAATCGAATTTATTGGCCATCTTATAACCTAATTCTTAACTCCGATTCTTATAATAATATGGATAAATCAGGTAAAAATGCTGATGGTTTTGCCGCTAAATTGGGTGTTGGTAAAGGGAATGTATTTAGAGGGTGTATTGCTCATAATAATACTGATGATGGTTTCGATCTTTATAACAAGATTGAAGATGGCCCAAATGAACCTGTATTAATTGACAGTTCAGTTACTTATTCAAACGGTTTTCCTTTTTCAAAACCCAATATTGCTACAGGGAGTATAGGTAATGGCTTTAAATTAGGAGCAGAAGGTCAACCGGTAAATCATAAAATTATCAATTCAATTTCCTTAAATAATAATATGGATGGCTTTACTGATAATTTTAATACTGGTTCTTATATCATGAAGAATAATCTTTCGATCAATAGTGCGAGGTATAATTATATTTTACGCGCTAATCCCTATGAATTTTTAAAACCAGTGGTCATTTTTGAACACAATTATTCTATTCGTGATAGCTGGCAATCAGCGATAAAAGATTCATTTGGACCAAAGATTAAAAGTAAAGATTTTAAATCTGTAACCAGCAATCAATTATGGAAAGGAAATAGTGACTTTAAAATCACTCGAGATAAAAACGGTAATATAGTGTTACCAAAAGAGCTAAAAACGCTAATCGAAAAAAATAAAGCTAAATAATTAAAATAATAAAGTGCTAGATCTAGTAAGATTTAGCGCTTTTAATCTTTGCAATTATCCATCTCATTCTTTAATTCTTATTATCTAATATGTTGTTAAATGCGTTTAACTATTTTTTGAAGAAAATATATTGGAAATTAAAATTTATATTTAAATTATATCGTTATAGATATTCACTAAATATAAACGATTAAAAATAATGAAATGTGCCATTTCATCAATTAAGTTGAAATGGCACAAAATTGTAGGATGTAGTAAATAATAAATTCTAAATTAATCTAGTAAACTTCTGATATAATCGGTAATGTCTGGATCTTTGCTGTTTTCAAATAAACATTTTTGGAATCGTTCACCTTTGATCGCATCTTTAAGTAATGATTGATCAATTGCTTTCAATGCTTCAATTAAACTTTTTCCTACTGCATTTTTCATATCATTTAAAATTACAGCATTAGCATTTTGAGATTCACGACGTTCAGGCGGATAACCTAATCCTTTTTCGCCATCAAAGGCTTTTTCAAAAATATAACGAGCATTGAGTTCAGCACCCCAACCAAAACCTTTAGCAAAAGCGAGTGATAATGCATTACCATTATTTACTTGTGCAAACAAATAAGCATCCGTAGGTTCAATACAATAACCACAATTAACACCAGGAAATGCATTTAATGCCATTAATGCGCCTTGTCCTGTACCACATCCTGTGATAACAAAATCAACGGCTTTGCTGTTTAATAAAATAGCGCTAATAATACCTAAATGAACATAAGTTAATTTTTTATCATTGTCGCCATCCATACCAACATTAAAAACTGTATGTCCATGTTTCTCTGTTGCGTTTTTTAATTCATTTAAAATAATCGGATTTTTAGCTGCTTGGCTAAATTCGTTCATTAATGCTATTTTCATGATTTCCCTCTATTTTTGATTGAAATAATAATCAGTTACATAACAAAGTTTAGTAATTTGTTCTAAGTACTTTTTACTTTCATTATAAACTCGCAAAAAAATATATCAATTTATTTAAGTAAAATAAAACGATGTTTTAATAAAATTATTGCAATGTGATGAAAGTCACAAAATCATCACACTTTTTATATTACTATATTTTATAAATGAGCATCTTTTAAACATTTGTATATTCATATTCAGGGAGTTTATATGGCTAAGGGGAATATCGTAAGGCTGTCATATTCATCATTTACAGATGAAGATTCGAAAAATGAAATTATCCGGTTAACGCCAGAAGGTATTTTATGCCATCGTAATTATTTTTATCAAAAGTGCTTTACCAATGATGGTCAAAAGCTACTTTTTGCGGGTGAATTTGATACTCATCGTAACTATTATTTACTTGATATTGAAAACCAAACAGCAAAACAACTTACCGAAGGACCTGGTGATAATACCTTTGGTGGTTTTTTATCGCCAGACGATAAATTTTTGTACTATGTGAAAAATGAACGCAACTTGCAACAAGTTAATCTTGAAACGTTAGAAGAAAAAAATATTTATACAGTACCTGATGAATGGGTTGGTTACGGTACATGGGTTGCTAATAGTGATTGTAATGAAATTGTAGGCATTGAAATTGATAAAAAAGATTGGACGCCACTTACCGACTGGACAATATTTAAAGCATTTTATGATAAAAACCCGCACTGCCGTTTAATCAAGATTGATATTAAAACAGGTGTAGCCAAAACAGTTATTGATCAGAATGTATGGTTAGGTCATCCAATTTTTAGACCTTTTGATGATAAAACTATCGCATTTTGCCATGAAGGGCCTCATGATTTAGTTGATGCAAGAATTTGGTTGGTTGATCGTGATGGTCAAAATGAACGAAAAGCGCATGATAATTTACCTGGTGAGAGTTGCACTCATGAATTTTGGGTACCAGATGGATCAGGACTTGCCTATGTGTCTTATATGAAAGGACAGCAAGAACGATATATCCGTCTTTATAATCCGATGACAAATGAAGATAAAGAGATTATGGCAATGCCAGCTTGCTCACACTTAATGAGTAATTTTGATGGTACACTTTATATTGGTGATGGAACAGGCAGTCCTGTTGACGTAATTGATACAAATGGCTATAAAATTGAAAATGATCCATGGCTTTATATTTTGGCACCTAGAACAAAAACAGCACATAAATTGGTTAAGCATAACAGTACATGGCGTGTTTTAGATGGTGATCGTCAAGTTACTCATCCCCATCCATCGTTTTCACCTGATAATAAATACGTTTTATATTCGTGTGATGCGCAAGATGAACCCGCACTTTATTTAACTAAAGTGCCCGCTAACATATTAGAAGAAATGTGATAGACCCATTTTGTCTATCATAACTATAACGGAGAATAAAATTATGTCGATTTTAAATAAATTTTCACTCAATAATAAAATAGCGCTGGTAACGGGTGCTTCTTACGGCATCGGTTTTGAAATAGCAAAATCATTGGCTGGTGCGGGAGCGAAAATCGTATTTAATGATGTGGTACCAGAAAACTTGCAAAAAGGACTTGAAGCTTATAACGCTGCTGGTATTGATGCCCATGGCTATCTATTTGATATTACAGATGAAGATGCTGTTGAAAAATCGATTGCTCAAATTGAAAAAGAACATGGTGTGATTGATATTTTAGTTAATAATGCAGGTATTATACAGCGCAAATCGATGCTTGAAACAAGTGCGGCAGATTATCGAAAAATTATTGATATCGACCTGACTGGTCAATTTATTATGGCAAAAGCTGTCCTTCCTTCAATGATCAAAAAAGGAAGTGGCAAAATCATCAACATCTGTTCAATGATGAGCGAGCTTGGTCGTGAAACAGTTGTTGGTTATGCATCGGCTAAAGGTGGCTTAAAAATGTTAACCAAAAATATCTGTTCTGAATTTGGGCATGCCAATATTCAATGTAACGGTATTGGTCCAGGTTATATTGCCACTCCTCAAACTGCGCCATTACGTGAAAAACAAGCAGATGGTTCTCGTCACCCATTTGATCAGTTCATTATCGCTAAAACACCGGCAGGGCGATGGGGGACTCCTGATGATTTGGCTGGAGCAGCCGTATTTTTAGCATCAGAAGCTTCAAATTTTGTTAACGGGCATATTCTTTATGTTGATGGTGGTATTTTAGCTTATATTGGTAAGCAACCTTAATAAAATAAGGTTAAAAATTAGATAATTTAAGAGATAATAAAATAAAAGGATGTTATTTATTATCTCTGTTTTTTTTATAAATTTAGGAGTAATGTCATGTTTTGTTTTAATTCAGATATTGAATTAATTGATTTAGGAAATGGGGTTAAACGTAAAATTTTAGCTCATGATGGTAATATGATGGCGGTTGAAGTTCATTTTGAAACTGGCGCAATTGGTGCGATGCATCATCATCCACATGAACAACTAACCTATGTTTTGTCTGGTGAATTTGAATTTACTATCGGTGATGAGACTAAGATTGTTCGTGCTGGTGATACATTATATAAAAAACCCAATATTGAACATGGTTGTGTTTGCAAACAAGCTGGCGTTTTGCTTGATATGTTTACTCCTCAAAGATTAGATTTTTTATAAAATAGCTAGTAACGACTCATTATTAATTATGATATACTTTCGATAGTTTTGATTTGTTCTAGTTGATCATTTAATAATAGAATAATGACTAATTTTTAGTAAGGAGATGTGCTAATAATGAATGATAGCTCACCAGAATCGGTTGCTTCGGTTTTAAAAGTTTTCGGAATTTTAGAAGCTTTATCCGAATCTAAAGACATTGCTATATCAGAATTATCGCAAAAAGTAATGATGCCCAAAAGCACAGCCTATCGTTTTTTACAAACCATGAAATCATTAGGTTATGTTAATCAAGAAGAAGATTCAGATAAATATTCTCTTAATTTGAAATTACTTGATTTAGGCAACCGAGTGCTTTATCACCAAAACTTTTTAGCTATTGCTGATTTGGAAATGAGAAAGTTAAGGGATAAAACTAAAGAAACGATTCATTTAGCTGTTCGTGAAGGTGACCAAATTATCTACATTAATAAAGTGGCATCAGAACAATATAGTCTTTGTTTAACTTCTAAAATAGGCAATCAAGCGACTGTGCATGCCAGTGGATTAGGTAAAGTATTATTAGCTTGGTTAGATGATGAAAGTAAAAAAAGCTTAGTTAATAGTATTAATTTTGTTCAATACACACCTAAAACAATCACCAATAAAGAGGCATTTTTTGCTGAACTCGATGAAGTTAAACGTTTAGGTTATGGCAAAGATGATGAAGAGTCAGAGCTTGGTTTACGTTGTTTTGCAGTGCCAATTTATAATCGTTTAGGTAATATTATTGCAGCCTTAAGTTTATCAACCTCTATCTTTAGATGTAATACAGCAGAAGATGAAGCTAAACTTGTCGGTGAAATTAGCCAATCTGCCGCCAAAATATCTGAATTAATTGGTTATAATAAGCAATCAAAATTGTCAGAATAAAGGTTATTATTGATAAATAACCCCTAAGCTTACTGCTTGGTTTGCTCCAGTTACTTCTGGAATATTAGATGGAATATTATTCATCCTACAATAAGCAAGCCAAGCAAAAGCAATCGCTTCCATATCAGCACTGTTTATGCCTTTCACATCAGTAATCAAAACTTGCCATTTTGGTAGTAATCTTGATAATCGTTCCATTATGAGAGGATTTTTTGCACCACCTCCACAAACTAACAGCTCACAAGATAATCTATTATTTATCGGTAATTTTTTTATTTCTTCAGAAATAGATAAAACAGTAAACTCGACTAATGTTGCTTGGATATCTTGCGCAGATAAATGCATTCCTACTAATTTATTATGTAACCAAGATAAATTAAATAGTTCTCGTCCAGTACTTTTAGGAGCAGGTATTTGAAAATAATTTTCCTTATAAAGATAATTTAATAAATCTGGATTAATGCTACCTGTTTTCGCCCATAGTCCATCTTGATCATAGTTTTTTCCTAACTGCTCTTTAATCCATCCATCTAATAATACATTACCTGGACCAGTGTCATAACCTATAATAGGGTATTGAGGAATTAATACAGTAATATTACTTATTCCGCCAATATTAAGTATCACGCGATTGATATTCGGATCTTGCAATACCGCGTTATGAAAAGCTGGCACGAGTGGTGCGCCTTGTCCCCCATAAGCCATATCTTTACGTCGAAAATCTGCTATAGTGGTTATTCCTGTTTTTGCCGCAATAATATTCGCATCTCCAATTTGCATGGTGAACGGATTAGCACCATTTGGTGCGTGATAGATGGTTTGTCCGTGACATCCAATCGCTGTAATTTGATGTTTTTTAATCTGATTATCTTTTAAAAATTGATTTATACTATCTGCAAAAAGTTGGCCAAGTCTGTGATCAATTTCACCTAAATTTTGTAATGTGGTCTGTTTGGTTTCGCATAGAGTAAGTAGAAGTTGTTTTAAATTGGCTGGCATTGGGTAGCAATTACTAGCGATTGAGGTAATTTTTCTATCTGTTATATTTACTAAAGCAATATCAATACCATCCATACTGGTACCTGACATTACACCAATATACAAATTTTGCATAAAGTTATCCTTCTCGAATGATATTACCTGTTCTTATATCTCTAATTTCAGAAGGTTGTAAACGATGACCTGTTTCACCTCTTAAAACAGGAAAACATTCTCCAAACTGTTGTTTTACATCAAAAATTGTTCGGCAGGGATTATGACCTGAAAGATTAGCGCTTGATGAGATGAGTGGTTTACCAAATAAATCACAAAGCTGACAAACTAAAGGATGATTAGTGACTCGCACTGCAATAGAGTCAAATTTGCCTGTTAAAAAATAGGGAGTTGTTTTATTTTTAGGAAAAATCCAAGTGACAGGTCCAGGCCAGCTGGTAAATGCTAACCTCTTTTGCTCTTTATTGAGAGTTGAATCATCAATATAAGGAAGCAGTTGCTGATAATCACTCGCAATTAAAATTAGCCCTTTATCAATTGATCGCTGCTTTAACTGTAGCAGGTTTAATACAGCAATTTCATTGTTGGGATCACAACCCAATCCAAAAACGGCTTCGGTAGGGTAAGCAATTACATCACCATTTTTTAAACGACCAATACATTCTGATACTGTTAATAAATTTGTCATTAAGATTTAAATATTCATTAAAACGATTGAAAATTATATTAAACCCAGAGAGTTAGATTTGCAAATTAGCTGAGATTATTTTAAAACATCATAATTATCTATAATAAAACACAATGATTAAGGTAATTAAAACTGACAGGCTGGGTATGTCAACGAAAAATCATATTATTGCCAATTCATTTGTGGGTAGTTGATTGCCGTTAATTCAACGGTTTGCTGCATATTGATAATTTTAACTCTTGGATCAATAAATGGGAGTAATCCACGAGCTTGAATATCATTATCGATGATGTAGCAATGTGCAGTTTTTTCGATAATATCATCTAATAATGGATTATTTTTTAGCGCAATAATCACACCATTTTGCCAGAATAAAACGGCATCGTGTTGTGATATGAATTGTGTATTTACAGTTGATTGGTTGGCTGTTGAAATAGTATGTAACATAATTCTCACTTTTTTTATACTTAAACGTATAGTTAACCTGAAACTTTTTGACAGAAAAGCAAGTTAATCTTGTTTGGTACATCTTTAATGGTTATTAGTATATAATAAGGACTATTTATTGAGCAAAGAATTCCTCATGAAACCAATTATTTTAGCCGATGAGCACGCAACCATTTCATTGGGTAGCAAACTTGCTAAGCAATGTTTAAACTATTTATTGAATCAAGATGATACGATAATTCTTTATTTAATTGGTGATCTTGGTGCTGGTAAAACTACTTTTAGTCGTGGATTTTTACAACAATTAGGTCATACAGGTAATGTCAAAAGTCCAACATATACTTTAGTTGAACCGTATCAATTCGATGGCTTTTCTGTTTATCATTTTGATTTATATAGATTAATTGATTCTGAGGAACTTGAGTTTATGGGTATCCGTGAATATTTTTCTTCGCGTTCGATCTGTTTAATTGAATGGCCTGAACAAGCGAAAGGTATATTACCAAGTGCTGACATTGAAATTCATTTGGCTTATTTATCCTGTGAACGTACGGCTTGCGTGCAAGCAAAAAGCCAAAAGGGTCGAACGATTATTAATTTTTAACAATACACATTAACGGTAAAAGATGATGAAAAAATTACTTACTTTTTTAATGTTATTATTGCTTTGTAACTCAGCTTATGCAGCTAAAGTAGTGATTGCCGTTGATGCAGGACATGGTGGTAAAGATTCTGGCGCAATAGGTCAAAGCAATTTATATGAAAAGACAGTTACATTTTCAATTGCCAAAAAATTAACTAATTTGTTAAATAAAGATCCTAGTTTTAAAGGGGTATTAACCCGTAGTAGTGATACTTTTATCTCGGTTCCACAGCGTTCAGAAATCGCTCGAAAAAATAAAGCTAATTTATTAGTTTCTATTCATGCTGATGCAGCCCCAAATCGTAACGCAACAGGTGCGTCAATTTGGGTCTTATCGACCAAACGGGCTGATACTGAGCTTGGTCGTTGGCTTGAACAAGATGAAAAACAATCTCAATTATTAGGCGGAGCTGGCGATGCTCTTGCTGAAGATAATAATCGTCATTTAAGTCAAGCGGTCTTAGATTTACAATTTTCTTATTCTCAGCGAGTAGGTTATGAATTAGCAATGCAAGTTTTAACGTCAATAAAAAGTGTAACTAAGCTTCATAAAAATCAGCCAGAATATGCAAGTTTAGGTGTTTTACGTTCACCTGATATTCCGTCGATTTTGATTGAAGTTGGTTTTATTTCTAATTTAGACGAAGAACGTCTGTTAAGCAGTAATGCCCATCAAGATAAGATTGCTAAAGCCATTTATCAAGGTATAAAAAACTATGTAAAACAGAATCCTAAATTTGGAGCACAACATTAATGGCAATCCATATTCTATCTCCCCAATTAGCGAATCAAATTGCGGCAGGTGAGGTAGTAGAGCGCCCCGCATCAGTTATTAAAGAATTAGTTGAAAATAGCCTTGATGCGGGTAGTACTCAAATTGATATAGATATTGAGCAAGGCGGCTGTAAATTAATTCGTATTCGTGATAATGGTTGTGGTATTACTAAAGATGAATTAGCACTTGCTTTAGCACGTCATGCAACCAGTAAAATCAGTACGTTAGATGATCTCAATGCAATTATTAGTCTCGGATTTCGTGGTGAAGCACTAGCAAGTATTAGTTCTGTTTCAAGATTAACTTTAACTTCGAGAACAGTAGAACAGACTGAAGCATGGCAAGTTTATGCAGAAGGTCGAGATATGACGCCAACTATTAAACCCGCTGCGCATCCTATTGGTTCAACAGTTGAAGTTCTTGATCTATTCTATAATACTCCTGCAAGGCGCCGTTTTTTAAAAACGGAAAAAACCGAATTTATGCATATTGAGGAATTTGTGCGACGCATTGCGCTGGCTCGTCCTGATGTCTCATTTAATTTGCAACATAATGGTAAATTGGTTAAACAGTATCGAGCATCTGAATTAAAAAAAAGAGTGGAATTAGTTTGCGGTCGAGCATTTATGCAAAAAGCAGTGAAACTTGATTGGCAACACGATGATTTAGTGATTCAAGGTTGGGTCACCAGCAGTGAAAGCAGTGAACTGCAATACTTTTATGTTAATGGCCGTGTCATCAAGGACAAATTGCTCAATCATGCATTGCGACAAGCATACAATAGCCGTACTAATGAGCAACAAAGTTATGTTGTATTTTTACAAATTGATCCTAAACAAGTTGATGTTAATGTGCATCCCGCGAAACACGAAGTTCGTTTTCATGAAGCGAGATTAGTACATGATTTTGTTTATCAAGCAATTGTCATGGCTCTTGAATCAAATCAACCGTTCACATATAAAGAAAAAGTGATAATGGCTCCGAATCGACAAGCTGCCGGTGAAAATATCTTTAATCAACAAATAGAAACTGAGCATAAAAATTATCCAACAATGAGCTCGTTAACTAAAAAACCGATCAATCACATTAAAGAAAATGCAATTTATGGTCAATTAGTTGAAATTAATCCAAAAACAGAAATAGAAAAAACTCAGCCTCAATCATTTCAGCCAACAGAAGATGATGGTTTAATAACTGCACCTCAACAAGCAGTTATTGAAGCATTATTTCCTAAACGAAATATGCCATTACAATCATTACAACAGCAACTTGATAGTTCATCATTAGTGCAATTTGGTCGAGTATTAACTATCATTCAATCTGATATGGCGTTGCTTGAAAAGTTTGAAGATAATCAGCAAAAATTAATGTTAATGAAATTACCTGTGGCCCAAAAAAAAGTGACCACAATTAAATTATTATTTCAAGAATCGGAAAAATTATTGATACCTTTAACGATATTAATAGATCATAAAGAACAGCAAGTGATTACTAATTATCAAAAACAATTACAATTTTTAGGTTTTGATTTTTATATAGATAAAGCTAAATTGTACTTAGAAAATGTGCCTAAAATGTTGCGGGCTATGAATTGGCAACAAACTTTGCCAGCATTAATTAGTTTTATATCAGAATCAGAACAGGAAGTTTTAAATCCAACACAGATAGCTAATTGGTTAGCAAATCAGTATGATGACAGTCATACAGTATGTTGGAGTGTAGCTAAAGTGATTCAGTTATTGGCTCAGTTAGAACAGATAGATATTAATTTGTTACAGCAACAAACTTTTTTATATCCAATTGATATACAATTATTTACTCAATCGATTTTATCATGAACAAACCAAAAATTATTTCATTAATGGGACCCACAGCATCGGGTAAAACGGCATTTGCAATGGCTCTTTATGATCGTTATCCTATTGATATCATTAGTGTTGATTCCGCACTAATTTATCGCGGAATGGATATTGGGACGGCAAAACCAACTAAAAAAGAACAACATAAATATCCGCATAAATTGATTGATATTTGTGATCCAGCACAAAGTTATTCAGCAGCTAATTTTCGGCATGATGCGATTGTCGAAATTGAAAAAACCCTAAACAAAGGACGCATTCCATTGTTAGTAGGTGGCACCATGTTATATTTTAAAGCGCTAATTGAAGGGCTATCTCCGCTTCCTGTTGCCAACATGGAAATACGTAAACAAATAGAAGAAAAAGCTAATAAAATGGGGTGGCAAGCGATTCATGAAGAATTGCAAAAAATTGATCCTATATCGGCTGAGCGTATTCATCCTAATGATCCACAGCGTCTAAATCGTGCTTTAGAAGTTTATCTTATCACAGGTAAAAGTTTAACCGAGCTAACTCAAGAAAGTGGTAAAGCTTTACCATATGATATTATGCAATTTGCTATAATGCCAGATGATAGAGCTGAACTTCATAAGCATATTGAGCAACGTTTTTTACAGATGTTAGATCAAGGTTTTGAAGATGAAGTGAAAAAACTTATGCAGCGCTCCGATCTTCATTTAAATCTACCTTCTATTCGCTGCGTTGGTTATCGCCAAATGTGGGAATATTTAAGTGGCGATACCAGTTATGATGAAATGGTATTCAAAGGTATTTGTGCTACTCGTCAATTAGCAAAACGGCAAATTACCTGGCTTCGTGGTTGGAAGCAACCTGTCACATGGTTAAATAGAAATAATATGGAAAATATTTTAAATCATCTCTTTTAATTTCAAATAGATATTTTCATTGCTTATTACTTGGTCTTTTTATTTATTGATAGTTTATTTAGTTTTGTTAAAATATTTTAGATTAATGAGGCGGTTTCGTATATTATTTTGTCTAGTTAATGTAAAGTTATTAAAAATTTAGTTATTTGTGCATAAATTGCAATTGATCGGTTCAAGTACCGTGTTTTTTATGTTATTTTGATATTTACTTACGTAAATATTCTATAATTGTAATTACAATAGATATTTATTTTTGAAAATATAATTTCAATCTTCATATTATTTCATTTTAAAGGATAATCTCATGTCAAAAGGGCAGTCATTACAAGATCCTTATTTGAATTTGCTTCGTCGCGAGCATATTCCTGTATCAATTTATTTGGTTAATGGTATTAAATTACAAGGTCAAATCGAATCATTTGATCAATTTGTTATATTACTAAAAAATACTGTAAGCCAAATGGTTTATAAACATGCTATCTCAACAGTTGTACCATCAAGATCAATTTCTGGATTAGTATCTCAGCCAGAAGAGGAAAATGAAAACTGATTAAATCAGCGGAGAATCTGATTGTTTGATCGATATAAAGGCGGAGAATCTGCCTTATTAGTCCATGTTTTCCTTCCTCAAGAAAGCGATATCGAGGATCTAAAAGAGTTTGAAGTATTAGTTGCTTCTGCTCAAATAGAGATTCTCGATATTGTGACAACATCAAGAAAAACACCTCAAGCCAAATATTTTATTGGTGAAGGTAAAGCCCTAGAAATTGCTGAAAAAGTTAAAGAACTACAAGCTTCCGTTATTTTAGTTAATCATACATTGACGCCTACTCAAGAACGTAACCTTGAAAAACTATGTGAATGTCGCGTTGTTGATCGAACTGGTTTAATTTTAGATATTTTTGCACAACGAGCGAGAACTCATGAAGGTAAATTACAAGTTGAATTAGCACAATTGCAATATTTATCTACTCGTTTGGTTCGTGGATGGACACATTTAGAACGACAAAAAGGTGGTATTGGTTTAAGAGGACCGGGGGAAACACAGTTAGAAACTGATAGACGTTTGATTCGTCATAGAATTCAATTAATTTTATCAAGATTAGCTAAAGTAGAAAAACAGCGTAACCAAAATCGGCAATCAAGAAATAAAGCAGATCTCTCCACTGCATCTTTAGTTGGATATACCAATGCAGGTAAATCAACACTATTTAATGTTCTAACTCATGCCGATGTTTATGCAGCTGATCAGTTATTTGCTACGCTCGATCCTACACTAAGGCGGATTACAGTTGATGATGTTGGAGAAGTTGTTTTAGCTGATACGGTAGGTTTTATTCGTCACTTACCTCATGATCTGATTGCGGCTTTTAAAGCAACTTTATTAGAAACACAAGAAGCAGCTTTATTATTACATGTTATTGATGCTGCTGATCCTAATATGTTGGAGAATATACATGCAGTAGAAGAAGTATTATTTGAAATTGATGCACATGATATCCCAACACTATTAGTAATGAATAAAATTGATTTAATCGAAGGTAGAGAACCGAGCATTGATCGTAATGAAGAGGGAATTCCAATTCGTGTTTGGATTTCTGCTCAAAATGGTTTAGGATTAGATCTCTTATTTATAGCATTAAAAGAAAGGCTTGCTAAACAGATTCAAGTTTGTCAGTTGAATTTACCTGCTCATTTGGCAAAATTAAGAAGTCGTTTTTATCAGTTAAATGCAGTAGAACGTGAGTTTATTAATGATGACGGTAGTTTTCGACTAGATGTGAGAATGCCTTCCATTGAATGGAATCGTCTCTGTAAACAGGAGCCAGATCTGTTATACTTAATTAATACGCAAAATAACAACTAATCGTTAAATGGAGCATATAAAATATGGCGTGGAATCAGCCCGGAAATAACGGACAAGATAACGATCCATGGGGAAGTAATAACAAAAAACCTTCCAATTCAACAAATGATATATTGGATAAAATTAAAAATTTACTTAAAAAAGGTAAGTTAGGCAATAACAATGGCGGTTCATCAAACACTAAATTACCGATGAATACCTACAAAATTATTGTAATAGCATTTATTGCTTTAATATTTATCTGGGGTTTAAGTGGGTTTTATACCATTAATCAAAGCCAAAGAGGGGTGATTACTCGCTTTGGTCAAGTTCAACCAGAAATTGTTCAACCTGGATTAAATTGGAAACCTACCTTAATTGATAAGGTCTATATTGTTGATACTCAAGGAACTCGAAATTTCAATGTCCAAGGCTTTATTGTTACTACAGGTGAGAACCTTGTCTTTGTTGAGATGAATGTACAGTATCGTATTAGCAATCCTTTAAAATATTTATTCAATGTTACTAATGTTGAAGATAGCCTTCGCCAAGCCGCAGATAGTGCTCTTAGAACCGCTGTGGGTAGCTCTAATATTGATGCTATCATTTCCGATGGTCGTTCAATTCTTGAAAGTAGCACTAAGGATGAACTTGTTAATGTAATCACCCATTATGATATGGGAATTAATATTGTTGATTTAAATTTCCAAGTGGCTCGTCCACCGGATGAGGTACAAGATGCTTACGATGATGCAATTCGTGCTCAGGGTGATAGTGAACGTGAAATCAAGCAAGCAGAAGCAGATAAAGTTCAATTAGTTCAGCAAGCTGAAGGTAAATCGGCAAGAATTTTAGCTGATGCTAATGCCTATAAAGTCCGAGTAGAGCTTGAAGCTGCAGGTGACGTTGCACGTTTTGAGCAAATTTTACCTCAATATAAAGCTGCTCCTGAAATAACTAAAGAGCGTTTATATATTGAAATGATGGAAAAAATATTAGAGAAGACTCATAAAGTCATCGTTAATGATAAAAGTGGTAATCTAATGGTTCTACCATTAGAACATTTATTAAAAAATAAAGGCGAAAAAGTATCTACATCAACAGTAAATCAAAGTAGTGATTATAATTTTAATATGCCAAATTCTTCTGAAGCAATGAAAAGTACACCTCAAACAGCAAGTGAATCACAAAAAAGTGCCACAACAAGTAACAATAGTTCTTCTACTAGCAATACAGCGAGAACTATGAGAACTATGGGACAATAATAAGGAGAAAGATGAGTATGCGTAAATTATTGATTCCTATCGTTTTAATTTTAATTGGTATGTTCTTTTCAAGCGCTTATGTGATAGAAGAAGGAACACGTGGTGTTGTTTTAAGATTTAATAAAATTATTGGGTTATCTGATCCAGGATTACATTTTAAAGTTCCTGGTATGGATAGCATCAAAGTTATTGATGCTAAAATTCAAACAACTAATAGTTCTAATAATAGCAAAGAACAACGTTTCTTTAACGTACAAAAGAAAGAATTAATTGTTGATTATTTTGTACAGTGGAAAATTGTTGATTTTAATCGTTATTATGAAACAGTAGCTGGCGGAAATAACGTTGAAGACTTACTTTTAGCACGTCTAAATGGTCGTTTAAGAGCTGAAATTGGTAAATTAAGCAATAAAGATATTATTAATGATTCTAACGCTGATACTAAATCACGAAATTCTTTAATGATTCGAGTTAAAGATGCTTTGAATGGAAATCATCAAGACTCCATTGATACTGCACCAATTGACAAATTGGTTACTGATACCCAAAAAGATTCTGAAATCAATAAAACCAGCTTAAGAGCATTTGGTGTTGAAGTCATTGATGTTCGAATTAAACAGATTAACTTCCCATCTGAAGTTTCTGGTTCTATCTATGCAAGAATGCGAGCAGAACGTGAAGTGATCGCTCGTGATAAACGTTTTGAAGGTGTTAGAAAAGCCGAAGAAACAAGAGCGACAGCTACGCTAGAAGCAACCAAAATATTATCAGAAGCAGAGCGTCAATCTCGTATAATCCGAGGTGAAGGCGATGCTAATGCCGCTAAACTATACGCTGATGCCTTTGGTAAAGATATGATGTTTTTTAGTTTTATTCGTAGTTTAAAAGCGTATGAACAAAGTTTCACTGGTAATGATGTGATGGTCATTAGTCCTGATAGTGAGTTTTTCCAGTATATGAAATTAAAATCAAATAAATAACAGAATGAGTAAACAGTCTATGAGTAATAATGTTGTTGTACTAGGTACACAATGGGGTGATGAAGGCAAAGGTAAAGTTGTCGATTTACTTACTGAAAAAGCAAAATATGTGGTACGTTATCAAGGCGGGCATAATGCAGGTCACACGTTGGTTATTGATGGCGAAAAAACCGTATTACACTTAATTCCATCAGGAATTCTACATAATAATGTTATGAGTATTATTGCTAACGGTGTAGTGCTATGTCCAGATGCTTTAATGAAAGAGATTAAAGAACTTGAAAATAAAGGTATACCTGTTCAAGAAAGACTACTTATCTCTGAATCGTGCCCATTAATCTTGCCTTACCATATTGCATTAGACCAAGCTCGAGAAAAAGCTCGTGGAAATAAAGCTATTGGTACTACTGGTCGAGGTATTGGGCCTGCTTATGAAGATAAAGTTGCACGTCGTGGACTTCGTGTTGGGGATTTACTTGATAGACTGGCATTTGCTGAAAAATTAAAAGAAGTGATGGAATACCACAATTTTCAATTAGTAAATTACTATAAAGCTGAAGCTGTTGATTATCAGAAAGTCCTTAATGACACATTAGCAATTGCAGATATTTTAGTATCTATGATTGCCGATATACCTGCACTTTTAGAAGATGCACGAAAAAAAGGTGAAAGGATTATGTTCGAAGGTGCACAAGGTACATTGCTTGATATTGACCATGGTACGTATCCTTATGTGACATCTTCTAATACGACTGCTGGTGGAGTAGCAACTGGTTCTGGTTTTGGTCCCCGTTATGTCGGTTATGTATTAGGAATTGTTAAAGCCTACTCTACACGAGTTGGAGCTGGTCCTTTTCCTACAGAATTATTTGATGAAACTGGCGAGTACCTTTGTAAACAGGGTAATGAATTCGGTGCAACAACAGGTCGTCGTCGTCGTACAGGATGGTTAGATGCAGTTGCCGTTCGAAAAGCCGTACAACTAAATTCTGTTTCTGGATTTTGTCTTACAAAACTGGATGTTCTCGATGGTCTTAACGAAGTTAAAATTTGTGTTGGTTATCAATTACCAAATGGTCATGTCATCAAAAATGCACCGGCTGCTGCTGAAGATTGGAGTTTAGTAAAACCAGTTTACGAAACAATGCCAGGTTGGAGTGAATCGACGTTTGGTATCAAGAGTTATGATGCATTACCAAAAGCAGCAAAAGCTTATATCAAACGGATTGAAGAATTAACGGAAACACCAGTTGATATTATTTCAACGGGTCCGGATCGTAGTGAAACTATGATTTTACGTGATCCATATTCAGTATAATTTTAAATTAAGAAAAATCGGGATAATTATCCCGATTTTTTATTTTAAGCTTATAAACAAAATAAAATGATTAAACATATAAGAAGAATATCATGACAAAAATAGGGACACCACTATCATCCAGCGCAACAAAAGTTTTACTTTGTGGTGCAGGGGAACTAGCAAAAGAAGTTGTGATTGAATTACAGCGATTTGGTTGTGAAGTGATTGCTGTTGATCGTTATGCTAATGCTCCAGCGATGCAAGTTGCACATCGTTCTCATGTTATCAATATGTTAGATGGTAATGAACTAAGAAACGTCATTGAAACTGAAAAACCCGATTATATTGTTCCTGAAATAGAAGCCATTGCAATAAAAACTTTAGTTGAATTAGAGAGTGAAGGATTTACGGTCATTCCCACTGCAAATGCAGTAGCGTTAACAATGAATAGAGAAGGTATTCGTCGCCTAGCTGCTGAAAAATTAAAGTTACCTACTTCACCTTACCGTTTCGCTTCAAATAAAACAGAATTTAAACAAGCAATAACAGAAATTGGTTTTCCCTGTTTTGTCAAACCGATTATGAGTTCTTCCGGCAAAGGTCAGTCATTATTACGTAGTGAAGTTGATATAGATTCCTCATGGATCTATGCTCAAGAAGGTGGACGTACAGGTGAAGGAAAAGTAATAATAGAAGGCTTAGTGAATTTTGATTACGAAATTACCTTACTTACTGTCAAACATATTAATGGTATTTCATTCTGTGAACCTATTGGTCATCGTCAAGAAAAAGGGGATTATCGAGAATCTTGGCAACCGCAACAAATGTCTAATCAAGCTTTAAATCTAGCAAAAGAAATTTCAACTAAAATAACTGATGCTCTAGGAGGACGAGGTATATTTGGTGTTGAATTATTTGTAAAAGGTGATCATGTTTGGTTTAGTGAGGTTTCTCCTCGTCCGCATGATACTGGGTTGGTAACATTAATATCTCAAAATTTCACCGAATTTGCATTACATGCTAGAGCTATACTGGGATTACCAATTCCTATGATTGAACAATACAGTGCTGCTGCTTCTGCGGTTATTTTAGTAAATGGTTGTTCAAAGCAAATTACATTTGCTAATTTAGAAAAAGCATTACAAGAGTCACATACAGATATACGTTTATTTGGTAAACCTGAAGTAGATGGTGTAAGGCGAATGGGAGTCGCATTGGCAAAAGCCGAAACGGTCTCCGAAGCGGTAAATAAAGCCGTAAATGCGGTTAAACGACTCCAAATAACGTTATAACACATCATTTTGAGTAAAAAGCAGTCAATCAATCTAAAAATAATAAAATTTCTTAAATAGGGGTTGACGAGAGCAAGTGAAGTGAGTAACATACGCAACCCTTGAGACAGCAAACTGAATAACAAAATGTTTAGTGAAAGATAAATAGCTGTCAGCTCTTTAAAAAGAAGAAACAGACAATCT